>JASIAM010000076.1 GCA_030041985.1 Bryobacteraceae bacterium | reverse complement strand
TAGATGTCGTAATACAAAGCGAATTCGTAAGGATGCGGCCGCAGGCGCACGGCATCCGCTTCGTTTTTCCGCTTGTAATCGATAAAAGTCTCGATCAACTCCTCGGTGAACACATCGCCACGCAGCAGGAAATCGTGGTCGTCTTCGAGACAACTCAGGGCTTCTTCGAGCGACCCCGGCATGGACGGCACGTTTCTCATCTCCTCCGGTGTCAGATCGTAGATATCCTTGTCGAGCGGTTCGCCCGGGTTGATCTTGCTGAGCACGCCATCCAGGCCCGCCATCACCATGGCGGCGAACGACAGATATGGGTTGCACGATGGATCGGGCGGACGGAACTCCACGCGCTTCGTCTTGGGGCTGGCCGAGTACATCGGAATGCGGCAGGCCGCCGAACGGTTGCGCCGCGAGTAAGCCAGGTTCACCGGCGCTTCATAGCCCGGCACCAGACGCTTGTAGCTGTTGGTGGTGGGCGCGATGAGGGCCGACAGCGCGCGCGCATGCTTCAGCAGGCCGCCGATGTAGTGCAAGCCCAACTGGCTGAAGCCGGCATAGCAATCCCCCGCAAATAGCGGCTTGCCGTCTTTCCACAGGCTCTGGTGGGTGTGCATGCCGCTGCCGTTATCGGCGAAGATCGGCTTGGGCATGAAGGTCGCGGTTTTGCCGTACTGGTTGGCCACGTTGCGGATGATGTACTTGTACAGCATCATGTTGTCGGCCGAGCGCACCAGCGTATCGAAGCGCTGATCGATTTCGCATTGCCCGCCGGTGGCGACTTCGTGATGATGACACTCGATGGTCATGCCGCACTTGATCATGGTCTGCACCATTTCGCTGCGCAGATCCTGATAGTGGTCGGTGGGGGGCACCGGGAAGTAGCCTTCTTTGTAGCGCGGCCGGTAGCCCAGGTTGTTCTCTTTGCGCCCCGAATTCCAGCGGCCCTCTTCGGCGTCCACGTAATAGTAGCCGGAATGCTGGTTCTGATCGAAGCTGACGTTATCGAAAATGAAGAACTCGGCTTCGGCGCCGAAATAGGCGGTATCGGCGATACCGGTGTTCTTCAAATACAGTTCGGCTTTCTGGGCAACCCAGCGCGGGTCGCGCTCGTAGCGCTGCTTGGTCACGGGATCCTTCACGTCGCCGTACATGACTAGGGTGGGGGTTTCGGCGAAGGGGTCCATGAACGCGGTTTTGGGATCGGGGATCAGGAGCATATCGCTCTCATGGATCGCCGCCCAGCCGCGGATGCTCGAGCCATCCATGCCGAAGCCATCTTCAAAACTGCTCTCATCGAGCTCATTGATGGGGTAAGAAACGTGATGCTGCAGGCTCGGGATATCGGTAAAACGCAAATCGAGCTGTTTGGCATCGTTTTTCTTGCTAAATTCCAAGACTTCTTGCGGACTCATTTTGAATTCTCCTTGTTTCGATAGCTGAACCCTTCAGAATGCCTGGAACCGATGTAGCAGAGAAGCAAAAAGTTCTTATGTGCGGAATAAAGACTTTGAATGAACCAGCCGCGTGAGTTACAGTAAGTCCGCGGCCTGCTGCGTTTTTATCTGGGGCTAACCATTTTCCCCGGCTCCGGCGCCACCGCATGGCTGACGGCCACGATATACTGGCGGGCGCATATGCACGCGAGATCTTTGCTTTTTGTCTGCGCCGCGGCTGCTCTGCCGGCACTCCAGGCGCAAGCCATCAAAATACAGGCAGGCGACTGGCCCACTTATAATCGGGACCTCGCCAGTACCCGCTATTCGCCGCTGACGCAGATCAATACGCGGAACGTGGCGGAGTTGGCGCAGGCGTGGGCTTATCGCATGAGGCCGGACGCTAACAGTTCGCCCGCCAGCACCATGAACCAGGTCACTCCGCTGGTTGTCAACGGCATCATTTACCTGCCTGCCGGTCCCGCTGGTTTTCAAAAACCTGATCTTCGCCGGCATGAACGTGTTCGGTCCGGGCGAACCGAATCCCCATCCGCAAGACGAAGTTCCGGGCGGGCTTTCTGGCGATTCGCGCGCTTACGATGCGCGCACCGGGAAGAAGCTATGGGAATTCCACACCATTCCCCGCCCGGCGAAACCGGTTACGGCACCTGGCCCGCGGATGCCTGGAAAGGCCATGCCGGAAACAATATGTGGTCCTACTCGATGACCGCCGACGACCAGCGCAATATTCTCTACATGCCCATGGGAGGGCCGGCGGCGAACTATTACGGCGGCGATCGCAAAGGCGACAACCTGTTTGCGAATTCCGTGGTGGCCGTCGATGCTAACACCGGCAAGATGAAATGGTATTTCCAGACGGTGCACCATGAGCTATGGGATTATGATCTGCCGCCCGATCCGGTGTTGTTGGATCTCACTGTCGAAGGCAAGAAGATTCCCGCTCTGATTCAGACCGGCAAATCCGGCTACATGTTCATCCTCGATCTCACTACCGGCAAGCCGGTATTCGGAGTGGAGGAGCGGCCGGTGCCACAGGGCAGCGTGCCGGGAGAATGGTACGCGCGCACGCAGCCATTCCCCCTGAAGCCGCCGCCGCTAGCGCGTGTCAGCGTAAAAAAGGAAGACATCGTCACTGCCGAAGACACCACGCCCGAGCACGCGAAGGCATGCCAGGAGCTGTGGGTGAAGAACGGGTTCGAAGAATCCGGCCCCTTCACGCCGTGGGCCTATCAAGCGGAGGGCACGCCCGCCAAGGTGACCATCAGCTTCCCCGGGCCAACCGGCGGCACCAACTGGGGTGGGGCCGCGGCCGATCCTCACACGGGATATGTTTTCGTCAACTCGCAGGACAGCCCCGGCACCGGGTGGATTCGGAAGAATCCGAACGCCGGCCAAGAAGGGCAACTGCCGTACGACAAGGCGCCGGGCTTTTTCAGCTTCAGCGCGCCGGCTAAAGGTGCGGACGGCAAATCGATCGGCAACCTGCCCTGCGTGAAGCCACCATGGGAGCGCCTCTTCGCGGTGAATGCCAACACGGGCGAGATCGCCTGGCAAGTGCCGCTGGGAATCACAGAAGGATTACCGGAAGGAAAACGGAATACCGGGCGCGCAGGCGCTTTTGCCGGCCCCATTGCCACCGCCGGAGATCTAGTGTTTATCGGCGCCACCAATGACAATCGGTTTCGCGCCTTCGATGCGAAAACCGGGAACCAACTCTGGGAGACCAAACTCGACCATGCGGCCACCGCGGTACCCATCGCATACCAGGGGAAAAGCGGGAAGGAATATGTAGCGATTGTGGCGGCCGGAGGCGCGGCCCGCGACAACAACCAAGCCCTGGTGGTCTTCGCTTTACATTAGGCGGGCACAAACGCAACGCCGCGGCGGATGCGGCAATTTCGAGCGCGTGCCCTACGTGCTCGTCTTCTTGCTTTTGCCCTTGGCTGCGGGCTTGGCCTCGGCTTGGCTTCCTCCCGCTGACGCTTCGGGCTGGCCGCTGCCGTCGGGAGTTACCTTCTTTAGGACTTCGTCGAACAGCGCCTGCTTACGGGCGTCGGCTTTGGGAGGTGGAGCCTGCTCATGACGGTAATCATGATCGTTGTGGCAGGTGCGGCAACGGACCTTCGCCGGTTCGCCATTCACCAATGACACCAGTGAATGATTCATGATGCGCTTGCAGCGCACGCAAAAGTCGTCAATCACATCACCTAAACGGTAGTCCGGCATGGGCCCTCCTACACCCCGGCGGGTTCCGGCTGCACCCATTGCGCCGGCTCGAAACCGACATATTTGCAAATACGCAACTGGCCTTCCTCCGTCTCCAGCAAGTCCCCCACGCTGAGCGGCTGGCCGGATTCCCGCAGCGACTGCCAGGCATGGTATTCGTTATGGGCTTCGATCTGGCCGTCCGGCTCGTAATCCTTCGGTTTGACTGTTGCCGCACCGGAGACATGCGAGGCCCAACGGAACTGCTGCCGTAAGGAATCCTTCATATGGTATACCCGATAGCTCGGCATAGACAGCCATTGTACTCGATGTACTGCGAAGCGGAGCCATGGTCCACGACGGCCGTCACTTCAAGATGCTCATGGAACGTAAAGCCTCTCTCCCGTCACGCTCGCCCAATCGAATCCACCGCTCGATACGGGGCCGGGACCATACGAGGGCGTACTTCAGGGAGCCTAGCGGTTCGGAGGGAATAATGGATACCACCTGCAACCGTGGGCTCGGGCGCCGCCAACCAAACACTCTGCGGAGGATGCGCCATCGCAAGCCCACCAGGCAATTCAGCGCGATGGCATGAGTGGCGCCCATCTCCTCGGCTGCCCAAAGCGGGAGCGCGCCTTGCAACCCTCCGTCGACATAAGACCGGCCGCCGATGCGCACGGAAGGGAATAGGCCGGCAATGGAACAGGTGGCCGCCAGGTGCTCCCAGGTTACGTCGGATCCGCGGATTAACCGTGCCCGGAAACGCGGCATCTCTACCACCGTGAGGCCGAAGGGCACTCGCGGCTGAAAGCGTGACCATAATTCGCGCGCTTTGCGATGCAAAGGTTCCGGCCGCCGGATGCGAATTGTGGCGAGCGATGCATCGAGCCATTCGCCCGCCAGATCGTCAGGCGTGGCGCCTCCGGCAATAGCCCAACCATTCCACGCTCCCGCCGATGCGCCCACGATCAGGCCAGGCTGTATATACGGAGCAATCGACCGCCAGACCCCCACTTCCCAGGCGGTGTACATACCCCCCGCGGAAAGCACCAGAGCCACGTTCACTACTTCATGGTAGACGGATATCGCCGGAACTGTTCGCTTGCGCGCTCTCGAGGGGCGCGCGCATCAGCGAAAAACCGTGTCGAATTAAATTTCGTCAGCAGCATGGTATCGGCAGTACCCTTGTGATTGCGCAGCCGTCCCTTTTAGCCTACATTGAAGGACACGGGAGGTCCCCATGTATTCGAAACTGTTCCTCGGAGTACTGGCCGCGCAAAGTCTGGTGACTCTGAACGCCTCCGTGTGCATGACCGGAACCCTGGCGTCGTACGAGGCTCTCTCGCCGACCGCGGGCTGCAGCGAGGGTCCGCTCACATTCAAAGACTTCACTTTCTCGTCAAGCGTTGTGATAGGAAGTCCGGTAGTGGCCACCGCCAGCGACATTATTCTGACTCCCGACATGGAAGTCGGCGGAGCCATACTCGGATTCACCTATACTCCGGAGGTTCCCAGTGACTTTGCGGTTACCGCGGGTCAGGAAGTTCAGTACGCGATCAGTTACATGGTGGACTATCCGCCGATTATCGTTGGCGGGCAGGAAGATATGTCCGATCCTTCTACGCTGCCCGGATACTCGAGCGTCTCAGAGACGCTGACACCCATACCCCAGCCATCGATACTCCCGCTGTACCCTCAAGGATGTGGCGGGTTGGCGTATCACTTGCCCGGCCCCATCACCATCACGGTTGCCAGTAACGGAGCTACCAGCGGGAGCCAATACTTCAGCAACAAAGTTTGTATTTACGATAACAGTACCACGATCACTTTGGACGGCGGACCGCTCGGCGAAGGAGGCAGCGCTGATATTTTGAGTTTCAAGCAGGATACCTTACTGCCCGAACCCTCGTATACTTTTCTCACCGGGTTAGGTAGTGTTCTTTTAGTCATTTCCAGACGCTTACTGCGCCGGCAGTGACCGGCCCGCACGCCGGTGTTGCCAATCGGCCAGTCTCTTTCTTATTTCGTCGCGTGCGGTTCCCGGAATCATTGGTTCTGATCCGGGATAACGTGCCAGCGCGCGCGTTTCCGTTGCGATAGCTTCCTCGAGGTTTCCGTTTTGCTCCCAGGCGCGCGCCAGTACGTCCAATATCTCCGGATCGGAGCCGCCTGTCAGTCGTGCCGCTTCTTGCGCATAGTGCAGGGCAGCTTCGGGCCGGCGGAGATCCGGAAAGGGCGTAGTCACGAGATCGTAAGCATACAAATAAAGATCATCTGGCGAGGGTTGCGGCTTCTCAGCCAGGGGCTGCACTTCGGCCAATGCGTCTTTGGCCAGCCGTCTCGCCTCCTTGGTTCGACCGAGGATATTTTCCACCTCTGCGAGCCGCGGTAGGATCCTGTCGCGATCCTGTTGATACTTCTCGTTGTGAGGATCTTTCGTTAAGAGAGTATCGGAAACGCTTAGGCCTTTCTGGTACATGCCTTCGGCTTGCAAGAATTGCCCCTGCTGGCGGAAAGCTTCGGCCTGCGAAATGTACACGGTGCCCTCCAGTCGCTGGAGATTCAGGCTGCCTGGCTTCTCCTTTCGGAGCTCTTGATAGATAGTTAGGGCGGATTGGAGCCGCGACAGGGCCTCTGGCGGCCTCCCGAGTTGTTCGAGCGCGTCCGCGGCGTGCTGATTCGCCAGCCCGAGTTCGCGGCGTACGTTGGAATCGGGAAACAAGTCGAACTGCTGTTGGGCAACGCTGATCTCATGCTCATAGCTTTCGAGAGCGTCATGCATTCTTCCCATTTGCGACTGCATGAAGCCGATCCGGTACCAGTTGGTGGTTGCCGCCGCGTATAACGCTGGCTGTTGCGGATTCCTTTGAACGGCTCGGTCGAGTATCGGCGCCGCCCGCTGGTAACTGGCGAGCGCATCTCCGAACTGCCCGCTGTTGAAGGCCATGTCTCCCAAACGCCTTTCCGCTTCTACGATTTCGTCCGGTGTGCGCGCAAACTGGCGGGCGCGCTGATAGCTTTGCCTGGCCGCCGAGGGATCACCCAGGTTGTTGGTGAACATATTTCCCTGGATGTCACCTAACTTCAAATACGCAGTGACCAACAACACACGCAAGTCCGGGTCACTAACCCTGCCGGAAGAAAGCTGTGTCAGTCTGGCCAGAACGTCATCGGCTAAAACCTTCCTCGCGGAGGTCGCGCCCGACTTCAGGGCATTGTCGAGATCGTTCAGCATAAACTCGATAAGCTGATAAGTGACTCTCTGCTGCCTCCGCTCTGCGCGCAGCAGGTAAGTCGAAAAGATAGTGACAAAGACCAGAACCACGGCAGTCAGCACGCTGATGGCAACGCCCACTTTGTGCCGCCGCGTGAACTTGGCCGCGCGATATGTCCATGTATCTTTCGAAGCACTGACAGGAAGCCCGCGTAAGTGGCAGTCTATGTCCTCACTCAGACGGTCCACCGTGGAATAGCGCCGCTGCGGCTCCTTGCGCAGGGCCATCAGAACGATGGCGTCCGGATCGCCGCACAACCGCCGGGACAGCTTCTGCGGCGTCTCCTCGGCCGTGACCGGGCCGTCGCTCCGTGCGGCCGCTGCGCTGGGGCGCTCCGGTTCCCATTCACAGATAGCCTGTTCGATCTCCGTGGAGGCGCCACTTTTGAGCCGGTAGGGCCGCCGTCCGGCCAGCAGCTCATATAAGACTACGCCCAGCGAGTAAATGTCGCTCGCGGTAGTGATGGGGTCGCCGCGCACCTGTTCCGGGCTGGCATATTCCGGTGTCATCATGCGCATTTGGGTGCGCGTGAACGGGACGGTGTAACCGGAGGATTCCGGCCGCAACAGTTTACCGATTCCGAAATCCAGAACCTTGGGAACACCTTGGGCGGTGACCAGTATGTTGGCCGGCTTCAGATCGCGATGCACGATCAGGTTCTGGTGCGCGTAGGCCAGCGCGGCGCAGACGGTGCGAAAAAGCTGGAGACGCTCGGTGACGGAAAGCTTGTGAGTGGCGCAATATTGCGAGATCGGCACCCCTTCCACATACTCCATCACCAGGTACGGCAAGCCGGCCGCGGTGCTGCCGCCATCCAGCAAGCGGGTGATATTGGGATGGTCTAGCGCGGCCAGAATCTGGCGCTCGTTGCGAAACCGGCGCAGGACTTCTTCATAATCCATGCCTGCTTTGATGAGCTTGACGGCCACCACTTTGCGAAACTCGTGATCGCTGCGCGCCGCCGCATAGACCGATGCCGTGCCCCCGTCGCCAATGCGGCGCAAGAGCCTCCAGGGACCCACAGCAGTGCCTACCAGCGTATCTTCCGCATCGCTCGCGACCTGCAAAACCGGCTCTTCGAGGAATGATGGAGATCGTTCCAAGCCACGCAATAATCCCTCAATTTCGGCGAGCAGTTGCTCGTCAGCGCCGCAGGCCTGCCGCAGAAACTCCGCGCGCTCACCCTGCTCCCGGTCCAGCGCTGCTTCCAGCAGTTCTCGTACGTGGGCCCAGCGCTCTGCCGATAAAGTAGTCGCCTGGCGCAGCGCCGCCACGGGATCGGAGGGAGCTGCCATAGTACGGAATTATACTCCCGGATTTCTAATCCGCTCATTTGTACCGTACTAATCTCCGGTCCTAAACCGCGCTAAAATCTTCCTTCATTGATGAGTAAGAATACAGACACGCAGTGGCTGGCGCAGGTGTTCCTGGAACAGAGTCCGAGTGTGATGTGGACCGCCGGGGAGGATGGCATGTTTTGCGAAATTTACGGAGATCCCTCCGGCATTTTCGGTAGAACCACGGCGGAGCTCAAGGGCCAGACACCCGAAGCCGCGCTCGGCTCCCCGGAAAAGTGGGTGGACCGTTTTGCCCGCGCCCTGGCCGGCGAGACGCTGATGTTGCGCGAGCGGCACGGCGATGCCACCTGGGATGTCACGCTGTTCCCGATTCGCCAGGACGGCCGCATCAGTCACTTGGGCGGCGTGGCTCACCAGAGCGCCCCGTGGAGCACAGCGGAACAGGAGTTGCGCCACACCGTGCTCGGCGCTTTGCGGGCCCAGGAATCCGAGCGCCAGACGGCCTCCCGGTTTCTGCACGATTCCGTGGGCCAGAACCTGACGGCGCTGGGCTTACAGCTTGACTTGGTCCGCATGGATCTGGAAACGGTTTCGCCGGAAATCGGCGGGCGCGTCGCCGAGATTCAAAAAATGCTGGAAACCGTGATGGAGGAGGTGCGGGAGTTTAGCTACGAGTTGAACCCTTCCACCGTGGAACGGGCCGGCTTGCGGAGCGCGCTCGACCGTTTGACCAGCCGCATCCGAGAGAGCTTTCCGGGCAGCGTGCGCGTGCATGTGGACGCTTCTCTCAAGCTCGACCCGAGGGTTGCTTCTTCCTTGTTCTACATTGCCCAGGAGGCCGCTCAGAACGCCGTGCAGCATGCCGGTTGCTCGGCCATTGAAATAGCGGTAAAGTCCACACGTAAAGGGGCAATTTTGGAAGTCAGGGACAATGGCCGGGGCTTTGACCCGGCAGATGTAGTGGGTGTGCGGCGCGGCCTCGGTCTGCTGAGCATGGAGCATTACGCTGCGCAGGCGGGTTTCGATTTGAGCTTTACGAGCAACCGCGAAGGGGGTACGGTGGTGCGCGCCGCAAGGCAGTAGCCTGCGCTCGCGCGACTCTGTAAATAGGGGATGTCATTGGACGTTGTGCTGGTGGACGATCATAAGCTGGTGCGCGACGGTGTGCGCACCATTCTGGAGCGTGGAGCCGAATTCCGGGTTGTCGGAGAGGCTGAAAACGGCGCTGATGCCGTTCATTTGTGCCGTAAATCGCAGCCCGACATTGTCCTCATGGATATCGGGCTCCCGGGAATGAACGGCATCGAAACCACCAACGAACTACTGCGCCATTGCCCGGGAATCAAAATCGTCATTCTTTCCATGTTCGATGACGAGAACTCGGTAGTGAGCGCTATCCGCTCGGGAGCACGCGCATTTGTGCTCAAAAAAGCCTCTTCCACCGAGCTCCTGGATGCGTTGCGGACCGTGGCGCGCGGCGGCTCCTATCTCAGTTCGCAGGTTTCCGACCGGCTGCTTTCGCGTATCCAGCGCGGCGACCTGGAAACACACGAGCGCAGCCCTTTGGAAGGCCTTTCCCCGCGCGAACTGCAGGTCTTACGGCTGGTAGCGGAGGGCAAAACTAGCAAGGACATCGCCGTGCTTCTCGATCTGGGTTTGCAGACCGTGCGCAGTTACCGCAAAACCATGATGAAGAAGCTCGGCGTCAATAATGTCGCCGGATTAACCCAACTGGCGCTGGCTGCGGGTTTGACAAACTGGAACAAGCCGGATGTCAACAACACCCTGGACTGACAATCTCCCGGTAACCGACGCCCACCTGCATTTCTTTTCCCGCCGGTTTTTCGAGATGCTGGCGGCGCAGGCGGGTAAGAGCGCCGAAGCCATCGCGAGCGAACTGCAGTGGGAACTGCCACCGGTTGATCCGGCGCAATTGGCGAAACGCTGGGCGGCCGAACTGGATGCGCAGGGTGTCCGGCAAGCGGCGCTGATCGCCAGCGTGCCAGGCGATGCCGATTCGGTGCGGGCCGCGGCCGTAGCCTGTCCGGGCAGGTTTCTCGCCTATGCGATGGTAAATCCTCTGGTGGAAACGCCGGAGAGCACACAGGGACTCGACGCGGTGTGCTTCTTTCCGGCCATGCATCAATACTATATTCACGATGCGCGCGTGGAGCCTTTCCTGGAGCGGGCCGCCTCCGAACGAACCTTGGTTTTTGTGCATTGCGGCGTACTAACTGTGGGCGTCCGCAAGAAACTGGGCCTCGCCTCGCCGTTCGATATGCGCTATTCGAACCCCATCGACCTGCATGGTGTAGCATTGCGGCACCCGCGGGTGCGCTTTGTGGTGCCCCATTTCGGCGCGGGCTATTTTCGCGAGGCGCTGATGCTCGCCGGCCTCTGCTCCAACGTCTATCTGGACACTTCGAGCAGCAATAGCTGGATGCGCTACCTGGGACTCGATCTGGTCACGGTTTTCCGCCGCGCGCTGGATATCGTGGGACCATCGCGACTGCTGTTCGGCACCGATTCTTCATTCTTTCCCCGGGGATGGAATCGCGAAATCTTCGATACGCAGATGCGCGCACTTGCGGAGTTAGGCGCCGGCGCGCCGGATGCGCGGCTGATCCTGGGAGAGAACCTCGAGAGGTTGCGCGCTGGTTGACGTGGTCTTGCAGAGGAAGGTCCCCGGTAGCAGGATACGCAAAAAGCCCATCGGCCGCAGAGAAACACAGAGGAACACTGATAGACTCCACGACCTTTCATCTGCGTTCATCTGCGTTTATCTGTGGCTCAAAATCGGTTTTCCCGCTTGAAAAACGCCACTGCCAGCGGCGGCACCGTGATCACTATGGAGTGCGGCCGGCCCTGCCAGGGGATTGCTTCCGAAGGAACCCCGCCGTTATTGCCGAGATTGCCGCCTCCGAAATAGCTGGAATCGCTGTTCAGTAGTTCCCGGTAGTATCCTCCCTCCGGCACACCGAGCCGATAGCCGTGCCGGGGGACCGGTGTGAAGTTAGCCGCGACCACCACGAAGTCATTCGGGTCTTTGGCGCGCCGCAGAAAAGAAACAATACTATTATCGACGTCGTGAAAGTCAATCCATTCGAAACCGTTCCAGGTGAAGTCCACCTGATAGAGAGCCGGCTGCTCACGGTAAAGCCGGTTCAAAGCACGCACATATTCCTGAATTTGCCGGTGAGCGTCGAAATAGAGAAGCACCCACTCAACCTCCCACCGGTGACTCCACTCGTTCCATTGCCCGATCTCGCCGCCCATGAAAAGCAACTTTTTGCCCGGATGCGCATACATATAGCCGTACAGTGCCCGCAAGTTCGCGAATTGCTGCCAGTAGTCACCCGGCATCTTGGCCAGTAATGCCCCCTTGCCGTGCACCACTTCGTCGTGTGACAAAGGCAGCACGAAATTTTCGGTGAATGCATATAAGAGCGAGAAAGTGAGGTTGTGATGGTGATAGCGCCGATGAACCGGATTTCTGCCAATGTATTCGAGCATGTCGTGCATCCAACCCATGTTCCACTTCATGTCAAAGCCCAGGCCGCCGACGTAGGTTGGCCGCGAGACACCGCCCCAGGCGGTGGACTCTTCGGCAAACGTGAGTACATCGGGGTACTCCTGGTGCACGACTTCATTGAAGCGTTTGAGAAATGCTACTGCTTCCAGGTTCTCCCGGCCTCCGTACTGGTTGGCGATCCACTCACCTTCCTTACGCGAATAGTCCAGGTAAAGCATGGAAGCCACGGCATCCACACGCAGTCCATCGATGTGGTACTTATCCAGCCAGAACAGCGCGCTGGAGAGTAAGAACTCCCGGACTTCATTACGCCCATAGTTATAAATGAGTGACCCCCAATCCTGATGTTCGCCCTTGCGCAGGTCCGCATGTTCGTACAGGTGAGTCCCATCAAAGAACGAAAGGCCATGTGCGTCCTTAGGGAAATGCGCCGGAACCCAATCGATAATTACGCCCAGGCCCGACTCATGCGCGCGATCCACAAAGTGGCGAAAATCATCTGGCGTACCGTAACGGGACGTTGGTGCGAAGTAACCAACTGTCTGATAGCCCCAGGAGCCATCGAAAGGATACTCGGTTATGGGCATTAATTCAATGTGAGTGTAGCCCAACTCCTTAACATAGGGGACCAACTGTTGGGCCAGTTCCCGGTAGCTGAGCCAGCGGTGGCCGTATTGCTCATCGGGCTCGCGTTTCCACGAACCCAGGTGCACCTCATAAATCGCCAGCGGCGCTTCGAAACTCTGCCGCGCCCGGCGTGCTGCCATCCATTCGCTGTCGTGCCACTGATAGCGATCCATGTCCCAGACCACCGATGCCGTCTTGGGACGCAATTCCGCGGCAAACGCGCAGGGGTCCGATTTAGTGGCCATGTAGCCCTGGTAGCGCGTCTTCACCTCGAATTTGTACAGATCACCCTGCTGGATCCCGGGAATGAAGATTTCCCAAACGCCGGACGCACCCCTCGGCCGCATAGGATGGCGCCGCCCATCCCACTGGTTGAAGCCGCCAATCACACTGATCCGCTCCGCATTCGGCGCCCATACCGCAAAGCACGCCCCTTCGACGCCCCGGTGCTCCATCAACTGCGCGCCCAGTTTCTCATACAACCGCAGGTGTGTTCCTTCACTAAAGAGATGTAGATCGAAATCGCTGAGGACCGGCGGGAAACGATAAGGATCTTCGATTTCATAGTGATGGGTTTGGGGAGATCCGGGAGCTTCGTGTAGTGTAATGGCAAAGACATAAGGAAAGAATTCGGTTTCACCCGCAAATACCGTTTCAAAAAAGCCTGCGGGATGGACACGCTCCATCGGATACTGCGTTCCTGCGCGGTGCACGTTAACGCTCAAGGCTTGCGGTTGGAAGGTGCGGATTGCCAGCGAAGCCTTGCCACCCACCGTTACAGGATGCATCCCTAAGATATCGAAAGGGGAGTTGTGATAACCGCCGGCAATGGCCGCAATCGCGCTGGCGTTAGCAGTACTTGCGTGGTGAGACATCGGCTCGATAACGGATGACATGTGCAATCTTCTCCTATGCGATCGAAAATCTCAGCATTACAGAACTGAGTCTTCTCCACAACTGAGCAATTAGAAACACCTCAAATCATTAGTAAGCTTTTTTTCTTTGCCAGCTCACTGTTGCTATGACACAATGCTGGAGTAAGCACTAAGAGGGAACGAACTATGTGTGTTCTTCCACAATCCGGAAGATGACCGTGGAGAACCATGAATCTCTCTCACAGTCCCGAGGTCAGAAGTATTCTGCCAGTTTGTCGAATCCCGCTGGCTCTCTGTGGCATCACTCTCCTAGTTCGAGAATTGGCGTGGTTTTGTAGCGGAAATACATCAAAAACGCCCGATATGCCTGAACTGATTTTGTCCACGAGTGGGCGCGCCTGGAGCCGCGGCCGCGGAAGTTGTGCCGCCGCAGCCCAAACCCCCTGTCACGGTAACGCAACAATTAAACTGCTACCGGAATAAGTAGCCCTTGCCGAAAGCCCTTCACCGGGCGATGCGCCGCGCTGGAGAATTGCCTTCATGAAAATTGCATTTTTAAGTTGGGAGTCTTTGCATTCCATACCGGTGGGCGGAATCGCTACCCACGTCACGGAATTGGCTGCCGCGCTCGAGCGCCAAGGCCATGAAGTCCACGTGTTCACGCGCATTGGCCGCGGACAAGCCAAGTACGACCGCATCCATGGCGTGCACTATCACCGCTGCCCTTTTGACCTGAACGCCAACTTTGTGGATGAAGTGAATAACATGTGCCGCTCCTTCGTCGATTACGTGTTTGCGGCGGAAAATTACGGCGGAGCGTTCGACGTAATCCACGCACATGACTGGCTGGCCGCGAACGCCATGATCTGGATTCGCCAGCAGCGCGAGCGCCGCGGCATTCTGACTATTCATTCCACTGAATATGGCCGTTGTGGCAACCGGTTCTGCAGCGGACAATCCGAGCGCGTGCGCTACCAGGAGCGCGCTGGCACCGTGTGGGCGGATCGCGTGATTACGGTGTCGGGTGCTTTGCAGCGCGAAGTCCAGTGGATGTACGAAGTCCCGGAGCCGAAGATTTCGGTCGTTTATAACGGCGTAAACGTTCGCAACTACGATGGATTTATTGAACCGGCCGCGATCAAAAGGCGATATGCGATAGGGCCGACGGATCCGACGGTGCTGTTTGTGGGCCGCATGGCTCATCAAAAGGGGCCCGATCTGTTAATGGAAACCGTCCCCGCCATCTTGAAACAATACGCGCGCGCCAAATTCATTTTTGCCGGCGAAGGCGAGCTGCGTAAACCCGTTGAGACCCGCGCCCAGCAGTTGGGTGTGGCGCACGCTACTCGTTTTGTCGGTTTCCAGACCAACGGCACTCTGGCGGACCTGTACCGGTCCTGCGACGTGGTCTGCGTGCCCAGCCGCAACGAGCCTTTTGGCATCGTGATTCTGGAGGCCTGGAGCGCCGGCAAGCCGGTGGTCTCTACGCGCAACGGAGGGCCGGAAGAGTTCGTCTGGCACAACGTGAATGGCTTGAAGGTCCATGCCAACGCTAATTCCATCGCGTGGGGCCTCGGCACTCTGTTCACGGATTTCGAGTGGGCCCGGTGGATGGGGCGCAATGGCCGCTTAGCCGCGGAAACGGCATTCACCTGGGACGCCGTAGCGGAGCAAACCATGCGCGTGTATCAAAGCTGACGCTCTCGCGTGGAACTGGACGGCCCTCTCCGGCCTACACCGCGCGTCGCGGGGTCGAAGGGTGCTTACTTACGGCCGTTGCCGCTGCGGAGTGAGTCGATTAAGACTTGCAGCGTGTGCTCGGTGTTTTGCTGAGCGGCAGTGAGGGCGCGGATGGCGGCTGTGACCTCGCGCAATACATAGTCATGGTCAAGTAGCCACGTTTCGTGCATACGGTGGCTGTCGTCGTGTCGCTTCAGCATTTCCTTGAAGAGTTCGCGGATTTCGTGCAGTTCAGCCTCGTGCTGTTGGGCGAGGCGTTCGATACTGGCTTCGATGCGGTCAAGACGATCCATAATAGTATTTTCTTTCATGGTAGCCGCTCAGCTTGTCATCGGCCACCCCTTTGGCCGGGGTCGGGGAGATTCTGCAACACCAAATCCGTCACAATGGAAATTGCTATGAGCACCACTACTTTGCCCGAAATCGGATCGGTCAGCTTGCCGGAATATGTGGACGGCGTTCCGAACCTGTGCGGATCTGAGGACGCTATCACTCAGGCTATGGCCCGCAGTGGTCCCTTCTATCTGCCGGAGTGTGGCATCGATTTTGGCCGCGTCCGGAGCGGCTTCGCCAATGCTCTCCATATGCATCAGCCACTCATCCCGGCAGGTAGCCATGACCTCGGCACGGCGCCGATCATTTGCAATCTTCAGTTCATGCGCGATTTCGGCAACGACGAAGCCCGTCACAATGCCGGCATCTTCGCCTGGTGCTATAAGCGCATGGGGGAGTTCATTCCGCAATTGATCGGCGAAGGGAAGCAGCCGCGCATCATGCTCGATTATTCCGGATGCCTGCTGCACGGCCTGCGAACCATGGGCCTTCACGACGTGATCGAAGCTTTACAACGCATCACGCGCGATCCCGCATACCGGCGCGGCGTCGAGTGGCTGGGCACCGCGTGGGGCCACGCCGTCGCGCCTTCCACCCCCGTGCAGGATTTTCGCCATCACGTGCGCGCCTGGCAGCATCATTTCGCTTCCATGTTCGGCCTCGAAGCACTTAGCCGGGTGCGTGGATTTTCCCCGCCGGAAATGGCGTTGCCCAATCATCCCGATGTCGCCTACGAATTCGTCCGCACGCTCAAAGATAGTGGTTTCCGCTGGGTACTGGTGCAGGAGCATTCTATAGAACGTGTGGAGGATGGCGGTCCCGTTCGCGAACCGCATCTGCCGCATCTGCTGGTGGCGCGGAATTCCGCGGGCCAAACCCAAACCATCACCGCCATCGTGAAGACCCAGGGCAGTGACACCAAGCTGGTAGCGCAAATGCAACCTTATTACGAGGCCAGGGGCTTGAATCGTTCCCCCGTGGCGGGCAAATCCGTTCCCCCGGTTTGTGCCCAGATTGCGGACGGTGAAAATGGCGGCGTCATGATGAACGAATTTCCCTCCAAGTACATGGAAGTCATGCGGGAAGCGTCCGGTTCCGATACGCCTCCCATGAATGTCACTGAGTACCTGGAATATCTCGATGCCATGGGAGTCGAGGAGCGAAACTTCCCCGCCATCCAGCCCATCATGCAGAAGCGCATCTGGGACCGGCTCCAGGGCCGGGCGGACGCCGTTGACAAAGGGGCCGCTCTCGAAGAAGTGATCGAGGAATTGCGCAAGCAGGACAACCGTTTCAACGTGGAAGGCGGGAGCTGGACCAATAATCTCTCCTGGGTAAAAGGCTACGGTGATGTGTTGGGGCCGATCGAACAAGTGAGCGCCTTGTTCGCCCAAAAGACGCGGGACGTAAATCCGTCGGAATATCGCTACCGGAACGCCGTATACTACTTACTGATGACCCAGACCAGTTGCTTCCGGTATTGGGGCACGGGCGTGTGGACCGATTACGCGCGCGAGCTTTGCCGGCGGGCCACCGCCATCCTGCAACACGATTTCTGATCGCTGAAAAAGGCCCGTTTCTTTGAATCTTCCCGGCCTTGGAGGAGCTGATATTGTGAAATGCTGGTTCTGTGAGAACATGGCTCGAGGAACATGTGCAGCCTGCGGCCGCGGACTTTGTCATCAGCACGCGCACATTCATGACGAAATGACACTGGCGAAAACCGACACGAGCACGGGATACGCTACCTATTACAACGTCTACGGAGCGCTGAAGTGTTCCGATTGCCGCCTGGAATGGAAGGCGTTTCAACCTGGGCGGTGATGCGGACGTGGCCGGCAAATCGGGAGGGATGTGGCCCAGCTTATTCCTGGCTTTGAAGACCCGGCTAGCCGGTATGTGGGCTGCCTTGCGTGCGGCAGGCCGCGGTCTGGGACATCGCAATTCGATGAGCACCGCCTCTCTTTCGAACGGCCGGGAGAGAATCGAACGGGCCAAATACACGTCGCCGTCGCTCCCACCCGCGGCGGATCGGGACGAACTGCCCGATTCCTACGGGCCTCCCCGAGTCACTCTGATGGTGGTCGATCCCTATCTGATCCACGCTTATTGGGATATCGGCATTACCAGCCTTCCCCGCGAAACTGCGTCCGCCGTGTTGCGCTTCCACGTGGCCTCCGAGCGCTCCTTCGAGGTAGATGTCGACCTGCGGACACGGAACTGGTATGTGAACGTGGGGAGTCCCGCCAAGTCCTACTACGCGGAGTTGGGCGTGAAAACCGCGGCGGGCGAGTTCCGCCCACTGGCTAGTTCCAATCAGGTGCAGACTCCGCGGGCCTGGCCGGTGGCGCGGCTTGCAGAGAACGCCGAGCCTGTGCGGGATGAAAACAAGCGTGAAGTGGGTCCCGCTAAAGGCTCTGCTGAGGCCGCCGCGGCGCCTACGCCAGTTGCGAGCCAAAGCGAGCAAGCGCCGGCCGCGCCCCGGATCGCGCGCGCTCCCAGACGTGTAGATGCCGCTCAAGTTCTCGAACAGAAGCTCGCGGAGATCTACGCGTTGCGGCCATGGCGTTCCCGCGCGGGAGCGCCCTTCGAAGTCGCAACCCCCGCGGCACCAGATCGATTCCCTGCCGACTGGTCGAGTAGCGCTGGGCTGCCCACCGGAGCGCCAGCGCCGCTCGAACACCCAGGCTCTCCGCTCGATCCCACTGCCCTCGCCGAACACGCCTTCTTCCCCGGCCTCCCGTCTTCCCCTTCCGAGCGCTCGCGCGCCGGCGTGCAACCGTAAGCGAACCGCTTATGGACGGTTACCTGGCTCTCATCCTGCATGCCCATCTTCCTTACATTCGCCATCTGGAACATCAGGAATTCCTAGAGGAAAACTGGCTTTTCGAAGCCATCACCGAAACCTACGTACCTCTGTTTCAGATTCTCGATGGACTCCTGGCAGATGGCATCGATTTCCGCCTTACCATTTCTCTCACGCCTACGCTCGCATTGATGTTACTCGACCCTCCCCTTCAGGCACGCTATCTGAAGCGGCTCGAAAGGACGATCGAGCTTGCCGGAAAGGAGGTGGCCCGCACGCGCTCCCTCCCCGAGTTCCATCCGCTGGCGCTGCTCTACCAGCGGCTTTTTCTGCGCGTTCACGATGGCTTCGTGAATCGCTATGGCAAGGACCTGGTGGGCGCACTCGATCGCTTCCAGCGAACCGGCAAAGTGGAGGTGATCGCCAGCGCTGCTACCCACGGCTATCTCCCGTTGCTCTCCGTCAACCCATCGGCCGTGCGGGCGCAGATCCGCCTTGGAGTTGAGCACTACATGCAGACCTTCGGACGCGCGCCCCAAGGTTTCTGGCTGCCGGAGTGCGGCTACTACCCCGGTCTCGACGAGCTTCTCCGCGAGAGCGGCATCAGCTACACGGTCCTCGAAACGCATGGCATCACACGGGCCGATCGCCGGCCCCATTATGGTGTTTATGCTCCCCTCGCCTGCCCTTCCGGGCTGGCCGTGTTTGGGCGCGATCCGGATTCGTCGCGCCAGGTCTGGAGTTCTGAAGTCGGCTACCCGGGCGATTTCGACTACCGCGACTTTTATCGCGACATCGGTTTTGACTTGGATTTGGATTATATCGGGCCCTACATTCACCCCGATGGCATCCGCATCGATACCGGTTTCAAATACTACCGGATCACGGGGACGGGGGACCAAAAGCAACCGTACGTTCCCGAATGGGCAGAGCGCAAAGCGGCCGCCCACGCGGAGCATTTTCTCTCCGAGCGCATCCGGCAAGTGGCCGGCCTCGCTTCCGGCATGGACCGCAAGCCCATCATCGTGGCTCCCTATGACGCAGAACTATTCGGCCACTGGTGGTTCGAGGGGCCGCGCTGGCTCGATTACCTGATCCGCAAAATCGCGCTCGATCAATCCAGCCTGCGCCTCGTCACCCTTTCCGAATACCTGCAGGACTACCCGGCCAATCAGGTGGCCACGCCTTCTCTTTCGAGCTGGGGCCGCAACGGTTTCAACGAAGTGTGGTTGAACGGTCACAACGATTGGATCTGCCGCCATTTGCAGGCGGGCGCCGAAATGGTGGAAAAGCTGTGTGCCGCATACCCTCAGGCTACAGGGCTGCAACTCCGCGCGCTCCACCAGGCCGGCCGCGAATTGCTCCTGGCGCAATCGAGCGATTGGGCCTTCATGATGGATTCCGGCGAAATGAAGGACTACGCAACCGGGCAGATCAAAAGTCATCTATCGCGGTTGCACAAGCTCAAGGCGCAGGTGGAGGCCGGAACTATTGACGAACCTTGGCTTGAGACTCTCGAAAATCAGGACAACATCTTTGCCGGAATGCCTGTCATCCGGGCGTTTGCGCCGGCCAACGGGAAAACCGAAATGATTGCCGGTTCTCCCCTTCCGGGCGGTTTCGCTATTTCCGCGCGAGAGCCTCTCACTATCGCCATGGCTTCTCCGGAACTGGTGCCCTTCGCCAAGACTGGCGGCTTGGCCGATATGGTGAGCTCGCTCGCCGCCGCCCTGCGCTCGCTGGGCCATAGGGTCACAGCGATCATGCCGGCCTATCGTAGTGTGCTGGAACAAGCAGTGGCGCGGGACACCGGAATTCGCTTCCATGTCCCTATAGGCGCGTCGAGCGTGGAAGGCGCCGTCCTCACCGCCACGCTGGGAAATGACATTCCGGTCTACTTCATCCGCTCGGACCGCTATTTCGAGCGGCCGTTCCTCTATAGCACACCGGAAGGCGATTATCCCGACAATGCCGAGCGGTTCATTTTCTTTGCACGGGCCGTTCTGGAGGTTCTACCTCGCGTGGGCGCCCCTCACATCCTTCACGCGCACGATTGGCAGTCTGCTCTGGCAGTTGCCTTTCTAAAAGCCCAGCCGGAGTTGTACCCCGATCTTAATTCCGTGCGGACAGTGGTCACGGTTCATAACCTGGGCTATCAGGGCTTGTTCCCTCCGCAATATTGGAATCTCCTCGGCCTGGACGAAGCGCTGTTCACCCCGCGCCACCTCGAATTCTACGGCGACATCAACTTTCTGAAAGGCGGCCTCGCCTTTGCCGATGCCATCTCTACCGTAAGTCCAACCTATAGCCGCGAAATTCAGACCTCTGAGTATGGATTTGGTTTGGACGGTTTTTTTCGGGCACGCGCCGCCGATCTGAGCGGTATTTTGAATGGAGCCGACTACGCGGCCTGGAACCCGCAAACCGACCGGTTCCTCGCACAGAATTACGGTCCCGAAAATCTTGCCGGGAAACTGGTCTGTAAAGCCGATTTGCAGCAGGCTTTCCATCTCACGCCCGATCCCCATCTGCCGCTTCTCGGCATGGTATCCCGGTTAGTGTCGCAGAAAGGATTCGATCTTCTCGTATCAGCATTCGACGGCCTGCTGCGGCGCGATGTGCAATTCATTTTGCTGGGAACGGGCGACCGGCAATACGAGGACTTCTTTCAGAAGGCGGCACAGCGCAACCCGCAAAGAATCGGCGTTCGCATCGGCTTTGATGAAGGCCTGGCCCACCGCATCGAAGCCGGATCGGACATGTTTCTCATGCCGTCGCTCTATGAACCAAGTGGTCTCAATCAACTCTACAGTTTGAAATATGGAGCGATTCCCATTGTCCGCGCCACCGGAGGGTTGAAAGACAGTGTCCAAGATTTCCATCCGGCGACTGAACAAGGAAACGGCTTTGTCTTCGACGAATTCGAGTCCGCAGCATTGCTGGCGGCGATTGACCGTGCTCTCGAGGTTTTCCGGCGAAAAGAAGATTGGGCCCGGCTGATGCGGCAAGCCATGACGGCGGACTATTCGTGGGAACGCTCTGCCCGCGAGTACGGGAAACTGTACAAACGCCTGCTATGAGCGGTAGACAGGCCTGCTTGCTATGTCCAAAAATCAACCGCCATCCCGGCGAATCGAAGTCTATTTCTTCTGCCCTCTCCCCGCCGGCGCGCCCGAGCGTTCGAACAACTCAAGATTCATGCCATTCGGATCTTCGACGAAAATGTTGTGGGTGCCGCCGCCGAAGTCCACAATCTGGCCGTTGGCCGAAATCAGAGGAACACCCGCAGCCTTCATCTCGTCGACCATCCCGTTCAGGTTCGTTACCTGAATTGCCATCGCCGGCGCGCCGGGGTCGCGGACCCGCAGGTGGAACTTCGTGCGCGGCACTCCGCGAAATTCTGTGAACTCGACATAGGCGGACGGTCCCGGAAGGACACCCGTTAATTTCCGGAATTCAGTTCCCTCTGGAACGCCCACCAGCTTCAGCATCGCCGGGTCCTTCGAGAAGGCCGAAGGGCCGCTCAGTTCGAGGCCCAGCATGCCGTTGTAAAACCGGGCCGTGGCTTCAGCGCTTTCCATGGTATAGGCGAGCGACACGCGATGCACATTTCCTTCCGGAGCGCCGGGCGCTGGCGCTTCCTCGATTACCTGAACGAAAAAGCCGTCAGGATCGCGTAAGAGTATCGAGTGGGCCTTGCCTTTCGCGGTACTGATCTCGATCGGCATGCCGCCAGTGGTTACGATGGGCGCATCGGCCTTCTTCGCGTTGGCAACGGCTGCATCGAGGTTGCGGACGTAAAGGACGATACTGGCGGCGCCCGGGTCCGTATAAGCGGCTCGTCCGGGCTTGCGTTCGAGCCCCATGAAATGGGTCAGCTCGAAGCGCATCGCGCCCGGAAGCGGCATCATCGAAAGACGCAGCGTCACGCCCGGAGCGTTCGTAAGCAGTGGGACCGCCGGATTGGGAAAGTCGTTAGGCGTTCCCTTGAGGCCGAACACTTCGCGGTAAAACGCCAGGGTCGTATCCAGATCCTCGACGGCGTGGATGGCGTGCGATAAGCTCCGGATGCGGGGCTTGCTTTGGTCAGGAGACCCCGTTTGCGCCATGGCCACAAACACCATCGCCGGAATGACACAGAAGGCAAACACCATCCTCATAGACCCTCCCTCGAGCCGCGAGATTTACTGGACTCCGCCAGCGTAGAGAGTATAACGCGATGACGCGCCAGCGGGAACGAAGCCCCGCAATCTCTCTGAGCTACTGACACGCAAATTGCCGAGTGGTCTCGCTGATGCGGCCTAGCGAAGGCGCACGGGCCGTGATTTAATCAGCAGTATGCGTTTTCCGGTTTCGATGGCAATAGCTTTTCTGGGCGTTTGCGGCTGCCTGCAGGCGCAGTGGCTGCATGAGCGGATTCCCGATGCTCCGCGCACGCCCGATGGCAATGTGAATATGATGGGGCCTGCGCCCCGGGTGAACGGCAAGCCCGATCTTTCAGGTATATGGCAGGCGGCGGCGGAGCCACGCGGGCCGGGGCTGTACGGGTTGGGCGAATCCCCCAATTCCAAATATTTCCGGGACATTCTCTCCGATTTCAAGCCAGCCGAAGCGCCGCTAACGCCAGCGGGCGTGGAAATGCTTCAGCGGCACACGCAAGCCGGCCCCAATGCCATTCCCGGGTTGAATTGCCTGCCCGATGGCGTGCCCCACGCGGACTTGTTGCCGGAGCCTTTCAAGATCATTCAGACGCCGCGCGAAATTATCATGCTGTATGAAGTGGAGACCACTTTCCGGCAGATCTTTACTGACGGACGCGCGCAGCTCACCGATCCATCACCCACGTGGAATGGGTATTCAGTAGGCAAATGGGAAGGCGACACGATGGTGATCGACACGTTGGGGTTCAATGACCAGAGTTGGCTCGACGCGCGCGGCCATGGCCACAGCGAAGACATGCGCGTCGAAGAGCGCTTTCATCGGCGCGATTTCGGCCACCTGGACGTCACCGTCACTATAACCGATCCGAAGACGTTCACCCGGCCGGTAACGATCAATTTTGTCGAACAATTGCTTCCCGACACCGATTTGCTGGAGCACTACTGTCTCGAAAACGAGAGAGATTCCACGCATCAGGCGGCAAGAGCGGCCAGGTAAAAAGGGCGCGATGAGTCAGGGGCCTGGGACTGGAAGGAGCGCTGACGCGCTCCATTCCCCATTAAATCTAGTGCTCGCCGAAGCTGTATCCAACCCACACCATAGCGGCGGGTACGGAACTGCCGGAGAACTGCTGCGTGAAGTTGGTGACGTAATGGTAATCGAACTCAGGGCGCACAAACAAATGGTCGGTGACAAACAGTTGTAAGCCCACTCCGACGTGCACTTGAAAATGGCTGGCATTGCCGATGGGCTCGGTTTCGGTGGTGCAGACTGCAATTCCCACGCAGCCGCTCTCATTGATTGCAAAGCTGGTGCGCGCGCCTCCAATACCACCCTCAATCTTCACCTTGAAACGCTTCTGGCTGATAGGAGAGAAAATCCCGTTGAAATCGTAAAAGGTCTGCCGGTACTGAAGAGGCCCGTAATCCGGCCGGTTGGGCGTGAAGGATACTTCTGCGCCAAACCCGTAGCGTTTGGTAAGAAAGATATCGGCCCCCAGTCCCAAAAAGAAGTCATGCAATGCTGGAGTTGCCTGGCAATATATGTCGCCCGAATTGGGAACGCAAGAACCAAACGCGTTCACGGAATTTGCGTTGTCAATGCCCTGCCCGTTCGATCCAACCCACGCTCCTCCGAAGCCGATATTGGCATCGACGGAGGCCTGCGCGTGCGCGGAGGGAATTGAGCAAAGCGTCACCACAAGCAGCGCGGGGTATACGTATCGTTGTCGCATTTAGAACTCTCCTTGAATTGTCAGAGCGGCGGTGTTCACAAAAAGTGCTAAGCTCTATTCTGCACCTTCGGACGTTCTTTGTGCACTGGTGGTTACAACCGGTGCGCTTCCTCCCAGTGCGTTGAGAAACCGTTCCGCGGAGCGGCGCACCGCCTCCTTGGCATTGCGATAAATCGTCCGCCGGGGAAATGCACCGTAGATGCGGTCAAAGCTGTACGGTTCCAGCCGCGCCAGGATATCTTCCACTGTACGCCTCCCCAGCGGCATGTAGTTGGGATAACTATACATGAACGATACCCAATGTGTGTCCATGCACACCTGGGGCTGATCGCCGGAAAGCAGCGCGCCTTTTCCATCCGCGCCCGCGGGCCAATGCAAAACTTGAAAACCGTCAAAGTGGCCGGGAGTGTGCACCAGCATCAGCCCGCCCGGAAGGGGCAGACAGTCCCCGGTCCAAAACCGGACATGAGCTTGAGGGCGCACGACCCAGCGGCTATCGGCTCTATGAAGAAAGATAGGCGCATCACCAAAAGTGGCGCTCCATTCGGCCATGGTGGTGTAGTAGTGGGGATGCGAAATGGCGATGGCGGCGATACCACCCAGATCGCGAATCGCCTGAATGGTGGCTTCATCGAGCAGCGCCACGCAATCCCAGAGCAGGTTGCCTTGGCGCGTTTGGAGCAGAAATGCGCGCTGGCCGATAGCGAAGTGCGGCTCGGTGTGGATGGAGTACAAGCCGGCTTCTTCCTGCCGCAGGGTGTTGCGGTGGGCGCGGCGCAGTTCCTGCAGAGTCGTCCACTGTTGCCCGTCAAAACCTACGAATTGCCGTGGGTCGGTGCAAATGGCACATTCTTTGGGCGGCGCGGCGGAGGGAGCAAACTGAGTCCCACAGGTCACACAAATATGGGCTTCGACTGCCGCTAACTCGGCCGGCGATTGGCTCGCAGGCTTATTCACAAGCCAGCACGGAGCGATTCTCGCGGATCTGACCGGCATGCCGGCGGCTGTGCGCGGCTACCAGGATGAGAAACTCATAGCCGTTCAACCGGCCAAAGCGGCCGTGCGTTTCCGCAATTGAATACAGTTTCTCTTGCTGTGCTTCGGCGAAACGGATGGTTTCCGCGCGGGCTCGATCGAAGGCAGCCAGCGCATCGGAGAGATTGGTAAAGCGCCCGGTGGGACGAGCTCGCTCGGGAGCTTCGGCGCGCTGGCTACGGTTCGGAATCTGCTCCAGAAAGTTTGCCTCCCGTTGTTTGTCGATGGGGGGCACATCCCCCGGCGCCGCAGTTTGGAGACGGCCCACGAACGACTGCTCGACCACGGTTATGTGTTCGAGGCACTCCACCACCGACCATCGCCCTGGCGCAGGCGCGGCGGTAGCTGCGGTTTCCGGCATCCCTTCCACTGCGGCATGTACCTCCTGCCGCGTCACACCGAGAATCTCCAGGAGTTCGGTGGCGCCGCTTGCCGGTTGGGAGTTTCTCTCTTGAGGTGCCATGTACAAGCAGTCTATCGCAACCGCGCCGCCGGCGGCTGCCCTGCTACCATAAAGGCGGTTTACGGAATGCACACCAACCGCCTGGCCAACGAAAAAAGTCCGTACCTGCTGCAGCACGCGCATAATCCGGTGGATTGGTATGCCTGGGGACCGGAAGCTTTCGATGCGGCGCGGCGGGACGACAAACCGATCTTCCTTTCGATCGGGTACTCGACATGTCACTGGTGCCATGTGATGGAGCGGGAATCGTTCGAGGACGAACAGATCGCGGGCCTGCTGAATCGCGATTTCGTGCCGATTAAAGTGGACCGCGAAGAGCGCCCGGACATCGACCGCATCTACATGACCTTCGTACAGGCAACTACGGGCGGCGGCGGATGGCCGATGTCGGTATGGCTAACGCCCGATCGGCAGCCGTTTTATGGAGGAACTTATTTCCCGCCGGAGAATCGATGGGGGCATCCCGGATTCGGCTCCGTGTTACGGCAGATTGCCTCGGCCTGGCGCTCGCAGCGCGAAAAAATCGTGGACTCGGCACGCGAGGTGATGGATCATTTGCAGACATCGCTTTTGCTGGGGCCGGCCCGTGAGAAGGCACAACTCGATCCGGCGATTCTCGAGAGCGGCTTTTTTGCCTTCCGCCGCACCTTCGATAGCCGGCTGGGAGGCTTCGGCGGCGCGCCCAAATTTCCTCGCCCTTCCGTGCACAACTTCCTGTTGCGGTATTGGGCCCGCACGCGCAATCAGGAAGCGCTGGACATGGTTTTGCTGACTCTGCGCGAAATGGCCAAAGGGGGGATGAATGACCAGCTTGGCGGGGGCTTTCACCGCTACTCGGTAGACGAGCGCTGGTTTGTGCCGCACTTCGAAAAGATGCTGTACGACCAGGCGCAGCTTGCGATTTCCTACCTGGAGGCGTTTCAAATTACCGGTGACGTGGGGTTCGCGGCAACGGCTCGCAGCATCTTCGACTACGTGCTGCGCGATATGAGGCATGCCGAAGGCGGCTTCTACTCCGCCGAAGATGCCGACAGCGTGATTGACCCGGCAGAACCGTTGGTGAAGGGCGAAGGCGCATTTTACATCTGGACGGCCGAAGAGATTCGCGAGCGGGTGGGGTTCCCGGCTGCCGATTGGTTCGAGTACCGCTACGGCGTCGACGATAGCGGCAATGTAGCGCATGACCCGCATGACGAGTTCGCCGGGAGAAATATTCTGTATCAGGCGCATACGATCGAGGAGACCGCGGACAATTTCGAGCGAGATGCGGAAGAAGTCCGCGACGCCATGGATCAGGCGCGGCGCGCGCTGTTTGAAGCCCGCACGCACCGGGTCCGCCCGCATTTGGACGACAAGATTTTGACGGGCTGGAACGGCCTGATGATTTCCGCCTTCGCCTTGGGGGGCGCGGTGCTCGAAGATTCCCGCTACGCGGACGCTGCCCGGCGCGCGGCAGAATTCCTTATCGCGCGCATGTACGATCCGCACACCGGCATCCTGCTGCGGCGCTTTCGGGAAGGCGAGGCTGCGATTCCAGGCTTTCTGGACGACTACGCCCTCTTCACCCAAAGCCTCATCGATTTATATGAGACGCAGTTCGACCGCCGCCATCTGGACCTTGCGATTCGCCTCACCGAAAAGCAGCGAGAGCTGTTTGAAGACGCGCTGCAGGGCGGTTTCTATAGCTCCGGAGGAAGCGATGCGAGCCTGGTGTTGCGTGTGAAGGAGGATTATGACGGCGCTGAGCCATCGGGCAATTCGGTGGCCGCGCTGAATCTGCTGCGCCTGGCGCAAATCACCGGCCGCGCTGAATTTCGCCTTTCGGCCGAACGGCTCATCACCGCGTTTGAATCGCGCATTTCCGCCGTTCCCATGGCCACGCCGCAGATGCTGGTGGCATATGAGTTCCTGCTCAACGAGCCGCGGCAGATTGTGATTGCCGGCGCCCGGGATGCGCCCGACACCAGAAAGCTCCTCGAAACCGTGCACACGCGCTTTCTGCCCAACCGCGTGGTGCTGCTGGTGGACTCAGAAGAGACCCGCCGGGCATTGGCCCAAGGCACACCGGCCCTGGCCGTCATGACGGCGCAGGATGGCCGTGCGACCGCATACGTTTGCCGGAACTATGCCTGCCAATTGCCGGTTTCGGACGCGGCGGAGTTGGCCGAATTGCTACAATAGGCGATCACCAAGATTTAAGAGGAGGAACCATGGAAAGACCAGGTGCGACTACCATGCGAGGCAACCCTTTGACGCTGATCGGACCCGAACTGAAGCCCGGCGACACTGCGCCGGAGTTCACTGTGATCGATGGTGGTTTGAAACCCGTGACCCTGAAGGACACGGGCAACCAAGTGCGCATTATCAGCGTAGTGCCATCGCTCGATACGCCGGTCTGCGATGCGCAGACCAAGCGGTTCAATGAGGAAGCGGCCAAGCTGCCGGGAGTCGATATCCTCACGGTGAGCATGGATCTTCCATTTGCGCAGAAGCGGTGGTGCGGGGCTTTCGGCGTGGACAAGGTGAGGATGCTGTCCGACCACCGGGAAGGGTCGTTCGGCGCCAACTACGGGACGCTGATTAAGGATCTGCGGATCGAAAGCCGGGCGATTTTTGTAATCGATCAGAACAATACGATCCGCCACGCCGAGTACGTCAAGGAAGTGGCCGATTTTCCGAACTACGAAGCGGCATTGTCCGCAGCCAAGAACGCTCTGGCCGCGCGGGCCTAACCGGTAGGGACGATACCGGAGCGCCTGGAAAGGTCAAGCTGGCACCGGTAAATACTCTAAAGCGCGCGCTGGAAATATCGCGTGCGTTCGAAAGCCCGCTGGTGCGCGGGGGACTCACGCTGGCGGGCGGGGTGCTCACCGGCAATGCAGTCGGCTTTCTCCGCGTGGCCCTGACGGCCTACCTGCTGGGCACGCACACACGGGCGGATTCGCTGGCCGTGGCGATGGGGCCTGTCGATTCGCTCAATTCGATCCTCACCAACAGCATGGTGTTCGCTTTCGTGCCGATGCTGGCGGCTCAGTCCGGCGCAGGCCGGGCGGAGCTTTTTTGGAAGCTACGCCGCGCATTCGTTTGGATATTCCTGGCGGTTTCGGCAATCGTGATGGCGAGCGCGCCGTGGCTGATGCGCGCGCTCGCGCCGGGACTCAATGCGGATTCTTTTGAGGCGGCGGTCAACCTGGCGCGGATCCTTGCGCTATCGATTACCGCAGCCGGAGTTGCCGCGCTGTATTGGGCGCTCCTCTATACGGAACGCCGGTTCGGGCCCACAGCCTTTTATCAAGCCACGTTGAATCTGGCGACCATTGTAACGGCCATAACCTTGTGGAAGGCGCTGGGAGTTTACTCCTTTGCGTTGGGTTATGCCATCGGCGCAGCGATTCAGCTTGCTTTGGTACATTTCGCTGCGCGGCCCGGCCTCCGCGTAAGAAAGCCACGCGCGCCGGAGGGCGAGGCCGCACTCGACTGGCGCCGGATTCTCGCTAAGCCGGCTTTCTTTGTGGCGTATGCAGCCGGACTCAGCTTGAACCTGACCTTTACTCGCGCTTACGCGACCCATGCGGGCCCCGGAATGGCAGCGGCGCTCGAGTATTGTATGCGCGGGGTGGGGGTGCCGCTCGCGATTCTGGTAAGCCCTCTGGCAAATTCGCTGCTGCCGGAAATTGCGCGGCTGCGCAGCCTGTTCCGATTGCGGGAAGCTTTCCGGCTGATTGACCGGACGGAGTTGCTGGCGGCGCTGATTGCGATCGGAATCACTGCCATTACTTTGACGTTGCGGCGGCCGGCGATCGCCCTCCTATTTCAGCGGGGCAGTTTCACGGCGGACTCCACGCGCCTGGTCTCTGAAGTGTTTCTAGGGTTGGCTCCGGTGCTGATTGGCTGGAGCCTGATAGAAATTACAGCGCGTTCCCTGTTCGCCCTGGACAGGCCGTGGCCGCCCTTGATTGCAGCGCTCGCCCCGGTAGCAGTGAACGCGGCGCTGACGTTGAGTCTTCACTCGCACGAACCGCAGTGGATCGGCGCTGGCGCTTCCGCGGGCGCGCTCGTGGGGGCCGGGCTTTTGTTTGTTATGGCGCGGTGGAGGCGGAAGCGGTATTTGGAAGAGGCGTAAAGCAGAGGGAAGCTTCCGTTTGGCGTGATCCCGCCGGCAATGACGACGACCGCCGCCCACATCGAATCCGGATCACGAAACGCTTGGCCCGAGGGTTCCCGCCCGGACCAACGGTCATCTATGATAAGAGCCAAGTCTTAATAGACCATGAACATTTCCGAACCTTTCATTCGCAAGCCGGTAGCCACCACGCTGCTGCTGATTGCCGTGGCGTTGGCCGGCTCGGTGGCCTTTCAGATTCTCCCGGTTTCGCCGCTGCCCCAGATGGATTTCCCGACCATTCAGGTGCAGGCTTCTTTGCCCGGGGCCAGTCCGGAAACCATGGCCTCCAGCGTAGCGACACCTCTCGAGCGGCAATTCGCCCATATCGCTGCCGTCACGGAAATGACGTCCTCCAGCAGCCTGAATTCCACTTCCATCACTCTGCAATTCGACCTGAACCGCAATATCGACGCCGCTGCCCGAGACGTGCAAGCCGCTATCAATGCCGCCCGCGGCTACCTGCCTACCAATCTTCCAAGCAACCCCACTTACAAAAAAGTGAATCCGTCGGATTCACCCATCATGTTGCTGGCCCTCACTTCTGACGTGCTCACGAAAGGCCAGATCTACGATGCTGCTTCCTCCATCATGGGCCAGAAACTATCGCAGATTCCGGGTGTGGGACAGGTGAACATCGGCGGCAGTTCGCTGCCGGGGGTCCGCATCGAACTGAATCCCACGCAACTCAACAAGTACGGCATCGGCCTCGAGCAGGTGCGCACCGCCCTTGGTGGACAAAATGCCAACACGCCCAAGGGCTATCTCGCTGAAGACAGCCGCAGTTATGAGGTAGGCGCCAACGACCAGATCTTCACGGCGGCCGACTACGCGCCGCTCGTCATCGCTTACAAAAACGGCGCGCCCGTGCGCGTCTCCGATGTGGGCCAGGCGGTCGATTCCGTGGAAGATATCCGTAATTCGGGCTATTCCAACGGCAAGCCGTCAGTCGTGGTCTTCATGCTTCGCCAGCCTGGCGCCAACATTATTGACACCGTCGAGGGCATCAGAAAGGCATTGCCACAACTCGAGGCCGCCATTCCGCGCTCCATCAAAGTGCAGATCATGGAGGATCAGACCATCACCATCCGCGCTTCCGTGCACAACGTGGAAGACACGCTGATCATCTCTATGATCCTGGTGGTGCTGGTGGTGTTTCTCTTTCTCCGCAATGCCCGCACCACGTTCATTCCCAGCGTGGCAGTGCCGGTGTCTCTATTAGGCACTTTCGGCATTATGTACCTTGCCGGATTCAGCCTGGACAACCTTTCCCTTATGGCTCTAACAGTCGCCACAGGGTTCGTCGTAGATGATGCGATCGTGGTGATCGAGAACATCACGCGTTACCGGGAGCACGGGATTCCGCCATTTCGAGCGGCTTTAAAAGGCGCTGGAGAGATCGGTTTTACGGTCCTCACCATCAGCATCTCGCTGTGTGCCGTGTTCATCCCGCTGCTGCTGATGGGCGGCATCGTGGGCCGCCTGTTCCGCGAATTTTCTATTACGCTGTCCGTGGCCATCGCCGTATCCATGCTGATTTCCCTTACGGCGACTCCTATGATGTGCGCGCATCTGCTGAAGCTGGACGAAAGCCACGGCCGGCTTTACCGCGCCACCGACCGCTTTTTCACCTGGATGGTAAACAACTACGCCCGAATGCTTACTGCCGCTCTCCGCTTCGCCCCGCTCACGCTCGCTACCTTGATCGCCGCCATCGTTTTGAATGTGTATCTCTTCATCCATGTGCCCAAGGGTTTCTTCCCGCAGCAGGATACTGGACGCCTGCAGCTCAACGTTCAGGCAGACCAGGACACCTCCTTCCAGGCTATGGACGCAATTCTGAAGCAAACGCTGGGGATCATCATGAGCGATCCGGCCGTGGGATCGATCCAGTCCTTCACCGGCGGCGGCGTCACCAGCCAGGCGCGCGGCTTTCTGATGCTCAAGCCGCTCGACGAGCGAAATATTACCGCTGACCAGGTGATTGACCGTCTGCGGCCCCGGCTGAATCGCGTGCTCGGCGCCAATATCTTCTTGCAAAACGCCCAGGATTTGCGTGTGGGCGGCCGCATGGCAAACGCCCAGTACCAGTTCACCATGCGAGGCGACAACCTGAACGATCTGAATGTCTACGCGCCCAAAATGCTGGAGGCAATCACGAAGGTCCCGGCTATTGCCGACGTGAGCAGCGATCAGTTGAACCGCGGCTTGCAGTCCCTGGTGGAGTATGACCGTATCACGGCCTCGCGCTTCGGCATCTCGTCGCAATTGATCGATAATGTCCTCTACGACGCCTTCGGCCAGCGCCAGGTCTCCACTATGTACAAGGCGCTGAATCAGTATCACGTGGTGATGGAAGCTGCCCCGGAGTTCTGGCAGAATCCGGAAACCCTCCGCGATATCTGGGTGGCTGCGCCGGGCGGGCAGGAGGTGCCTTTGAGCGCCTTCGCTCGCTGGGCCAACACCACTGCGCCGCTCGCGGTCCCGCACCAGGGCCTTTTCCCCGCATTCACCATCTCGTTCAACCTGCTGCCCGGCGTGGCTCTTGGCGATGCGGTGGATGAGATCAATAAAGCGGCCCTCGAAATCGGCCTGCCTCCCACAATTCAAATCGGGTTCGCGGGCACTGCCCAGGCTTACCAGGCCTCTCTGAAAAACGAGCCAATTCTGATCGCGGCGGCGTTGATCAGCGTCTATATCGTCCTAGGAATTTTGTACGAGAGCTTCATCCATCCGATTACGATTCTGTCCACACTGCCTTCGGCTGGCGTGGGCGCGCAGTTGGCTCTCCTGGTGACGAATACAGACTTAAGTCTGATCGCCATGATCGGCATCATTCTGCTGATCGGAATCGTCAAGAAAAACGCCATCATGATGATCGATTTCGCCCTCGCGGCCGAGCGTCTCGAAGGCAAGAATTCGCGCGATTCCATTTTCGAAGCGTGTATGCTGCGGTTCCGGCCGATCATGATGACCACCATGGCGGCATTGCTGGGTGCGCTTCCTCTGGCGCTCGGAACCGGCACTGGATCGGAATTGCGGCGGCCGCTGGGCATCACCATTATCGGCGGCCTGCTGGTGAGCCAGGCCCTAACGCTCTTTACAACCCCGGTGGTGTACCTGTACTTCGACCGGCTGCAACGGTGGCTGCGCTCGTTGCGCCATCCGGTTCGGGCTCCGCTGCCCGCATAAATGCTAGCGGCTCAGTAATAGGCTTAATTAACCGGTTTCGCCGTGCCGCGAATGCTAACTTTCCCTGTCAGTACGCCGCGGACTCCCGGTCCGGGTTGTTGGCCACCGACGGAAATTTCGAAAACTCCCGGCTCGACCATCCGCTGGCCATTCGTCAGGACACTGGCCAATTGCTTCGGCGCCAGAGTGAACTGCACCGTTTTGCGTTCTCCAGGCTTCAGGCCGATCCTTTGAAAACCTTCGAGCGCGCGAATCGGGCCGTCTTTGATTGGGGTCTTCACATAAAGCTCGACTACTTCTTCGCCCGCCATTTTGCCGCTGTTCTCTACACCCACCGAGAGCTTCACATCTTCGCCCGTAGCTGCCTGCCTCGGCAGCCTCAGATTACGGTAAGTGAAGCTGGTGTAGCTGAGGCCGAATCCGAACGGGAACAAGGGTTCGCCGGTAAAGTAGCGGTAGGTGCGGCCTTTCATGCTGTAATCGGTGAAGGGTGGTAACTGGTCGGTCGACTTGTAGAAGGTAACGGGGAGACGGCCCGCGGGATTATAGTCGCCAAACAGAACGTCGGCTAGCGCGGTGCCCGCGGCCTGCCCCGGATACCAGGCTTCGACAATGGCCGGCACATGATCGCGCGCCCAGTTCACGGCCAGTGCGCTGCCATTCAGCAACACGAGCACGGCCGGTTTGCCGAGGCCCGCGACATTTTCGAGAAGGTCTTCTTGCGCGCGCGGCAAGCCGATCTGAACGCGGTCGCCTCCCTGGAACCCTTCGACGTTCACCCGCATTTCTTCGCCTTCCAATTTCGCGGAAAGACCGAGGACCAGAACCACCGCATCAGCCTGGCGGGCGGCATCGAGCGCCTCGCGGCCAAGCCTCGGCTCCGGGGGAGCCCAGATGAGTTGAATGGCGGCGTCATTTATATATTCGTGATAGTCGAGGCGAATAGGGTAGAGTTTTCCGGCGTCGAGATGCATGGCGGCGTAGCGGTAGTCGCCTCCGTGAATGCTGTTGGAACTCACAAGAAGCTTGTCATCGAGGTACAGCTCGAAGGCATTCATACCGTCCGCGCCAAGCTGGTAATCGCCGGTGACGGGCGGCGCGAGGTAACCGGTCCAGCGGATGCCGAAATCGTCGGCATCCATATCTTTGCGGGGCGATTTATCCCACCAGTTGAATTTCACCTGAGCATCGATCCGCGTGAAAACCGGCCGCGGATTTTTGGGAATATCGCCTACGGATTGGCCGGAATTGGGATAAGTCAATTCGCGCGGCTTGTGCGCCTGTCCATCGAAATCGGCCGACTTGAAGTATTCGCCCTTCAAGCCCTGCCGCCGATCGGGGCCATCGGTGGCGAACAGAGCGGACGGCGGAACCACTTCGAAGCTCGGCATGTTCGCCGCCAGATCACTACCGCGCGCATAGAGCACACGAGCACCCGGACCCAGCTTGCGGCGGATCCCTGCGAGCGGGGTCACGGGCGCGGAGGGGACGCCGTTGTAGTTACCGACCAGCACGTTCGCATCGTCCGCATCGGGGCCGATCACCGCAATCGATTTGAGCGATTTGGAAAGAGGCAGCACGGGGCGTCCGCTTTTCACCAGAGGCTCGTTTTTCAGGAGAACGATAGCCTTGCGCGCGGTTTCGAGCGCCAACTGAGCGTGAGCCGGGCTGTCATTGTCGCTATACGGAATGCGGGCCCACTTCACTAATTCCGGCGGATCGAACATCCCCAGCTTGAAGCGAGCATACAAGAGGCGGCGCAGCGAGCGATCAATATCAGACTCGGCAACCAGTCCGCTGCGCACCGCAGGCAACAGGTTGCGGTATTCGGTACCGCAATTCAAATCGGTTCCGGCTTTGATGGCCCGCGCGACGCCCTGTTCGGCGCCCGTAACAAATTTGTGATTGCGGTAAATGTCGCCAACGGCGCCGCAGTCGGAGACCACGTATCCTTGAAAGCCCCACTGCTTGCGCAGAATATCTTCGAGCAGATGGGTATTGGCGCAAGCCGGTTGGCCATCCACGCTGTTATAGGCGCACATTACCGACCATGCGCCACCCTCCCGCACCGCGGCTTCAAAATGCGGCAGGTAGGTGTCCCACAAGTCGTGATCGCTTACGACGGCGTCGAAGGTGTGGCGCAACGGCTCGGGACCGCTGTGCACCACATAGTGCTTCGCGGTGGCGATGGTCTTGAAGTACTTCGGGTCATCGCCTTGCATGCCTTTTATGAAAGACACTGCCATGCGGCCGGTCAGATAAGGATCTTCGCCATAGGTTTCCATGCCGCGGCCCCAGCGCGGGTCGCGAAACAGATTGATGTTTGGGGTCCAGAAGGTAAGGCCCTGGTAGATACCGCGTTTCCCCTGGCGCACGAATTCGTGATGCTTGGCGCGGGCTTCATCGGAGATGGCGGTGGCCACGCGGAACATAAGATCGGTATCCCAGGTAGCGGCCAGGCCGATGGCTTGCGGGAAGACGGTAGCCCGGCCCGCGCGCGCCACGCCATGCAGGCTTTCATTCCACCAGTTGTAGGCGGGAACGCCCAACCGGTCGATGGCTGGCGAGTCATTCATCAATTGGGAGACCGTCTCTTCGAGGGTCATCCGCGAGAGCAGGTCGTCCACGCGTTTTTCCATAGGCGCGTTGGGGTCCTTATATAGAGGCTGCTGGGCGAACATCGTCGCTGTCCACAGGGCAGCACAGCTCAGGCGTTTGATGCAGCGTAGCATGTCAGTTCTCGCTCGGTTGGATCTCTAGATAGTCGATGGCCGCAGCTTCTTCGGGATCGGGAAAACCTTCGATGTGGATGGAGTCTCCAGGACGGAGCGCCACGCCGGGAATGGTGCGCCGGGTGGATGTGCTCCCGTCAATTTTGTTGCTCGGGGCAGGGCCGGTGGAGGACCATTCGTCCACCATCTGGTCCCCGATCGAAACCCGGAAGTGCGCCGCGCCTTGATCCGGGTGGCGATAGTGCTGATCGAAATACTCAACCCGCAAGTCGAACCAGCCGGGCTTGCCGCCGTAACGGAAACTGGCGGCGCATTGCGTCTGCGGGCACTCAATAGCCTTCCCACCGGAAGCGGCTTCCCACGGCATGACATCAGTTACCTGATAGCCTTGGAGCATCATCGCCTCTGCTTCGACGCGTCCGGGATAATGGCCCACGCGGCCCTTGGCATCGGGGATACCGGATTCGCGGTAGAACCAGTTGGAAACCGCGTCGCGCCACACTTGCGCCTGGCCCGCCTGGTATTCCAGTTGCGCGAGCACCTCTTGATAGCGCTGCTCGTCGATGCGGCCAGCGAGCGATTTCCATTGGCGCACATAATTTCCGGCGGTTGCCGCGCCATCGTAATGCGAATCGTAGATGTATTGGATTACGGTGTTGCCCGAATGCAGCTTATACGTGTAGGGGACGTGGTGCATGAAGAGGAGCAGATCGTCGGGGCAGGTATCGAGCGATTCGTAGATGCGCGCGACTGCCGGTTGATACTGGCCGATGTAGCCGGTGCCGGTGGCAATCGTGCGATCCATCCCCACCTCATGCTCGTCGGCGCGGTGCCACTGGCCCCAACCATTGCGCTCGGAGGCTTCGACGTTGACTCCGAAGTGATTGCCCGTGATGTCGGTGAGCGTTTGCAGGCCGAGCGGCCCGGTGTAGTTTTCGTAAGCGCGCCAGGATTCGAGTTGCATGCCGGAGATGGTCTCGAGGACCTTGGAGTCACTGCCGAACGTAAGCCGCGTCCATTCGCCGATAATCTGCCGCGCGCTCAGATCCGGATTCCAGGCCAGTCTTCCGAAGCCGTAAAGGTTGGCCTGGGAAAGCTGGTTGCCCATCCAGTTATCATCGAGGCCTACGTTGGCGACGCCGGCGAAGCCCGAAACCAGCGATTTCACCGGACCGTTGCCCATGTTGAAATCGAGGGTTTCCTTCCACATCGGCACGAGGTACACGAGATGCCGCGCCTGGCCCATGTACTCCTGGGTAATTTGCAGCTC
>JASIAM010000075.1 GCA_030041985.1 Bryobacteraceae bacterium | reverse complement strand
CCACCTTCTTCGCTCTGCCGCGCGCCCAAACCGTGCTTGGCGTGCTCATTCTCACCGCGCCAGCGGCCCTCCTCGCCTGGCGCGTTCCCCAGTTTCCATGGCAGGTATTCGCCTACGGACGCGAACTGACAATCTCGTATCAGGACAGTAAGCCGCTGTATGTCGGCGAGGGTAGAAATGCTACCATCGCCATCACTCGCATCCCGGATGGCACCCGCTTCTTCCACATCAGCGGTAAAGTGGAAGCCTCCACGCTGCCTCAGGATATGCGCCTGCAACGGATGCTGGGCCATTTGGCTGCGTTGCTTCATGCCAACCCGCGCTCCGTTCTGGTAGTTGGCTGCGGCGCGGGAGTCACTGCCGGAACCTTCGTGGTGCATCCGGAGGTGCAGCGAATCCTGATCTGCGAATTAGAGCCGCTTGTTCCCCCGGCGAGCGGCCGCTACTTCGCTAAAGAGAATCACCACGTAGTGCAAGATCGCCGCACCGAAATCGTCTATGACGATGCGCGCCACTATGTTCGCACCACGCCCGAACACTTCGACATCATTACTTCCGACCCTATCCATCCATGGGTAAAAGGCGCGGCCACTTTGTACTCGAAGGAATATTTCGAGATGGTCAAAAGCCACCTGAACCCCGGAGGCGTGGTTACTCAGTGGGTACCCCTGTATCAGACCGATGCCGACACGGTGCGGAGCGAGATTGCGACTTTCTATTCCGTGTTCCCCAACGCGACCATCTGGAACAACGACCTGGAAGGTGACGGCTACGACATCATGCTCCTTGGCCAACTGGGTCCCACCCACATCGATATCGATGAACTGGCGCGCCGCCTGGACCGTCCCGATTACGCCTTGGTCCGCGACTCGCTTAGCGAAGTCGGTCTCGGCTCAGCACTATCGCTGCTGGCGACTTTCGGCGGCCGTGTCAGCGATCTTGGAAGCTGGCTCGAACACGCGCAGATCAATCACGATCGCGATCTTCGTTTGCAATATCTGGCCGGCCTGGCCATGCCCCAAAACGTTGCCACCGATATCATGTACGAGTTGCTCCGCTACCGCCGCTTTCCCAATCCGCTATTTACTGGCTCGGGAGAGCAGATGCGGGACCTTCACGCCATGCTGCTGTCGACGCAATAGGGGCGCCCAACCGGACTTGACCAGCGACGCACTTCATTTCGGATCTCGGCCTTACCACACAAGAAGCCCCCGTGGCGGAAAGACAATGCCGATGGGCACGGGTGGATTACTGTGCTGCAAATTGCGCGATCTTGGCCGCGATCATTCGGCGAACCTCCGCGGTCTTGATTTCTCTGAACTTGTCAATCGCAAAACCGCCCCGGTCCTCATCGGTTGGATCGTATAATCCAGCAAGAGTGGCTCGGCGAGCTTGTTCCCCAGCCGGCAGCCTCTGAACCGCGGTCCGAAGTACCTGTCTTACTCGATGCTCAATATGATTGCAATTCTCAGATAGCCATCTCCGTTGCTCATCGTCCAAACGGCTACCATGCACTAACCGGGATCGAATATCGTACAGTTTTTTCATCAGGCGGACGATCTGCTCCATCTCTGTAGGATCGTCTTGTGCGATCAGTGCAGCAGCACGACGGCTTATACGACGTGTAGTGTAATCCTGTTCCGGAACCAGCGTTGATTCGAGGGCCGTGGCATAGTCTACGATGCGGTCCACATCGTCCCATTTTGGGTTGAAACGCTTTGCACCGCCGCTTAGGAAAAACCGTTTAGCGGCCGCGAACCAATCGGAAGCCCATGATTGACTTGACCGCATGCCTTCTGCAAATTCCGTCCATATTTTGCATTCATCTACCCCAAACTCAGACGGTGGGAAAGAAAAGCTGTTCAAATCGTTCATCGCTCGATATGGGAGCTGCGCTACGGTGTTGCCGTTTGGCAGAGTAATGGCCAGTTTAATGAAGGATATTTCGCCTTCGTATTTGTAGAGCCGAAGAAGAAGCAGGATGTCTTCGATCTCGTTCGGAATGCCGCCGAAAGGCGATCCCCGGAGGACCGAGGGGTAACTGTGTATACGATTTTTCGAGAATCCAATCGCCAGGGTTGACATCTCCGGACGAGAAAGCAGCCCTGTAATGTTCAAAGTGAACATCAATCCGCTCCAGTGTGAATTCGCCAAAATTGAGGCTATTCACACTAGATTCGAGATTGCGAACCAGCGTTAGCGCTTTAAACACGAGCCGGCGCCAATTCCCTGCGACACCGCGAGAGTACTGCCATGACGCCAAACGGGATGAGCACGCCGGAAGTTGTCATTGCCAATTGTTTTCGAGAGCCGCTAATGCTTCTTCGAATGTTTCATAGTTTCCGGTCCAGCCAGTCTGCGTATTGTCGGCGTTTATCAGCATAATCCTCCAATCATTTCTGGCAGGAGCTCCGAAATTCGCAATCCTCGCTGTCTTGCCATCGGGCAGACCGCCCACACGGTATCCAACGGCTTGACCGCTTGCGAAGAGCGGTCCATCGCGAAGCCATGCGTCCTCGTGCAACGTGAAGCTGTGCTGCATTTGCCCTCTCTGCATTATTGTAACGAGGCCGCAACTTGGGCGGGCGGAGTCGAACGCCGACTAGAAACGATAGACCCCATCGGCAGGTTCCGTCCCACACCCCCTTCAATCGGTGTTGAAATCGAACGTGTCGGTGTTGGTGCGCACCTCCAGGTGGCCCGTCCCGATGGCCTTCGCTTCCATCGGCAGAAAGATCGCGCCGTCTGTGCTTTCGCCTGGAGCGAGTTTGGTCTGCACCAGGGCCACCGCGGACGCCGTGGCTGCCGCGCGTAACTTCGAGGCGCCGAAAGCCAGCGCGTTTTGCCGGCGCGTCTCATAACCATTGGTCGATTTTAAATTCGAGATGCCGTAGAGCGCCATTTCGTAAGTGTGCACCAGCTTGACCACGTCGCCGCCGCTGCCTTTTTGCATCAGCATGCCAATCACACGCTCAGCGTTCGCCGCCTCTACGCTCTCTGTGTTATTGCCCGCGTTATTGCGGAGATAATAAAAATCCTCCGGGCGGATGACGTATGGTCCCATCGAGCCATTGGAAATGGCCACTTGAAAAATGGTGTACTCCCGCACGTGGGTAGGCAGCGGCGCAAACATGATGGTGACGCCGTTATGCGTCAACGTCTGATATTTCAGGCCCCGCGATTCAAACTCGATCACCTGCGCGTTGACCGCAGGAAACAATTGCAGCGCCACCACTAACGCCGTCCTAGCGAACCAGCTCACGAATACATTCTAGCCCGCGAAGAGGGCGAAGGCACTCTTACTCGAGGCCGGGCTTCTGTCAGGGCAGCCCCTTCAGCCACGTGGCCAGGTCAATTAGCGTGTTGGCGATCGGTACGGCAAACCGCCAGACCAGCACCACCGCGGCGCCGAGCACTACCATTACGGGAATCAATGCCCAGCGCGCCGTACGGCCTCCGCGGCCTCGCTCGCCGAAAAGCCGCAAAACCAAATCGACCAGCAGCGTCAGCACCAACGCCCACCACCCGACGGACGCGACCTGCCCCGCTCCGAAAAAGCTGCCGCCGGCAATGAGCACGACCTCAGACGCGTACAGCAACTCCATCGCATGACGCGTGATCATATACCACAAATCACCGGGGAGCGCGAAGTCCACCAGCCGGGTGATCATGCCGCCGAAGCGGATCAGCCATCTTCCGGCGGCGCCCGGCGGGTCATCCCCGGTGCCCAAGCCTTCCAGCATGCGCCCCATTATCAGCACCGCCCGCCGCAAGCGCTGCACATTCGTCTTCAGCGGCGGCCCCGGGGGCCGCTGGTAGAACTGCTTGAAGGCCGCCAGCACCTCGGCATCACTCGGAATCGCCAGCAGCAGCCCGCGCACTACGCCGGGACAGTCGTTGCGGATACGTTCCCGCGCCCTCGCCAAAAACTCGTCCGCGCTCAGTTTCTTACCGCGGCCGTCCGCGAGCGGAACGCCCAGAGCCTGCATCAACAACTCGAAGAAGCGCTCAGAGTTTCCCTTCGCAAACTCCTCCCGTAGAATAATGCGGAACGCCTCGTTCATAAATCCCTGGCGCAACTGGTCGTCTTGGTCGTCAGGCAGCAGCGACTTAATGATCCGCTCGGCGCCGTCCAGCCGTCCCCACAGAATGTCGTTGTGGCGGTAACCGAGGTCCAGGAATGCGCCGAATGCTCCCACGGAAGTTCCCGTCAGCTTGTTCACATCACTGCGAATGCCGCTGGCATCGAGCGGGCTGATGCGGTAAATTTCCGTTACGCTGTCTTCAAAGCCGAGCTGGTCTCGCTCGACTGGATAGACCAGCAGATCCCGGCAGTCGAAATACTGATAGATCAGCCACAGCAGCCGGGTCAACGGCTCCGCCGGCCCATAGATCTTGTTCTCCGGACGCAAGCCCAGCGCGGCCTCGATGCCGCTTCTCGCGAACTCCATCCCGCTCCGCAGATCTCTCGAAAGCTGGTTTGCAGCTTCGATGATGTTCTCGCGAATGGGACGCGCGGGAGATTCGGAATCCCGGCGGCCGGTAGTGTACAGAAGCCGCGCCCGCTCTTCGCAATCCTCCGCCCGGACAGGTTGCAAAATCCATTTCAGATCGTCATGTTCGAGGCCGGTCCGGTACAGAAAATTCTGGATGCCCAGCCGGACCGTTTGCGCGGCTTCGTCCGTGGTTTGGCCGGAGTACGTAAGCCACAGCCGTTCCCGCATCCGCAATAATTCTCCGCGAATCCTTTCCACTTCGCCGCGTATAGCCATCAGCCGGTCCACAAGGCCTGTTTGGTTCCTGGCGGCCTCGGCCAGAATTGCGTCTCGTCCATCCTGGTGAATCTCGCGAGCCGCATCGCCCATCCGCTCGCGGCGCAAAGATCCATCGGCCATCCGGAGCGTGCCCAACAACTTATCAATCCGTTCGCGGAGATAACTGAGACGCCGGAACCGGTACCCCAAATCGTATTCGAACAGGAAGTAATTCTCTGGACGCAAGCTCGAGCCGCGCGGCTCCGGCGCATAGTGTTCGACGCGCCAGCAGTGGATCAGCAGGCGGATGGCATACAGTTCGTCCGAATCGTCATTGAAACCGACCAGGCGCGTCACCAGCAAAGCCAGATCGTCGGTTACCGCCGAAACCCGCAGCCGGTGATACACGGCGTACGATGAGCCGTAGCGGCCGGTCATCGCGTCTAGCGGCAGATTCTGCCACTCCAGCTTTTCGGCTTCCTCCCTGGGCAACTGGTTTCTGCGTTGTGCGTCCTCCTGCATGGCGTGGATATGCCGGTCCACCCACGTCGTGATGTCTCCATCCAACTCCAGGCTGAGCATCTGCGCTGCGCGGACCTTGCGGTTGCCGGCGTTCACATGTTCGATGTCTTCGCGGATCGGTTGCGCGCGCGGAAGCTTGGAAGCCGCGGCCAGCGTGTTCTCCACGAAATTGATGCTCTGATCGGCCCGGTGCACCTCGGCACGCAGTTCGGGGAACGGATCGAGGAACAGGAGCTTGCGCTGAACCGGATAATCCGTTTGCCGGAACCGCTGTTCGTCCACCACGAAGCTGAACGGCTTATTGTGCAGATATCCGCCATCGGCAAGCGGCCGCAACGGAAAAGAGAGATCTGCTCCGAAGGCCTCGAAAGCGCCTAAAAACTTGCGATAGAGATGGAATTTCTTGTCCGCAATGGCCTGCGCCACTGAGAGTGGCGTCTGCGGCCGGAACTTGCCGACGTCATGGAACTTCATCGGTTCAAATGCGAATGGGAACGACGAGGTGCAGCGCGCGGCGAAAGCAAGCATCTCGTTATATTCCCGGCTGAAGTCGTTCGGCTCGCCGAGACGCCGGGGGCTGTACATAAAACGGAAGTGCACCTTGTGGACCCGCTCGTCGACCACCGTATCGGTCAACTGAATCGGTGTCGCCAGCCCGTTCAGATCGGTTGCCGTCACGAACAAATCCAGTTCATCCACCAGGCCGCGCCGCGCCGGACGGAGGTCCATGGCGTCGAAGGCTTCGAGCAGCAGTCCATACATCCGCTGGCTGTTCAGAAGGGAGGTCGGCGGGTCAGCGCTCGGATACCGGCTGCGCTCGGAGCGATCATCGTTCATAAGAGTATCGATGTCGGCTTTCGTCAGCCAAAGATCGTGTAATACCTGCAAGTCCTGATCGTTGGCCAGCGCCTTTGCCAGATATACGGCATTAATCCCGCCCGCCGATGTTCCCGAGAGTAGATCGATGAGAAAGCGCGTTCGGATCTCGCCATCGGCCTCGCCGGCCGCATCTCCTCCGGCTTGCTCGCCGGGAATTCGTCCGTGATGCAGAAGCTGCCCAATCTTGCGGTAGACGCTCTCCGTTTTGGTCAGCTCGGGGCCGGAAAGCAGAGGACTTTTCCCATCCGGCCCCGGCGCGGTGGAACGCACCAGATGCAGGAGCTCTTCCGCTATTCCATTCATATAAATCGCGAGCGAGACCCCGCCGAACATCACCACGGAGTAGCGCACTTCCTGTGTCGGAGCATATCCGCTCATTGGTTCTTCTCCTGCTGCCTGACCGAGAAACCCATTCATACTAGCGAAATCCCAGCTCAAATGGGGACAGGTGAAGGGCTGGAATTATAGCTCACTCATGCCGAAGGGCAACCGCGGGGTCTACGCGCATCGCACGGCGCGCCGGAATCAGACAAGCAAACAGAGCCACCGTCATCAGGACGATTGAAGTCACTACGTACGTGGCTGGGTCGGTGGACGATACCGAGAAGAGCTGGGACTGGAGAAGGCGATTAAAACCGGCCGATGCCGCCAATCCTATGAGCAAACCTGTGATGACTGGCAGCATCCCTTGCCGGAGCACCAGCCGGCGGATGTCACGCGGCGTGGCTCCAATGGCGATGCGAATTCCGATCTCCTGGGTAGCCCGCGATACTGAATGCGCGATAACAGCGTAGATCCCAATGGCGGCGAGCAGGAGCGCGATGGCGGCAAACGTGAGAAGCAGGCCGGCATTTACCGCTCTAGACCAATAGCGATCCGTCCGGAAACGCTCGCTCAAAGGAAGCGGCCCCTCGATCCCGCCGGTTGGGGTGCCTCCTCCTATGTCCAGCCCCGAATCAATTGCCTGTATCTCACGCCGGACGGATAGCGCGAGATTACCCGGAGGGACACGAGTGAGCGCAAGGATATTGCCGGGCAGGAAGGCCAGGGGGCTTTGCCGATAGGGGACATACACGATCTCATCCGGAGAGTCGTCCACTGGGCCTGTTTGAACAATATTGGATGTGACTCCGGCCACGGTCCGCCAATCGTCTGCATTGCGTCCGTAGAAGAGACGAAGACGCTTCCCCAGTGGGTTAACTCTGGGCCAGTGTGCGCGTGCAAATCGCTCGTTGACTAGCGCGACGGGAGGCGCAGAGGCTCGGTCGAAATCGTTGAAATCCCGGCCGGAGACCACGGCCGCTCCCACGGTTCGAAAGTAATCCGGCGTGATCGTGATGGCAAACGACATCGGACGGTGCCGTTCATCAACCGCAGGCGATCCCGCAAGTTCGTAAGGCAGACGGAAGAAGCCATTGAGTCCCGGAAGAGAGCTCGCCAGTGCCACGGAATCCATGCCCGGGATACTCTTCAACCTCGTAATAAGGTGGTCAAAGAAGGCCATTTTGGACTGAGCATCGGGATAACGCGCAACCGGCAGTTGTACCGAGGCAACGAGAAGGTTGGAGGTCCTGACGCCGATGTCTTCCGTGTAGATCTTGAGAAAACTCCGCGCCATCAGTCCCGCCCCTGCGAGCAGTACGAT
>JASIAM010000074.1 GCA_030041985.1 Bryobacteraceae bacterium | reverse complement strand
TGATTGGTGCCGTTATTGAGGAAGGCCTTTTCGAAGGGCGCGAAATTGTCGCGGTCATAGAAGATGCCAAAACCGCCGCGAATGACGGTCTTCTGGGGCCCTTTGCGGGCACCGCCGGGAGCCCAGGCGAATCCGATGCGCGGTGCGACATCGCTGTAATCGCTCATCAGATTCTGCCACTCATAGCGCAGGCCCAGGCTGAGGGTGAAATTGGGCTTCATGCGCCAGTCATCCTGAATAAACGGCCCCACATCCCAGCGCACCATACTCACATACGGCAAGCCACTCTGCAGCAGAAACTGGCTGGGGCCACCGCCGAGCGTTTGAATCTGGGAGGGCGAGAACCCCGCAGCCTGGAGTTGGAGATAACGCGTGTACTGCTGGAGAGCGCTCAGAGTTACCGTCTGGCCGGGAATGATCCCATTGCTTCCATCGAGCTCCGGCGCACTGCCACCGGTGAACAGAAACTCGCCATTAAAGCCTGCGGGGCTATTGTTCAAATCGCTATTGCGGCGGAAACGGCCACCGAAGCGAATGGTGTGCGTGCCTTTGGTAATCGAGGTGTAATTCTGCAGTTCGAAGTGGTGGGTCAGATCATAGGTGTTCCCTAATCCATTGCCGCCGGTTACGAATTCGTTGGCCACATCTAACTGCGGAATCAGGTTGCCCGGTGTCGCCGTCCAGTTGCGCGTGTATTGGAAGCGTGTCTCATTGATCATGGTGGGGCTGATCACCATGGTTTCGGTGGCGGTGAGGTTTTGCGAGTTGCTCACACTAGCGTACGCCAGATCGGAATCCCCAATGCCAGGAGGCAAGTTGTATTTCCCGAGTCCCATGTTTTGCTGATTGTTCCAGCGCTCTTCGAAACGCACCGTCAAGGTGTTGTTCGTGGACAACTGGTAATCGAAGCGCGGCGCGATGAAGGCGTTATACAGCGGCGTCACTACCGCAGTGGTAATGGAAGTTGGCACGAAAGTTGTGGGATTCAGATAATCGGCGTAGGTGACGGCATTATTGTCAATGCTTCGGTAGTTGAAATCAACGAAGAAAGAGGATTTCTTGAAGAGAGGCCCGCCCAGGTTGGCGCCAACCTGCCGATTAAAGAAGGATGGCTTATTGCTGGCGAAAGGGTTGCGCGAGTTAAACTCAGACTGGCTGTCATTGAAGCGGATGTTGCCGCGAAGTTTGTCGGTGCCCGGCTTAGTGAGGATTTCGATACGGCCGAAACCGAGGCGGTCATATTCAGCGGAAAAGGGGTTCTGGTTGATGCGGATCTCGCGGATGGATTCCTTGGGCGGCAATTGGCCGCCGGTAAAGCCGTCAATATAAATCGAACCGCCGTTAGGACCCGCGCCGGGACCGGCGAGAGCCTGGAGGGCGTCGGAAAGATCGTCGGGATCGTCCGGCAGCGCTTCCAAGTCATCGCCTTTGAGGACCAGGGCCGTGGCGTTGTTATCCGGCTCCACGCTGACCGTCGGACCAGCCGACTCCGCAACCGTGACTTCCTGCTTTTCAGTGCTGAGCGCAAGCTGAATCGGCACCTGAACAGTTCCTGGCGAAGAAACCGTAACCGCCTTTTCGAAGGACTCGAAGCCGGGGTAGGACATGCGCACCGTAAACTGGCCGGACGCTAAGCCTTGAAAGGAGTACGAGCCGTCGGCTTGCGTCTGGGCAGACTTTTGCACGCCGTTGCCGGTCAAAGTGACGGTGGCAGCGGGAACCACGGCACCGGAATTGTCGGTTACTACTCCGCGGACGGTCCCGCCAGTGCCCTGCGCAAACGCTCCAGCGGAGCAGAAGAGGAGGGCGGAAAGAAAAGTACAGATAAGCCGCAAGTGTGTTTCTTATCCTTTCGAGACTTACGTGTGTAGGGCGTGCCCACGGAACGTAAGGTTACGGACCTTCCGTGTTTGACTCAATAGGGCCACTATCTCCCGAGTTCCACTCCAGAGGACCGAGCTGAATCCAGCCCGGAAGGTTCGCATCCAAACAAAACGTGACCCCTGAACCGGAGCCGATTCCCTTTAATTTGAGCATCTTGGATCAATCCCCCATAGCGGAGGGCGCCACCGCGGGTGACGCGCTTCGCAACACACTCGATTTGGCCCGCCTGGCGGATACTCTGGGATACCGGCGCTATTGGGTTGCGGAGCATCATGGTACTCCGGGATTGGCGTGCGCGAGCCCGGAAGTGATGATCGGCCCAATAGCGGCGGCGACCTCGCGGCTCCGGGTGGGCAGTGGAGGTGTTATGTTGCCGCACTATAGTCCGTTAAAAGTAGCGGAAACTTTCAGCATGCTCTCAGGTCTTTTCCCGGGGCGAATCGATTTGGGGATCGGACGCGCGCCGGGTACGAGCGCACGGGTCGCCCTGGCATTGCAGCGTGATCGACGGCTGCCGGCGCCGGACGATTTCCGCGAGCAACTGGCGGAGCTGCTGGGATATTTCGCCCATCGGGAAGCCGCTATCCCCTTTCGAAGCCCGGAGCCTTGGTTGCTCGGGTCGTCGCCGCAAAGCGCCATATGGGCGGCGGAACTGGGGCTGCCTTACGTGTTTGCCGATTTCATCAATCCGGAGGGCGCCGCCATCGCTGCTTACTACCGCGAACATTTCACCGGTTCGGAACAACAGCCCGTGCCTCGCGTGGCAGTTGCTGTATGGGCGATTTGCGCGCCAACCGATGAGGAAGCCCTGCGGCTTTCGGCCAGTTTTCGAATGATGATGCTGGAACTGTATCGAGGCCGGCTGATGCCGGTGCCAACAGTAGAGCGGGCGCAGCGTTTCCTGGACCAGGAGGGACTGCCCGCCGAGCAATTGCCTGCCAGTCGCCGGATCATCACAGGAGGACCAAGCCGCGTGCGCGCGGCGTTGGAAGGGGTAGCCGCCGAATACAGGGCAGAGGAAGTCTTCGTGGTGAACATTATGCATGGGCACGCAGCGCGGCGGCGGTCCTATGAGTTGATCGCGCAGGCTTGTAGGATTCATGCCCCCGTCGTGCTCGCGGACTAGCTCCGAACTGCCATGATTACCATTGCGCACAATTTTGCATGCAAAACCAGGTATTGACCCGGAAGTCTGACGGTGATATGATCCGCCCAAATCAACACAGGAGTCAGGGCTTTTATGCGCAGATCCGTATTCTGTTGTTACCTGCTGGTGTGTGCACTGGCGGCTTTTGGGCAGAACGACCGGGGCACCATCACTGGCACAGTATCCGACCCTGCGGGAGCGATTATCGCGAACGCGTCCGTCCAGGTGCGCAATATCGATACGAACGCAGTCTACCAAGCTGCCACTTCGGCCACTGGAAATTATACTCTTTCCCAACTGCCTGTCGGGCAGTACGAAATGACAGTGACTGTGCCGGGATTTAAGGAATTCAAGAGACCCGGTCTGATAGTTGAGGTGGCGCAGACTTATCGCGTAGATGTCACTATGGAAGTCGGAGCTACCACCGAGTCAGTAACCGTCAGCGAGGCTTCGCCACTGCTGAAAACGGAGAGCGGCGAACTTAGCCAAAACATAAGTGTCGAAAACCTGGATAATTTGCCTGTCTTACAAACCGGGTCTGCCGCCGGCAATTCCGGTATCCGCAATCCATATGCGTCAGTGACACTCCTTCCGGGTGCCCTCTTTATGCCTACTGCCCAGACCGCGGGAGTGGCTGGGGGAGATATGGCAGTGCGGATAAACGGGACCCCTGCCGACACGCAGGCTCTCTTGCTCGAAGGCCAAGACGCCACCAACGGCTGGTATGGCGTTCAAGACCAGACACAGCCTAGTGTGGAAGCCATTGAGCAAGTCGCCGTTCAAACCAGCAATTACGCGGCGGAGTTCGGGCAGGTGGGCAGCGGGCTGTTCAATACTACGATGAAATCCGGAACCAATCAGTACCACGGCAGCGCGTACGACTATTTCTCGAACGAATTTCTCAACGCGGGCACGCCTTTTACGAATAACGGGAATGGTGAACTATTGCGGCCCAGGAACCGGCGTAACGACTACGGCTTTTCGCTCGGCGGCCCCGTCTATCTTCCCAAAGTTTTTAAAGGCCGCGATAAGCTTTTTTTCTTTTTCAACTTTGAGCAGTTCCGCCAGACTACCATCACGAATAACGTCTATTACACGGTTCCTACTTTAGCGTATCGTGAAGGAAATTTCTCGCAAGCCCTGACCGGCCGGCAATTGGGCACTGACGCACTGGGCCGGCCGATCATGGAGAACACTATCTACGATCCAAATTCGACTTTTGTGGTGAATGGTGTCGCGGAACGCAATCCTTACCCGAACAATGTCATCCCGATGTCCGAGTTCGATCCGGTAGCATTGAAAGTCCAAGACTATATTCCGCTCCCTAACTTGCCTGGCTTAGTCAATAACTATCTTCCGACGTATTCGAACTATACGCCTACCACGATCCCGTCCGTCAAGTTCGATTATCAGATTAGCTCGCTCTCGAAGCTGGCCTTTTTCTGGTCGCTCAACATGCAAAACAATCCGAACAACGGGCCGATACCGCAACCCGCCGGTGAGCAGCCGCGATCTGTATTTTCGAATACTTACCGGCTTAACTTCGATGAGACTTTAACACCGACGGTCTTGCTGCACGTGGGTATCGGGCTCATGGACACGAAAATCAACGATCACAGCCCGGCCTTCAATTCCGCGACCGAACTGGGGTTGACCGGTACCAATACGGATCTGTTCCCGGTTCTGGGCGGTTTGAGTGAGGCGCAGGGCGGTTTATCGGCGGGCATGGGACCCGGGAACCAGATTCACGTCATCCCCCGGAAACCCACCGGCAACGTTAGTCTGACTTGGGTCCGCAATAATCACACGCTGAAATTCGGTGGCGAAGTGCTGCTCGAGGGATATGAGATGCATAACCAAACCTACGCCATGGGTTGGTTGGAATTCAGTCCGAATGAGACAGGCCTTCCATCATTGAACGGAGTGTCGCTTCCGGGAACAGTGGGATTCAGTTATGCCAGTTTTCTTCTGGGAGCCGTGGATAACGGCTACGATGCCGTTCCTGGTGCGACCCATATGGGATCCCATGACATGTCCGGGTTCGCCCAGGACTCATGGAAGGCGACTCGCAAACTTACCATCGATTACGGCCTTCGCTACGATTTCGAGAGTTACTTGAAAGATGGCAATGGGTATTATGGAATCTTCTCACCCAGCACGCCTAATCCGGCAGCGGGAAACCTCCCGGGCGCCATCATCTATGAAGGGTACGGTGGGGGCCGCTGCAACTGCGAATTCGCGCACAATTATCCGTTTGCATTTGGTCCCCGCTTAGGCGTTGCTTACCAAATAACGCCTAAGACTGTTCTCCGAGTGGGCTCCGGTGTATCTTACGACAAAGACGATGATAACCAGCTCGGTTTCTCGGCTGGTTCCGAATACCTTTACAACACCGCCACCTATGGGAGCCCGGCCTATTACATGAGGAACGGAATCCCCTATACGATTACCTTTCCCAACTTTTACGCCGGCCAGTACCTTTTCCCGGGCGTGTTGGGATCGGCCCCACAGGAAATGGATCAGAACGCCGGCCGGCCAGCCCGCCTGGTTCAGTGGAGCGTGGGTGTGCAGCAGCAAATTTCCCCGAACCTTTTAGCGGAAGCGACCTATGTGGGCAACCGTGGTGCTTATTGGAACGCAGGAGGACTGGTCAATCCCGACGCCCTATCGGAGCAGCGCCTGGAGGCATACGGACTCAGCCTGAACAATCCCGCCGATCTGCAGATACTCGCCTCCCCGATAGACTCTCCGCTGGCTATTGCCTCGGGGTTTGGCAATCTTCCTTACCCGGGGTTCCCGACGACCGCCACTGTTGCCCAGTCGTTACGGCCGTTTCCGCAGTATGGAAGTACCACCAACTGGCACTGGGTGCCGGATGGAGATACCTGGTACCAAGCACTGCAGACGAAACTGACCAAGCGGGTCTCTCATGGCTTGAGTTTACAATCTTCCTTTACCTGGTCGAAACAGGAGGACCTCGGTGTTGAAGATGACTACGGCCGCGGCGACGGAGTCTTCGTCAACAATGTTTTCAACCGTCCCAATCAGAAGACCATATCGGCTTACGATCAGCCCTTCATGTTCGTCTTTACGGGCACATACACAACACCGCAGATAAGCGGCGGCAACGCCTTCACCGGCAACAAAGGCGTAAAGTGGCTTCTGAAGGACTGGCAGCTCAGCGCCGTGCTCAAGTATGCAAGCGGATTGCCCATTCTGTCACCGCAATCCACGAGCAACTTGGCGACTTACACATTTCAGAGCACGCTCGACAATCGGGTGCCTGGCGTGCCTCTATTTACACAGAGTTTAAATTGTCATTGCTTCAATCCGAATACGACGTTCGTATTGAACCCGAGTGCCTGGACCACTCCAGCACCCGGGCAGTACGGCACCGCCTCTGCTTACTACAGCGATTACCGGTATGAACGCCGTCCCGTAGAGAACATGGGCTTTGGCCGCATCTTCCGTATCCGTGAAAAGGCCAGCTTACTGTTCCGCGTCGAGTTCACGAACATTTTCAACCGGACCGAGATGAGCAATCCGACCTCCACAAGCGCCGTGGCGACGCAAACCAGAGCGAACGGCGCTGGCAGTCAAACCGTATCGGGTTTCGGGTATATCAATAACGGAACTGTTTTCAGCCAGCCACGCCAGGGCCAGATGATTGCACGATTTTCGTTCTAGACACTCTTCGAAGACGCCCGGGGGTAACAGCTTATCAGGGGCTAGTTACTGTCGCAGTTACCGGTTGGGATGTGCCTAGCGTGTTTGTCAGGGTTACGGTTACGGAAGCTACTGCCTGCGTATTGCCCTGAATAGCAAATTGCTGCGTAAACAGGAACTGACTGCCGATGATCTGGCTGCTCTGGAACCACGGGGCAAACAGTGAGCCGATCGGTAAAGTAAGGCTGGTGGTTTGGAGGCTCGCGCCGGCTGCCGGATTGAACTGGAAGATGGCCTGCGTTACTTCAAGTGTAGTGCTGTAGCCGGTAATGGAAACAGTCAGCGCGCCGGAGCTCATGCTGGCTTGCAACTGAGTGATAACGGGAGGTCCGGGTGGGACCTGCACGGTTATCGCGGGCACCGGCGACGGCGTGATGTCTATGCCGTTTGTTTGCAAATCCACCGTAAGGGTGATGGCGCCGGCAACGGTTCCGCTCTGGAAGGCCGCGTTAACGGGGCAGTCCGGGGTGGTGGGGCAAGGCATGAAAAATACGGCCTTGGTAGTGGAGGCCGGAATGTCGAATTGGAGTGTGCGGATACCGGTTACGAAATTCACTTCTCCTGTATCCGAGCCGGTATTGGGATCGAAAGTCAGAGTGACCTTACCTTGGATGTCCGCGGGGTAGGGAGCGAGCAACGCAATGCCGAAGCCGGGCTGCGTCTGGGCGGATACTGTATCGCCTAAACCGGTGAAGCTCACTTGCGGAGTAGCAGGCAGGGCAAATGTCACCGTGTAGGTAGCGGTGGCCTTAGCGCCGGCACTATCGGTCACGGTCACTGTCATGGTGACCTGCCCTCCGACAGTTGGCGTGCCGGATAGCGAAGCATCGGTAGCGTCGATGCTCGCTATGCTCAATCCGGCCGGTAGTGACCCACTCCAGGAATAAGGAGGAGCGCCGCCGATGGCACTCACAGTCTGACCATAAGGCTGCCCGGCGGCCCCATTGCTGAGCGAGGTAGTGGTGATAGTCAGCGGGACGGCAGCAATGGTGATAGAAAACTGTTGGGTCGCCGAGGTGTTCTTGGAGTCAGTTACCTGTACCGTCATCGTCGAACTGCCCGCGAACGTGGGC
>JASIAM010000073.1 GCA_030041985.1 Bryobacteraceae bacterium | reverse complement strand
GTGCTGGTGCTTTTGGGGGTGCTACTTTTGCTGCACACGCTGCACCTTTTCGATTTCGCGTCGCTGAGCCGGTACTGGCCGGTGTTGCTGATCGCGGCAGGGGCGTATTTGCTGTACTCGCGGTTTGCGGGCGGCGATGCCTCTAGCGGGGGAGCGGGCCGATGAACGCTGAGCCTTCGCTACTGCGGGCGATTCGCGGGCCGATTCTTCTGATCACGGTGGGGGTGCTGTTTGCGCTCAATAATCTGACGCCGTATGGATTCGGCGAGACCTGGCCGGTGCTGCTGATTGTGGCGGGGCTGTTGAGCCTGCTTCCGCGGGGCGGAGGAGGGCCGCGATGAGACGGCACTCGCTGACTGCGCCGCTGCTGCTGATTGTTATCGGCGGCGTGTTCCTGTGGCGCAACATCCATCCGCAAGCGCCGCTGTTCGATCTGATTGCGACTTACTGGCCGTTTTTGCTGATTGCGTGGGGAGTCATGCGCCTGGCGGAAGTGGCGCTGTGGCGCGGCAGCAGATATGGAGGATTGACCGGGGGGGAAATCGTGCTGGTGGTTCTCATTTGCCTCGGGGGAACGGGACTGTTCGAAGTCCACCGGCATGGGATTCGTCTGACGCCGGCTTTCTTCGGAGAGCAGTTCGAGTTTCCGGTGGCGGTGAGCGCGCCTGCCGGGGAGGCGAAGCGAATCGTGTTTGACAACTCGCGCGGCACGATTCATGTGACGGGGGCCGTGGACAACCAAGAGGTTCGGATCAGCGGACGCAAGCTGATCCGCGCGTATACCAACGACGACGCGGGGCGCACCAATGGAGAGACACCGGTGGAGATGGTCGCGCAGGGGGACCGGTTGCTGGTGAGTGCGCATCAGGACCGCGCGCCGGCGGACCAGCGAGTTTCTGAGGAGCTGGAAATCACGGTTCCGCGAGGAATGAGCGTGGAAGCGCGCGGCGATAACACGGATTACGAGATTAGCGACATCAATGGCGATGTAGAACTGCACAGCGGGCGTGGGGATGTGCGCCTGGCGCGCATCGGCGGCAACGCACGGGTGGAAGTGGGATATAGCGGGACGGTAACGGCTGACGGGATTCAGGGGAATCTCGATCTTTCGGGGCGCGGGTCGGACGTGGATGTGCAGAATGTGAACGGCCAGGTGAGCGTGACGGGGGGCTATGTGGGATCGCTGGCGTTCCGCAATGTGGCCAAGCCGCTGCACATTGAAGGGGAGCGGATGGAAGTGCGGGTGGCGGCGGTGCCGGGGAGCATCAGTATGGACCTGGGCGACCTGACGGCGAAGAACCTGGTGGGGCCGGTGCGGCTGGTAACGCAGTCGCGGGACGTTCATCTGGAGGATTTCACGGACTCGCTAGACCTCGAGAGCGTGCGCGGGGACGTGCAGATTGAGCCGCGACGGGTGCCGCTCGCGCGGATTGAAGCGCATTCCGGCTCAGGGGAAATCGAGCTGGTGCTGCCGGAAAGCGCCGGCTTTCAACTGGAAGCCACGGCACGGCGGGGCGAAGCCATTAACGATTTCGGACCACAGATTGAATCGCAGACGGAAGGGCACATGGCGACACTGAGAGGCGCGGTAGGCAATGGGCCGATGATCCGGATCACGGCGGATCGTGGCTCGGTTTCGGTGCGCAAGGAGGGGAACGGGCCGCCAGCCGCCGTGGCGCCGGCGCCGCCACCGGCGCCCGTATCACCAGCGGCGCCCGCACCACCTGCCGCGCCTCCCGCAGCCCCGAGTCCGGCCAATTTGAAGGACTCGGAAGTAAAGCTGTAGCGGTACCATCTCAGACCTAACACCTGGAATCCCATCGCTGAGCTAGGGACCAAGCTGAGCTTGGCCGATACCGGACATGAGAGGCGCGGCGGCGGAGCGCCGGGCGGAAGCCCGGCGGCAGGGCAGAAGCCCTGACCCCACAAATCGCAAACCGGGGCCTTGCACTTAGCAGACACAACGGCGATAAATCCTTCCATGGCGTTGCGGTATGAGTAATCGCGGTAGACTTCATGAAAAGGTGCCGTGCCAATGGCCGAAAATTGTGAGCGCAACAAACTGATGGCAGCCGCATGTACGGTTACTGTCCTCGTTGTGGGCATGCAAGCTACCGCGCAACAACGACCGCCCAAAAGGTTTCATCTCGAAGAAGCCAGTATCGGCGATATTCAGCGGGCGATTCTGGCCAAACAGATCACCAGTGTCAGCCTTGTCGAGCTGTACCTGACGAGAATTAAGGCGTACAACAACACGTGCGTGAACCAACCGCAAGGCATTCTGGGACCAATTACCACGATTCCTCACGCCGGGCAGATCAACGCGCTATCTACTTTGAACCTGCGCCCCTCTGCTCGCAAGAAATGGGGCTTCGATGAGCGCAAGGCACGCAGTCTTACGGATACGGCCGATGCTGATCCGAAGATGCCGGATGCGCTAGAGACCGCAGCCGCGCAGGACCGGCAATTCCGGCAAACCGGCAAGCTCGTTGGCCCGCTCCATGGCGTAGTGATGGCGATCAAAGACCAGTACGACACATTCGACATGCGCACCACCGCCGGAGCCGATGCCGACTATGCCAACGACCGCCCCCCCGAGGATGCCACTTTCGTCAAGCGGTTGCGGGACGCGGGAGCGATTATTCTGGCGAAGGCTAACCTGGCCGAATATGCGACCGACGGCGCGCGCAGTTCGTTTGGTGGAACCTTTTGCAATCCCTACGACACGGAACGCGAACCGGGTATGTCGAGCGCCGGTTCTGCGACGTCGGTTGCAGCCAACCTGGTGACCTGCGCCATCGGTGAAGAAACTGTGGTGTCGATCCGCTGGCCGGCCTCGGTGAACAGCCTGGTTGGCCTGGCGCCCAGCGAGGAGTTAGTCAGCCACAAAGGAATGATAGGCGCCGGCCTGAACATGCGGATCGGTCCCATTTGCCGTAACGTGCCAGATGCGGCGCGGATATTGGACGTCATCGCCGGTTACGACGCCAAGGACGAAATGACGGTCTTCAGTATCGGGCGCAAGCCGCCGCAACCCTACCTTAGTTTTGCCTCCGCTCGCGATCTCCGGGGGATTCGGATCGGCGTAATTCGGGAGTACATGGCGAAGCAGCTATTCTCGAAAGCGGACGAGGAGAGTATCGATATTGTCGATCATGCCGTAGACGACCTTCGCAAGCTCGGCGCGGCCATCGTCGACCCGGGTCCGCAAGGGGCATTGTTCCAAAGCTGCATTTCGCGCCATGCTCCGGAACTGTTGAACAGCGCGTTTGCGCGTCAGTATCGCGACCTGTTTCCAGTCGATCCTGCCGGGCAGCCGCAGTCGGATCAAATTGCCACGTTTCTCGACATGCACTTCGATCCGGCGCAGGCGCCGCAGGTGCTTTCGCTGCGCAGTCTCAACGGGGCGGGCGTGCCCGGCGAGGACAAGTACATGATCAACAAGTACCTGCGCGAACGGGGAGACGCCAATATCAAAACCAATGCCGACCTGATCGCGAAGGCGAGGTTCTACCAGGATCCGAACTTTCCGGACCGCAAACAGTCACGCCAAGCCGCGGAACGCGCCCATGTGTTCGACACCTCGGCACGCCTGCAGTCCCGCTTTGCCCTGCAAAACCTCTTGCTCGAGTGCATGCAGGAACAGAAGCTCGAGGCCTTGGTCTCACCCATGTCCACTGTGCCGCCCCGGAAGCTCACGGCTCCGCGCGAGCCTACCGTGAATGGCCGCTCTCCGGTTGGCTGGTCGCTGATCGGCCAGCAGGGCTTTCCCACCATCACTGTCCCCGCGGGCTTTACCACCGAAGTTTGGGACCGCGTGCGCGATGCCAATGGCGAACTGCATTTGGTTGGCCCCGTACAGGCCAGCTTGCCCGTGGGCGTCGATTTCATCGCGCGGCCGTTCGATGAAGCGATGCTGTTGCGCATCGCCTCGGCTTTCGAAGCAGCAACCCGGCATCGCAGGCCTCCGCGGGAGTTCGGCCCATTGGCTGGTGAACCGTAGCTCGGAGTTTTGAGTTATAAGTTATCAGTTATCAGTTTTCAGTCCCAAGGTTGCTGAGGTGAGGTGATCGCTGGGTGCTGAGAACTTATAACTGACAACTGATAACTTATAACTGATTTACTCTTCTTCTATCCTTCACTCTTCTTCCGGATCTTGATGTCCAGGCGCTTGATCTTCTGATTCAGCGTGGACAGCGGGACGTGGAGGCTCTCGGCAGCCTCTGTCTGGCTCCAATTGAAGTGCTCCAGTTGCTCGATAATCACGCGGCGCTCGAAATCATTCACAATCTCAAATAGCGACGCATCCGCCGGCAAAGGCGCGCCCTCTCCGCGGTTTAAGCGAATTCCGTTGGCCTGCAGCAAGGTATCCGGCAGCACGCCCATGGGCACCGCGGGTTCTGTCGCCAGCACCACAGCACGCTCCACGACGTTTTCGAGTTCCCGCACATTGCCCGGCCAGTTATGTTCCATCAGTACCTGCATGGCCTCCGCATCGAAACGCAAGAGAGACTGGCGTGTGGCGGGATCGATGAACTTGCCGTTTTCGTGACAGTAGTGCGTGAAGAAATGCTCCGCCAGCAGGGGAATATCTTCCTTGCGTTCGCGCAGAGGCGGTAGCGTGATGTTGATGACATTCAGCCGGTAATACAAATCCTCGCGAAACTTGCCCTCTTTCACCAACTGATAGAGATCGGCATTGGTAGCGGCAAGAATGCGCACATCTACGCGAACCGGCTCGGTCGCGCCCAGCGGGGTAAATTCCTTGTCCTGCAGAACGCGCAGCAGCTTCACTTGGGTTTCCGGGCCAATCGTTCCGATCTCGTCAAAGAAGATAGAGCCGTGGTCCGCGACTTCAAAGAGTCCTTTTTTGGATTGAATGGCGCTGGTGAAAGCGCCTTTGACGTGGCCGAACAGGGTCGATTCCAGCAGTTCCGGCGGCAGCGATCCGCTATTCACCGGCACGAACATGCGATCGGCGCGTGAGGAATTGGCGTGTATGGCCTTAGCCACCAGTTCCTTTCCGGTTCCGGTCTCTCCCGTGACCAGGATGGTGGACCGGCTGGAGGCCACCTGCGCCACCAGGTCCAGCATCTTTACCATTCGCTCGCTTTTGCCGATGATGTTGGGGAAGCTGTAGCGTTGCTTGAGCGCGCGCTTGAGGTGCGTGTTCTCCGTTTCGAGACGCCGCGCCGCGATCATCCGCTCGATTTCGACCAGCAGCTTTTCGTTGTCCCAGGGTTTGGAAAAATAATCGTTTGCCCCCACCTTCAAAGCACTCACGGCAGCTTCCACCGAACCATAAGCCGTGATCATGACAATGGGTGTGTCGTGGTCGCGGTCGCGCACCTCGCGCAGCACCTCCATACCGGAGCGGTCGGGCATCATGAGGTCCAACAGAACCAGGTCGTAGCCGCGCGTTTCCAGCCGATGCAGCCCTTCGCCGGCATTCTGGGCAAGATCCACCTGATAGCCTTCGCTGCCCAGCAGCAATTCCAGGCCTTCGCGGATATCCGCTTCGTCGTCGATTACCAGGATGTGGCCTTTTTCCGAAACGGAAATTGGGGGAGCAGTCATTTCCAGCAGATCGTCTTCAGGCAGCCGTCATAGGCTTTTGCAGTCTGGCGCCATGAGCTAATGGCAGGTCAATGCGGAAGCGAGCGCCTCCGCCCGGCCGGTTGGAAACTTCGATCGAGCCGCCATGTTCCTGAATGATGCCGTAGCTCACCGAAAGCCCGAGGCCGGTGCCCTTCCGCGCGGCTTTAGTGGTAAAGAACGGGTCATAGATGCGGTTCAGGTGTTCCGGCGCGATTCCCGTGCCCGTATCCGCCACCTCCACTTTGGCGCTGACCCCGTCGGACCACGTCCGAATTTCCAGTGTACCGCTCGCCTGCATGGCGTCACGCGCGTTCAAAAACAGATTGAGAAATACCTGCTGCAACTTCCCTGTATTGCCGTAAATGGGCACCATCTCCGGCTCCAGGCTGGTTTTTACGAGAACGCCCGCCTTTTGCATCTGATGCTCGACCAGCGACAAGGTTTCCATGACGACCCGGTTCAGGTTCACCTCCGCGAAGGATGTAGTGGAGGTTCGGGAGAAGTTCAGCAGGGAATTGACAATCTCGCTCGCCCG
>JASIAM010000072.1 GCA_030041985.1 Bryobacteraceae bacterium | reverse complement strand
GGTTCGATGAAATAGAACTCGCGGTGAAAACGGATGTGGCTGCGCGAGCCGAGGCGGCCGTAGAAATTCAGCAGGTTGCCGCAACAGCGCAGCAAAATATGCTGGCAATTGTCGATGCTTTCTTCAGTGGGGCAGGCGCTTTCGCCTGCCGAGCCGGGAACGGCGTAGGACGTAGCGCGGCCGCCTAAGAATGGCCGAGCCTCGAATACTTCGACACTGAAACCCGCACCGCCCAGCGCGGCAGCGCCAGCCAATCCGGCCAATCCTCCGCCGGCGATCAGGACTTTCGGCACGGGGTCACAACCGTACGTTATTTGGGCGCGGCTTCCTTAAGGCGGTCCACCAGATCCTGCGGGATTTGCAAATTGCCGCCGTAGCCCGTGCCAAGCCTCACCGATGGCTTGGCTGCGCCGTGGAAATCCGATCCGCCGGTGACCAGCAGGCCGTGGCGTTCCGCTAATGCGAGATACAGCGATGTGTCTTTGGGGCTGTGATCGCTGTGATAAGCCTCCATCGCGTTCATGCCGACATCGCACAATTCCGGCAGCAGCGTTTCGATATCGGCGCGGACGCGCACGGGATGCGCGAGCGAAGCGATCCCGCCCGCCTTCCGGATGCGCTCTACGCCCTCGGCGAATTGCGGTTCGCGGCGATACACGTAACCTTTGGCGGATTCGTCCAGGTATTCATCGAACGCCTGCTGCAGCGTCGAGACATAGCCTTTTTCCACCATGAGCTGAGCGAAATGCGGGCGCCCGGTCAGGCCGCGGCCCCGCGCTTCCGCTTCTTCGAGCGTAATGTTGAAGCCCAGTTCCTGCAGGCGTGCCACCAGGCGGACATTGCGGTCGCGGCGTGAAGCCTGCATATCCAGCACCCAGTCGCGAAACTCCGTGATCCCATGGTCGCCGTCATTCAGGAAATATCCCAGCAGGTGGACAGACTGGCCATGCAGTTTGGTAGAGAGCTCGATGCCGCAAATCAGCTCCACACCGTTTGCGCGCGCCACCGGCAACGCCTTGTCGAAGCCGCGTAGCGTATCGTGATCCGTCATGCCTAGAATATGAATCCCTGTGCGGGCTGCTTCGCCGATTAACTGGGCGGGAGAGCAGGTGCCGTCGGATTCGTCAGTGTGCGAATGTAGGTCGATCAAAGTAAATCAAACCTGAGTTCTCCAGTGTAGCCCAGATTCGCTCAATGCTTTGTTCAGGCGCTTCCTGGCTGGAATGGATGGTCACATCCGGCGCCAGTGGTGGTTCATAGGGATCGGAAATGCCCGTGAAGTTGGCTATTTCGCCCGCTAGGGCTCGTTTGTAAAGTCCTTTGGTATCGCGTTGGGCGAGCACGTCGATCGGACATTCGACGTAAACCTCCACAAAGCGCTCGATGCGCGAACGCACTTCCTCACGCACCGCGCGATAGGGCGAGATCGCCGCTACCACGACGATCACACCATGGCGCGACAGCAGTTCGCAAACGAAACCAATCCGCCGGATGTTCTCGTCCCGATCCTCCTTACTGAAACCGAGCCCCTTGGATAAGCGGGTTCGCACAATATCGCCATCCAGCAGTTCGACTTTAGCGCCGCAACCGCGCAGACGGCCGACGACGGCCTGTGAGAGCGTACTTTTCCCGGCTCCGGACAGACCCGTAAACCATAATGTGAAGCCTTTGTGCATGTTTTTGTCGGGGATTAGTGATCCGGTTGGGCGGCGACGCCGCGGCGGACAGAGCCATTCGCGTCAAAGTGAATGCCGCATTCCTTGTTGCCCTGCTCCCACCACCATCGCCCCGCACGCTCCGGCTCGCCCGGCTGGATGGCGCGCGTGCAGGGAGCGCAGCCGATCGAAGCGTAGCCGCGGGCATAGAGCGGATGAACCGGCAACCCGTGCTCCCTGGTGTACTGCTCCACTTGAGATGCGGTCCAATCCGCCAACGGATTCAGCTTGATCTTCTCATCCACTTCCGCAACTTTCGGAATGTGCGCTCGCGTGGCCGATTGCTCGCGCCGCAAACCGGTAGCCCAAGCCCGCAGCTCCCGCAACTTGCGGCCGAGCGGGCGTGTCTTGCGGATGTCGCAGCAGCAATGCCGTAGCTCGGGACTGATAAAAAACAGGTTGGGACCGTTGGCCGCCACCATTCGCTCTACCTCTTCCCGGTCGGGGAACACGCTTTCCACGGTGACACCATAACGGCTGCGGACGGCCTCCATCATGCTGTAAGTTTCTTCGGGTAAGCGGCCGGTGTCGAGGGTAAAGACACGAAGTCTCCGAGGAGAAACTGCCTTCGCAACTGCAACGGAAGCAAGGTCGGTGAGGACCATGTCTTCCTTCTGAAAGCTGCTGGCGATCGCAAATTGATCGCCATAACAATCCACAGCCCACGAAAGAAGGTCCCCTGCGGAGTAGTGTTCCAGCTCGCCAAAGTCGGTCAAGCTTTCAGTCTAGGGACAGCAGCAGCCGGCTGTCAAACACGGCTTGGCAGGCGGCGAACGCCGTTGTTCGTTGCATCTTTCTATTGGGGCCCGTTCCGATGGACGGTAGGTTCAGCGGACATGGCTGGACGGGGGCGGGAGGCCGTAACGAGGCCTGCGCTTCCTCTCCCGGGGAAGAAGCGCGCTTCGGGGATAATTATGTATTTTACTTGACATCCCCCCTCCCCCGCCTTATAGTACTTTACAGTACCCATGCGGACGCCGATTGCGATCAGGTTCACGGTATCTTTGCTTGTCTGGTTTGGCCGTCGCGGTCCTCACATCGTTTCCCGCTTTGGTTGAGATCAGAAGGAGACGGGTCCATGAAATCGATATATCGCGCGGATGCTTCTTTTTCTATCCGGCTGACTGTGATTTGCCTGCTGCTTCCGGCGGGATTGATAGCACAGACGGAGATAGGTAGCTCACCGATCTGGTATGAGGGAAGCAACGTGGGGATCGGAACGGAGGGTTTAAGATTTTTTGTGTAAACGTTCTTCCGCAATACTGAAGGAGAACGTATGGACGAAATCAAGCCCGATCTGGTAGACGAACTGCTGAAGGGGTACGAGAAACCGGAAGACATCATTGGCGAAAATGGGCTGCTCAAGCGCCTGACCAAGGCGCTGCTGGAGCGAGCACTGAACGCCGAA
>JASIAM010000071.1 GCA_030041985.1 Bryobacteraceae bacterium | reverse complement strand
CCGCCACGATCCGCCACAATTCAACGTTATCACGATACCATTCAATTGAAGCAGTTATTTATGTACAATTCCTAAGCCGGGGAGACTACCTGAGAAGCCCCGCGCGAGCATGGCGCGGTGAATATTTTCCGCGCGCGCGTAGGACTGCGCGAACAGGGTTCCTAAAGCGCCGGCCGAAGCGCGAAACCGCGCGCGCGCCCGGAAGCGCCGCGGGCCGCTGCCGCCTGCGCCATGATCGCGACTTGCCCGGAGAGCAAGAACAGATAGCGATAGAGAAACTGCGCCACTTCGAGCAGGAAACGCGGCGCTCCGAAATCCTCTAAGGCGTCCAGTAGCGCCGGCAATCGGGTAGTCGAGACCAGCAGCAACACCGCGAGCGCGGAAATATAGCTCTTGGGCGCAAGCGACAAGCCGCGGCCAGGTTCGCCGCCGAGCCAGGAGATGGCCGCAAAGGTGGCCGCGAAATGGCAACACGATAGCGGTGCGCGCCAACGCACGCAGGATGGGGATGTGGGCCGCGGCCAAACCCACTCCCAGAAGCAGTAGCAGTTCCAGCGCAAATTGCGGAAGGCGGCGATTGGCTGTGGCGATAGCAACCAGCATCGCCAACAGCGCCACCAGTTTGGCCCTCGGATCCAACCGGTGGATTGGGCTGGAGCCGCCGCTCCACCGATCGAGAAGCAAATGGCGCACGATCAGATGCCCCGGTTGCGGGCCACCGCCCGCCCTACTAACAGACAGGCTCCGTAAACCAGCACCACCCCAGCCAGCCCGGCCGCAGCTTTCCCCACCAGCTCGGATGGCAACAACGCCACGCGGTAGTTGGATAGCGGCGTATGGATGAGAGTGCGTATCTGTGCGCTGATACCGGTCTGTTCGCCCAACTGCGCAATCCCATCGGGAGCGTGGGACGCGAGCAGAACGCCGATCGATCCCAAAAGCACGGCCGCAAGGGAAACCATGGCCACCACACGCGATCCGCGCATCGTGCTGACTTCCCTGCCCCGGTTGGCCATACCCGGCTGAATCCGTTCGAGAGCCTGCATTACGGATACAGTAATCGCGCCTTCTAAAATCGCCGAAACTACGAAAAGCGCGAGCGCGGTTCCCAACACCGGCGCGCTCATCTTCACCCCGGATAGCAGCAGTTCGGAAAGAGCCAATACGGCACTCACGAGCAGCGACAGAAAGCCCCCCAGGAACATAGCGAGTTTCCGGTGCCGGCCGCAGCCCCAAAGTGCAAACGGCAAGTAGCCGGCAGCGACCCCGGCGAGCGCCATATTCGTGACGTTGGCGCCCAGAGCGAGTATCCCCCCATCCTGAAACACCAAGGCCTGAATGGCAAGGATCGCCGTCATCACCACGCTGGCGGCCGCAGGACCTAAGGTAAACGAGAGCAGCGCTCCGCCAACCAGGTGCCCTGTGGTTCCGGGACCCACCGGGAAATTGATCATCTGCGCCGCAAAAACAAATGCTCCCAACACGCCCAGCAGGGCCGTCCGGCCTTCTTCAAAGCGGCCTTGTGCGCGCCGCGTGGCATAAGCCACAGCGGGCGCTGCAGCCACATCCAGCGCCGCCCATACAGGCGTTGATAGAAAGCCGTCAGGTATGTGCAAGCTGTTCTCCACGGTAGCACGAATAGAAAATTCGTGACACGCTGTGGCCATGAGCCGGTTCCAAAACAGGAATGTTACTATGTGAACGCATGAGCGGACTTAGCCGCATAGGAGTCGCCATCGATTCCGAGCTGTTACGCAAGTTCGACCGGTTGATCGCACGGCGCGGTTACACCAACCGTTCCGAAGCTTTTCGTGACCTGATTCGCGACGAACTGGTGCAGCGAACTTGGGAGTCCCCGCATAGCCAGGTGGTCGGCACGATTACGCTAGTTTACGACCATCATGTCCGGCTGCTGAACGAAAAACTTACGGATATTCAGCACGATTTCCATCGGTCGATTCTGTCCACCTTGCATGTCCATCTGGACCACGACTATTGCCTGGAAGTAGTGGTGGTGAAAGGCGCGGTGTCCGAGGTGCAAAAAGTGGCCGACATCCTGATCAGCATGAAAGGCGTGAAACACGGCCGCCTGACGATCAGCGCTTCGGGCACGGAATTGGCGTAAGCAGATCCGTTGACCCTCACCGGATCCCGTGGTCTTCCCGCAGATGAGTTTCCAAGAGGCCTTTAATAACCGCGATATCCTCTTTGATGCTCGCAAGATCCTTTTTGAGGGTGAAGACCTCTTCCTTGAGAGTTGCGACTTCGCCGGCCAAGTGGTCGGTTTTGTTGTTGACACGTTCGAACCCCAGCGCCATTTCCGCGCGCAGAGTTTCCTTAGCGTCCGTAACGCGGCTGTTGGAGTAGATTAACAACGCAAGAGGCACTGCAATCGAGATACAGAGAGTCAGAAGTTGTTGATCGGTCATTTCGGGCTTGCCTCTCCCCGATTATCGCGCAGATGCGGCCTCCGGTTCTCCCGCCAGCCACGCTCGCGTGCGCGCGTAGAGCGCCTCCACTTCGGGACCGGTCAGCCCAGGCATGTCAGTCTTTACGGGGTAACCAATGAGTGACTGCAGATACGCCAGATGCCGGTAGCCTTCGGGAAACCGCGCGAGGCGCTCCGGGTCAAGCTCCAACCGCGCAGCAGGATCGACCGGGTCCATGCGATCTTTTTCGTAAATCGGCTGCCGCAAAACAATGCCCCACCGGCCGTCGCGGTTTTCGAGGAAATCGCAGAAGCGGCCCGTGCAATTCACATCCACGAGCACATCATGAACCGCCGCACGCTGCGAAATGATCATTTTCGTGAAGGCAATGGCGCGCCGGCCCTGGATTTCGACTGTGCCGGGCCCCTGGAAA
>JASIAM010000070.1 GCA_030041985.1 Bryobacteraceae bacterium | reverse complement strand
CGTCGGCTCCGGTGTGATCGAAGCCGGCTGCAAGACTGTCATCGGTTCTCGTCTGAAGCAATCCGGCAGGTTCTGGACACGCCGCGGAGCCAACGCGATCATCGCCCTGCGCTGCTGTCACCTCAACGGTCGCTTCGGGGATTACTGGGAGGCCCGTCGTCCGGCGGCCTGACTTGCACTTTCATGTCGCGCACCCGGCGCTTTCTCCTGCCAGCACGATTCCGTGTTATGGTGGTGGCCAGCGAACCTCGAAGAGAGTTTCATCGTGTCCATGCTGCATCGGTCCAAGATGGCAGTATTTGGCGCGGCGCGGCGCGGCAGCTAGGACTCTTTTCCGGGATTCTCGAGAGCACCTGGCGGCGTCAGCGGCTCTGCATCCTCTGTTACCACGGCGTTTCCATCCGCGACGAACATCTTTGGAACCATCATCTGTTCATTAGTCCGGAACGATTCCGGAGAAGGATGGAACTCCTCGCCCACCTCCAATGTTCCGTGCTCGGTTTGGAAGATGCGCTCCTCCGCCTGTCCCAGTTCGATCTCCCTCCCCGCAGCGTAGTCATTACGTTTGACGATGGATTCCACGACTTCCTTGCCCGCGCGCATCCCCTGCTGGCCGAGCACGGGTTCCCGGCCACGGTTTACCTGACGACTTATTACTCAGAACACAACTTGCCCGTGTTCCGTCTGATGTGTTCCTATCTTCTGCGGCTGCGGCGTGGATGCTCAGCGGTGGCTCAGAGCTTCGCTGGAAGGACACTCGAGATTCGAACCGCAACTCAGGAAGACAGAAGCACGACCATGGCCCTCATCGACCAGGAAGTCGACTCCTGCCGGCCCACCGCGCAAGCCAGGCAAGCGTTTCTCGAGCATCTTGCCGAATCCCTCGATGCCGATCTGGCCGCCCTCTCGGCCGAGAAAATTCTGCACCTTTTGACGCCGGACGAGGCGCGGATGGTAAGTGCCCAGGGCGTTGACGTACAACTCCATACACACCGGCATCGAACCCCGCGCGACCAGCGGCTGTTCGCACGCGAAGTCCTGGATAACCGGGCTTCCATCCGTGCCGCTACCGGGACTACGCCGCATCACTTCTGCTATCCCAGCGGCGTCCATCACGCGGAATTCCCCACCTGGCTGCGCAACTTAGGCGTCGCTTCCGCGACCACGTGTGAGTCCGGTTTGTGCACGCCTGGGACCGACCCTTTGCTCCTGCCTCGCTATTTGGATCAGGAAGCTTTTTCGGACCTCGAGTTCGAATCCTGGGTGACCGGCGCCGCCGCCATAGCCTGCGCACCGCTAAGTTTTGTGTGAGATATGACGCGAGCCTGCCGGACAATTTCTACGATGGAAAATCTTTACCGACGCCTGGACCGTTGTTTTGCATCGGTCTTCCCGGATCTCGACCCCGGCGCAATCCGCGCGGCCAACACGGATGACACGCCCACGTGGGATTCCAGCGCCATGTTAACTTTGATCGCGGTGGTGGAGGAAGAGTTTGGGACCCGGTTCAAGGACGAGGTTCTGGTGAACCTGGTCTCCTACCAGGCATTCGTAACCCACCTGGAACTTTGGCCTTCATTCGCACTACAGTCCGACACCGCCGCGCCATGATTTCGCCTGGCCTCTCGGAGCGCATCGCAAGCACGCTCGACCGCTGCTCTCGCTGGATCGGGCAGCCGCCGCTTGCCGCCTTCTTACAACAAGCATCTGGCGCTTCCGGGGAAGCTGCCTGGAACACGCTGCAGTCCATAGGCGCAAGCCATGCGTGCGCCCCAAGTTCCGCCGCATTGCCGAGTCCCTCGGTCTCCCGGAAGCATTAGCCGGCCGAGCGATGCTGGCCGGTGCCGCCAATCGATCGCTCGAACGGGCGCCCCATCGAGGCCTGCCTGAAGACGTGATCGAGCTGCTGTGCGAGGAGTTCGATTCTTTTGCCGCCCCGCCGCCTGCATGGCTCGCGGAAGCCGGGTTCGACCACGTGAGATTTCGCGAGATGGCGCGCGTAGCGACGTTAAGCCGGTTCCCCGCGGGCCAATTCCAGTGGGAACTGTCTGGCGTGCCCCGATCCACTCTATGGAAAGCCGGCCTGTCTGCCGCGCCGGCCCTCCTGACCGCTATCGCCAAAGCCGGGGCCTTCTCTCCGATGATGGAATTTCACGTCAATGAGCGGCGGCGCAATCGGTCCGTTCTCTTGGAAACAGAGGCCGCCTTGAGCTATCTCCGGATGGCACGGTCTCTCCGCCTCCAGCCAAAGGTGAGAGGGATCACCACTTGTTCCTGGCTGCTCTGTGCCGAGATCGCGCGTGTCACTCCGCGGCTCCGCTGGTTTCGGGACCGGCTTCTCGCCGCCGGCGCCACCCTCGTTGAAACCGGCCTCGCTCCTCCCAATGCCGGCTTCCTGCGAGGCAGTGAGGAGCGCAGACGCCTCTTCGAGCGCGGAGAACTAAGGCCCCAACTCGTTACCGCCGTCTGGCCCCGTGGATCTGTGCTCGAGTGGGCGGCCTCCTACGAACTCGAACGGGCGGACTCCCACGCACCCGCCACTTCCCATTTGTGATACAAAGCCGGGCACACCGCCTCGAACTGTTTTCGGGTCACGATCAGATTCCCCGTTTCGGGCTGAACACCAAGCGAGGAGAGGAACTCTCGCAGAGGGCCGTTTCTCGCCGTAGTTTGAAATGCCAAGGTAACCTCACTCACCTGCAAGTTTTCAAACATTGCCTGTAAGCACGCGTGTTCCGCGCGGCGCGAAAATGCCCGGCAACTCATCACCCACGAGTCTACCCACGCCCGCTCCCCGCTCACGCACCCCAGCGCCACCGCGATCTTACCCAGCGGGCCAAACCGATCTTCGTAGCTCGCTGTCATCAAAAACGCCCCTGGCCGGGCAAGTTTCTCCCGCCACTCGTCCTCCGAGAAGCGCACTCCGTTCAGGTTGAACTGGTTGGTCTTGTTGATGAGTTCAAACGAACGCGAGTCCGCGCACGGCTGGAAGCTGAACCGGATGGCCGCTTCCGCCCCACGCAGGATCTCCTCGGGCGTGCTCCGCGCGGTTTCCGATTGGAGTTGTGCCGACTGGCGAATGCTTTCCAGCCGGAGCAAATCCTCGTCTTCGATTTTCGATTTGGCGAACAATGACCGCATCTGGCGCAACAGCGTCCAAAGCTGGTCTCCTCCCGGCTCGAAGAGCAGGCACTCTACGTCCGGATGCGCGGCCTTCACTTCTGCCAATTCCATCGGGCTGTCGTCCACAAACACCACGCTGTCCGCGCCGATGTTCCAGGCCCGAATAATCCTCCCTACCGAATCGGACTTTGGCCCCCAGTTCGCTTCCACCGGGAATAAGCGCGAAGCGTCCAATCTCAGATCGCGTCTGGCCAGTGCCTGTTCCGTCAAAAAAGCGTCATTTCGTGACGCTGCCGCCAGCAAGACGCCCGATGCCGCCAAAGAGTCTAAAAACACCTGGTAAATCGCATGGCTCTGACTATGGGCTTCCTGGCTCCAGGTGACGTGTTCCACACCAACTTCGCCCAGGATGCCGCTCCACAGAGTATGGTCAAGATCCGTGATAAGGCCCTTTTTCGGAAGCGGGGGACAAAGTTGCCGCGCCAACAGACCGGCCAGGGCGTCCACATGGGTCAGCGTGTACGGGTGGCCGGTCTTCAGATCGCTGGCGGCATTGTACCGTTGGCCCGGCGGCGAAATGCGATCGAGCTCCGCTGCTCTCACCACCGATCCGCCTCGGGAACAAACTCGATCCGCAAATGCTGCTGCCATCGCGTGAAGCCTGGTCTCCAGAGGACTCGACTCCCAGGGCCCATTTGGGGGAATCGGCGGCAATGGGAGTTGAGGGAGGCAGACAATTAATCGACTCGCCCCCAGCGCCCTGAGCGCCGTTTCCAGCCGCGTGAGCGATATCGCCGCCGAATCGGCCATCGACGCGATTTCCCGCGGGCACCACGCGCCGGCGCCGCGAAGGCCGAGCCGGGGATCGAGATCGCCCCACTCGATGAGCACAACGACGCTGGCCGGCTCCTTGCCGATCAGCCCCTCAATACTTCCCGCAAGGTCGCCGAATAGCCCCTGCGTGATTCGGACAGGCCGCGCCGGCAGAGCCAGACGCAAATGCGCCGTCAGAAACGGGACCAAATGGAGTGGAGTGAAACCAGCCGCCAGAAACACCTGGAACGGAGCGCCGCTGGGATCGAGCCTCGCCTGGATCTCCAGCGCTTCGCGGAGCTTCATCGATGCTACATACTTTAGCAGCCTTCAGCGCTCGCGGAGAAGCGGAAATCGTGAACCGAAGGACGCGAGCGGGTGTTAGTAGCACGTCAATCTGTCCGGTTTTATTAGCAAGTAAAATGTCCGGTTTACAACACAAAGTTCTCATCACCACTTGGGTTACTCCGGGGGCAGGGGTTCGCGGGTGCGTCCGAGAGGACTTGATGGACTTGTGCCTTGACTCCGGGCCTGTCAGTTAACTATAGTTAAAGATCTTATGGCCCCCACGGAACCTCTCAGCGAGACACGGTCGTTGGCGGATGTCCACGGCAGTGTGCGCACTTCGCAGATTTCGTTTTGGCGGCGGATGCTCGCATTCGCAGGGCCGGCCTACCTGGTAAGCGTGGGGTACATGGATCCGGGCAATTGGGCTACGGATCTGGAGGGCGGAGCGCGCTTCGGCTACCAGTTGCTCTGGGTGCTGGTGATGTCGAACGCCATGGCGATCCTGCTGCAGACGCTGAGTTCGCGGCTGGGGATCGTCTCGGGACGGGATTTGGCGCAGGCTTGCCGGGAAACCTATCCCCGGGCTGTGAACCTGGCGTTGTGGGGCCTTTGCGAGATTGCGATTGGCGCATGCGACCTGGCCGAGGTGCTGGGCGCCGCGATCGGGTTGAACCTGCTGTTCCACATCCCGCTGCTGGCCGGGGTGTTGATTACGGCGGGCGATACGCTGCTGATTTTATGGCTGCAAGGTCTCGGCATCCGGACGATCGAGGCTTTTGTGCTGGGGCTGATCACGATTATCGGGGTGTGCTTCGGAGTGGAAATTCTGTGGGCACAGCCGCCCTCGGCGGGGATGCTGGCGGGCCTGTTGCCGCGGCTGAACAGCGAGAGCTTGTATGTGGCCATCGGCATCTTGGGCGCTACGGTGATGCCGCACAACCTGTATCTGCATTCGGCGCTGGTGCAGACGCGCCATATCGGGAGCAGCGAAGACGCCAAACGGGCGGCTTGCCGTTATAACCTGGTGGACTCGGTCGTGGCGCTGAACGGGGCGCTGCTGGTGAACGCGGCGATTCTAGTGATGGCGGCGGCGGTGTTTTTCCGGCGGCATATTGTGGTCACGGAAATCCAGCAGGCCCATTTGCTGCTGGCGCCGCTGCTCGGCACCAGCCTGGCGGGCATCTTTTTTGCGGTGGCGCTGCTGTGCTCGGGCCAATCCTCCACGCTGACCGGCACTCTGGCGGGGCAGGTGGTGGTGGAGGGGTTTCTCAATCTGCGCGTGCGGCCGTGGCTGCGGAGGCTGATTACGCGAGCCATGGCGGTGATCCCGGCGGCCCTGACGATTTATTTTTCGGGTGAGCAGGCTACGTACCGGTTGATTATCCTGAGTCAGGTGATTTTGAGTTTGCAATTGCCGTTCGCCATCATTCCGCTGATCCACTTCACGAGCGATCCGGCGCGCATGGGAAGGTTTCGCAATCCGGGGTGGGTGCGGGTGGTTTCCTGGGCCACGGCACTGGTGATTGTTGGATTGAACCTGCGGCTGGCAATTCTCGTGATGGCAGATTGGCTGCGGGAAGCGGGCCGGTGGCGCTCGCTGGTGATGACAGGAATGGCAGCGGTGGGCGGGTTACTTCTGCTCCTGTTGCTATGGGTGACAATAGAGCCGCTGATCAGCCGGGGGCTTCACCGGTACGGGCGCGCGCCGGTTACGCTGCCCCAACCGGCGCGGGTGGAAATGGCTCCGGCCTATCAGAAGATTCTGGTGCCGCTCGATCATTCGGCCCTCGATCACCTGGCGATCAGCCATGCGGTGGCCATTGCCAAGCTGCATGGCGCCCGGATCTATTTGCTGCACGTGGAAGAGGGGGTCACCAGCCAGGTGTATGGGCGCGAGTCTTCGACGGCCGAGGTGGAGGCCGGGGCACAGTATCTGAACGAAATCGCGGGAACGTTACGGAAGCAGGGCATTCCGGTAGAGACGGCGATTTCGCACTCTTCTTCGCCGCGGCGGGAGATTGTCCGGTATGCGCAGGAAGTGTCCCCGGATCTGGTGGTGATGGGCGCACACGGCCATGGCGGGCTGAAAGATATGATCTTCGGAACCACCATCAATCCGGTGCGGCACAACCTCAAAATGCCGATTCTCATTGTCCGTCCCGGACAGGGCTGAAGCGCCATCAAAACTGCGCTCGCGCGGGGCAGGGTGGGGCAGGGCTGTGTCCGGGGAACACAGCCGTGTTACAGCCGCCGCATGAACCGCTATATTTTTGAACGGCTTCGGGCGGCTTGCCTTGGCACGGCAGATGCTTGCTGAGGGGGAGTGCGTCACTTCAGTTTCGCGTTTGTGCTGACTTTCTGCATGTTGCCGCTCCAGGGCGCCACTCTGGAGCGGCTCTCTTTAAACGACATGATCCAGAAGTCGACCGCAATTGTGCGCGGCACGATCACCGGATCCCATGCCACGCAGCAGGGTCGGCTAATCTACACCCATTACGCGATTCAGGTGACGGAGCGATATAAGGGCACACCGCAGGCAACGGTGGACCTGGTGGTTCCGGGGGGAGTCGCGAACAATGTGCGGCAAACCTACGCGGGGGCGCCGGTGTTTCACATGGGCGAAGATTACGTTTTCTTCTTGTGGACCGGCAAGAGCGGCCTGACGCAGATTATCGGTTTGACTCAGGGGCTGTTCGCGGTAGCGCCGGGGACGGGGGCCGATCGAGTAACCACGCGCGCCGCCAGCCAGGAAATCATGCTGGAGCCGGGGACGGGCCGGCAGATAAAAGACCAGACGGTGGTGATGAATTTGAGCGAGCTGCGGTCGACGATCGCGGGCGCCTTGCGGGGCCGGAAATAGATGGGGGCCAGGGAACCGCGGGGACTGGGGATTGGGCGCTGGGGGCTGGCGCCGCTTACGCGGCGGCTTCTGTTCGTTGCGGTTCTGCTGTGTGCGCCTGCGCAGGCTTATTACCAGTATGTGCACTATCTGAGCGGTAATTACGATTCGCCGGTTTACGAAAAGTTCAATCTGGCCGCGCTGCCCGATAGTACGGTTACATTTTTTGTGGTGGACACGGGCGCGCAGAATTACGGGCCGAATGACGATTTTTCCTCGATTATCAGCCAGGTGGAACAGGCGGCCATTACCTGGAATTCGGTGTCGAGTTCGGCCTTGCGGGTGGCATTTGGCGGCCTGGAGTCGCAGAGTCAGACAGGGAATACGCCGGGCGGCGACGTGGTCTTCACCGACTTGCCGCCGGGCCTGCTGGGATTGGGGGGGACGAATGTACCCGCTTCGGCGGCGCCGGTAAGCGGCCCGAACCCTTATGTTCCGATCACTCGGTCGATCATTCAGCTTACGGCCAACACGAGCAACCCGCCCGGGCCGAGTTATCTGGAGAGCTTCTTTACCACAGCAGTTCACGAGATGGGCCACGCGCTGGGCCTGCAACACACGTGGACTTCGGCCGCAATGTCGCAGGACGTGATTCGCAACACGTCGCGGGCGCGGCCCATCGATGCCGATGACCGCGCCGCGCTTTCCGTGCTTTACGGGAGGGCCAACTGGACGGCCGGATATGGGTCGATTGCGGGGCGCGTGACGATGAACGGGCAGCCGGTGGTCTTGGCGTCGGTAGTAGCGATTCCACCTGTGGGGCCGGCGGTGAGCGCGCTGACCAATCCGGATGGAACCTACACCATTAACGGGATTCCGCCGAACAACAACTACCTGCTATACGTGCACCCGCTGCCTCCGGACGCGGTGGTGTCCGATGGCGATGGGTTGCGGCTGCCGGTGGACCAGAATGGGAATCCCATCCAGCCTTCCGGACCTTTTTTTACGGTGTTCTATCAGGATGCCAACAATCCGGGCCAGCCGGAAAGCTTTTCTGTGATGCCGGGGGCGGCATTTACGGGTGTGAATTTTTCGGTAACTCCGGAGAGCGCTGTTTCGATGTACGACATGATTACGTCGAGCTACAGCAGCGCTGCCGAGGCCTGGAACAGTCCGGCATATGTGAACACCATGCCCGGAAGCTTTCTGGTGCGCGCTTATGCCAACCCGCCGCTGGTCACGCCGGTGCCCCTGTCCATCACGATTCTGGGGGGCTTTGGAAACGCCACCATCTGCGCGCCCTCGGGTAATTACAACCCGCAAAGCGCCACTTTGCCTTGCTTTCAGCCGTTTGACACGAACACCGGGCAAACGCTGCCGGCCAACACGGCCGATCCGGCAGCCGCGCTGGCGATTTATTTCGGCGTGCCTTTGGGGACAGGCGTAGGGCCGCGGCACCTGGTGTTCACGCTGACGAATGGCGATCTTTATGTTTTGCCCGATGCGGTGAACCTCGTAGACCAGAATCCTCCGCAAATCAGCTCGGTGACGGCGAGCGGCGGCGGGATGGTGACAGTGAGCGGCAGCGGTTTAAGTACGAGCAGCAGCGTGTATTTCGATGGAGCGCCGGCGATTGCGCAGGAGACTTTCGCCGGCAACAGCACACAAGGGATCATCACGGTAATGCCGCCGCCCGGTTACAGCGGGCAGAATGCCAGCGTGATCGTTTACAACAGTGACGGGCAGAACTCGACGTTCTACCAGTCACAGAATCCACCTACCTATTCGTATCCAGTGACCGGGACTCCGCAGATAGCGGTGAATCCCGAGTCACTGCCATCCGGTGTTTCCTCCATGGTCGACATTACCGCTACCAATATGCAATTTGCGAGCGGGCAGGTGACCGTTGGGTTGGGAACGACGGATGTAGCAGTTCGCCGCGTTTGGGTGCTTAGCCCGACCCACCTGGTCGCCAACTTGGTGGCAGCATCCAACGCGGCGATCGGTGCCTCGGAAATCAGCGTAATTTCGGGGTTCCAGATCGCGACCCAATCGGGCTCGTTTCAACTCGAACCGGCGAACGCTTCAGCGCCGTTCGTATTCCTCCCCATTATCAACAACAACACCAGTCAGCCGTTTCTGGCTCCCGGAGCGGTGGCGGCTATCTATGGTAGAGGATTGGCGGCTTCGCCCAACAGCACGGTGGTGATGCTGAATGGCCAACCCGCGCAGGTGCTCTTTGCATCCCCGGTCCAGGTGGATTTCGTGATCCCACCGAATTTTCCCACGGGATTGGTTCCTCTGACCGTGAACAACGGTGCAGCCACCTCACCGCCCGTAGAACTGGAAGTGGATACGGCACAGCCAGTGATCCAGCAGGTCACGGATTCCGGCCAGATGCTGAATGCGGCGGCCGGCAGCGCATCACCGGGCGATACGCTGGTCACCACGGTATCCAATGTGCCCGCATCGGTGGCTGGCAATTCGAGCCAGGTGCAGGTGACGCTCTCCGGTGTGCCGATGGCGGTGCTGGAGGTGTCACCGGGTCCGCAGGCGGGTACGGTGCTGGTTTCGTTTGTGGTGAACCAGTCGTTTGGGGCATCGACGGTGCCGGTGGTGGTTACGGTGGATGGAGTAGCGAGTAGTGGTTACTCGGTGGTTGCGGAGTGAGAAAGCTGTTAGCTTTCAGCCGTCAGCTTTCAGCCTTGCCAGCGAAAAGGTGGTAAGGCAACATGCAAAGCGTGTCGGCCTGCGAGGTGGGGCGGTGCAGAATCCGGCCCACAAGTCTGAACCGGTTTAGCTGAAAGCTGAGCGCTGAAAGCTGATAGCTTTTACTGCCGCTTTTCCGTGACCGTGAGGGGTTGATTCAACCGGAAGGTGATCCGCGTTTCCGACGCCAGAGTGACGGGCTTGCCCCGCGTGAGGAGGACATCGCCTGCGCCGATGCCGCCGCCGGCTCCAGCGCCGATGGCAGCACCTTTGCCGCCTCCCGCAATGGCGCCGATAATGGCGCCAATGGCAGCGCCACCGCCTACTTTGGCCGCATCAGTGCTGTGTGTTTCCTCGGCGTGTTTGGTGAAGGCATCGCTGTGAACGTCGATGGTTTGTCCGTCGGATAAATGGATGCGGGTGATTTCGATGGACAGAACCGCGCTCCCCTTGACTTTGCCGCCCTTATCGGAAGAAACCACGCGGCCTTCGACGCGGGCGTGCCGTTCCGCAATCACCAAACCGTCCACTACCAGGGGCGAATCGAGGTTGGCGGTGAAGGTATCGCCTGGGTTATTGCGTTCGGTGGTGAGACTGTCGAGCAAACGCACCGGAATGTATGTCCCGGCGGTGAGAGTAACCTGGCGGGGCGGCGGCGGAGGTGGTGGCGGGGGAGCGACATTCACAGGCTGGGCGGCGGGCGCGGGAGCCGGAGGTGGTGGAGCTACGCGTTCGGGATCCGGCGCGGGGGCGGCCACGGGATCGGGCGGAGGAGTGTTCTGCGCGACTTCAACAGGTTGGGATTGCGGGGCTGGATTGTGCTTTACCGATTGGGGCTTTACCGGTTTGGGATGTGCGGCTTTGGGGCGCGTAGCAGCCCGGTGCACGGGAGAAGGCTCCGGTTCTGCCACAGGCTCCGGATTCGCATCGGCTACCAGAGGAGGAGGCGCCTGGACTTCTGGCGTGGTCTGGGTGCTCTGAGACACAGCGGGAGCCGCCTGTTGGGCCGGATGCTCCGACAATTTCATGATGATCGCACCGCCGGCGGCGCCAGCTACCACCAGAAGAGCGATTTGCAGCGGCTTCACAGCTTTCCCCTCCTCAAGAGCTTTGCGTCCTCAAGCGAAAATGACGGTCCGCGGGCGGTTTCGGTTTCGGACCGCGAACCGGTTAAAATAAGTAAGCTCTAGCTTTTGAGGCACCTGGCCTTTATTATAAACGCGGAACCCGATGCACCTGTTTCCCCAGAAAGTCTCTATCGGCACAGTGGAAATTGCGCCCGCCACGGTGCTGGCCCCCATGGCCGGGGTGACCGACACGGTTTTCCGGCGCTTCATTCGGAACCTTACCGGCTGCGGGCTGATCATGACGGAATTTACCAGCTCGCACGGAGTGAAGGCCTCGCTCCACGCCCGTAAGCCGAGCGCGACGTTGCGGTATCTGGTATTCGAGCCGGAAGAGCATCCGATTTCCGCGCAGCTTTTTGGCGCCGACCCGGCGGTGATGGCGGATGCGGCGCGTGTATGCGAGGATCTGGGGTTCGATATCCTGGACATCAACTTCGGCTGCCCGGTAAACAAGGTCGTGAAATGCAACGGAGGAAGCGGTCTGCTGCGCGATCTGCCGCTGGTGGAGCGCTTGTTGCGGGAGGTGCGCCAGGCGATTACGATTCCGTTCACGCTAAAATACCGGGCCGGCTGGAACGATAGAGAACTGGTGACGGTGCGCATGGCGAAACTGGCGGAAGATTGCGGCCTGCAGGCGATCGCGCTGCATCCGCGGACGCGCGAACAAGGCTATAGCGGCAAGTCCGACTGGTCGCGCATTGCCGAAGTGAAGGCGGCGGTGAAGATTCCGGTGATTGGTAATGGCGATATTTTGACGCCGGAGGACGCCGTTCGCATGGTGCGGGAAACGCACTGCGACGCCGTCATGATTGGCCGGGCAGCCTCTTCCAATCCCTGGATTTTCCGGCAGATCCGGCAGTATCTCGAAACCGGCGCGTACGACGAACCGGGGCAGGCGGACCGCTACGCGATGATGCGCCAATATTACGCCATGCTGCTCGAGCGCGACGAGAAAGATACGGCCGGCAAAATGAAGCAGTTCGCCACCTATTTTACGCATGGAGTGCGCAACGGGTCCAAACTGCGGGCAGCTATTTACCACACCCAGGAACCGGGCAGCATTCTCGATTTGGTGGACGAGTTTTTCCGGAACGAGGCTTTGGGGGACGAGCCTGTACTGGCCTGCCAGGCATAAAAGTGAAGAAAATCAAGCTGATTACGGATGGGGCATGCCTGGGGAACCCCGGGCCGGGCGGCTGGGCGTGCGTTCTGCGCTACAACGAGCACCGGAAGGAGATCTGGGGGTGCGAGCCGCACACCACCAATAACCGCATGGAGCTGCGGGCGGCAATCGAGGGGCTGCGGTTGCTGACGGAAAACTGCGAGGTGGAGGTGATCACCGATTCCGAGTACCTGAAAAACGGAATCACTTCGTGGATTCACGGATGGAAGCGAAAGGGATGGATGACTTCGGCTAAAAAGCCGGTGATCAACCAGGATTTGTGGAAAGCGCTGGACGAACAGGTGGAGCGCCATCAGACCACATGGTCGTGGACTAAGGGCCATGCCTCGCACGCGGACAATAATCGCTGTGATGAGCTGGCTAGCGGCGCGGCGCGCAAGCAGGAATGCGGGGCCTGGCCGGGATAGAGGCGCACCGGTTACAGCGCCGCCAGTTGGTGCGCCGCGGAAACATTACCTTCGGCTCGACAGGACGGTTCCAGTTCATCGGGCATCAGCTCGTCCAGTAAAGGGGATAATTCGCTTTCGTAGTTGCGCCAACGTTCGAGCGAGCTGCGAAACAGAGGCTGGCGGACTTGAACGACGCTGGCGGTTCTGACGTCGCGGCTGGTTTTATGAAAGCTGAGGCAGTGATCGTCCCAGGGCAGGCCGCAATAATCGATGAGGCGGCGCGCCTGTCCTTCGAGGTCTTCTACAACATCTTCGTAGTGAACATCGAGTATCGCATCCGGAGGAAGAACCGATTGCCAATGGGCCATCAGGTCCTGGTAATGGCGATAGAAGCGGCCCAGTTCCCCCAAATCGAAACTATAGTGATTCCCCAATACGAATAGCTTGGAATAGCAGGACAGGCAGGTGGCGACAGGATCCCGCACCGTGTGAATGATCCTGGCGTTGGGCAAGGCCAGACGGATCAGGCCGATATTGAGGAAATTGCCGGGCAGCTTGTCGGTAATCCGCAGCTTACCATCCGCCAGCGCCGTTAACCGGGAATGATAGGCCTGGCCGATGCGCTGGAAGGCAGTAGAGTTCAAGGCTGGAATGCACTCCGGATAGCGAAGTGGTGATTGGGCGGCCTGCAATACGCTTCCGGCTGCCGCCTCGAAATCCGTCAGTTCACCAGCGCCATGAACTTGCGGGTGGCTGGCAAGAATCTGCTCGATCAGAGAACTGCCGGAGCGAGGCATGCCTAAAATGAACACCGGAACGGACGAAGGGTCACCCGCCCCCCGAAAGTGGTCAAACAGGGCGCCGCCGAATATAGTGGAAATGCGTTGAAATTGCCGGAGCGCAGCCGCTTCGTCGTAATGAGTTTGCTGTCGCTTGAGAGCGTTGCCTTTCCGTAAATGCGCAAACGCCCGGAGATAGTCTCCCGCGTCATCAAGGGCTTTGGCAAGGGCGAAGTGGATATAAACCGTTTTTTGCGGGGATAAGCGGCCGTTTGCCGCCAGTTCTTCCAAAGCTGCCAACTCGGTGTCGCCGTGATGGAAGGACTTGATGTGGGCGCGATTCAGGTGGGCCTCGGCGCAGTCCGGCTTGATGGCGATGGCCCGTCCGAAGTGTTCCAGGGCCCGGGCGAAGTTGCCCTGATTGGAGAAAATCTTGCCTTGCGTATTATGGGCCTCGGCATGGCCGGGGTTGGCGGAAAGGGCTTGTTGGATATGTTGCGTTGCGTCCGCGAGGTGGCCCTGATCTGTCAGGGCCGCGCCCAGGTTGGCGTGGGCATTGGTATAGTCCGGAATGATCCGGAGAGCCTGTTGGTAGGCAGCTACGGCCTCGGCAATCCTGCCCTGGGCTGAGAGGCCAACCCCCAGATTGTTGTATGCGCTGGCGTAGCCGGGGTTCAGTTGAATCGCCCGCTGGCAATGCGTGATCGCTTCGGCAACCCTCCCCTGAGCTGAGAGGGCGACCGCGAGATTGTTGTGCGCGACGGCATGGTCCGGATTGAGGGCCACCACCCGCTCGAAGCTGGATATGGCTTCCGCGATCCTGCCCTGGGCAGACAGCGCGAGGCCCAGATTGTTGTGCAGATCGGCCTTACCGGGCTGGAGCGCAATGGCCCTCTGGTAGTGGACGATGGCTTCTGCAAACTTGCCCTGCGCCACCAGCGCAACCCCGAGGTTATTATGCGCTTCAGCGTGATTCGGATCGAGTGCCAGGGCCCGCTGATAATGGGCCACGGCTTCCGCGATTTTGCCCTGGGCCGCCAGCACGACGCCCAGATTCCCATAAGTGTTGGCGTGGCTGGGAAGCAGCTTCAGGACCCGGCGGTAATGCGATATGGCATGTTCATACTGTCCGCTCTGATAGGCCGAAAGCCCAAGACAAAACAGTCTTTCCGCAGTCTCCGGCCCGTCAGGGGGAACTGTTTGGCAAAGCTTACGGGGCTGTTTGCGAATCTTAGACAGGATGTACCCTCCCAAACATTTGCACAATTGCCGACTGGTTCGAATTACCGGCGCCCGGGCAACATGGCAAGAATAATGATCGTCAGAACGGTGGCCCTACATTAGAGGCACGCGGCCCTTTTCCGGTGCGGCACGGCGGCGCGAAAAGACGGGTGAAAATATTCAACTTGCATTTTCTGTTCCGTTCAGGCAAGCTGATAAGTTTTCCGCATTTGCATGTTGGAACGCGTTCTATACCACGATCACTGCTTCGATGGGGCGGCGTCGGCTGCTTACTTCAGCCGCTTCATCGGGGGCGCGATTCATCCGGACGCCGAATTCCAGTACACGGGGATGGCCCACAAGGCATCCCAGACGTTTGACCCGGCGCTGTTTGATGGCGATGAGAACGCCATCGTCGACTTCAAATATTCGAGCAACCCGCGGCTTACCTGGTGGTTCGACCACCATCAGAGCGCGTTTCTCAGCGCCGCCGATGCGGACCATTTCCGCTGCGATACCAGCGGGCGTAAGCTCTACGACCCCAATTACAAGTCTTGCGCTTCCTTTATTCGCGATGTGGCCCGCGAGCGTTTCGGATTCGACGCTCCCGATCTGGAAGAGTTGGTCAGATGGTCCGTAACCATTGATGGCGCCCAGTACGCCGATGCCCGCTCCGCGGTGGAATTGCGAGCATCCGCCACTCAACTCACCCTGGTGATTGAAGCGGCCAAGGGATCCGATATTGTCCAGCGCGTCATTCGCTGGATGCAGTACCGCTCTTTGGCCGAGATCATGGCCGAGCCGGAAATTCAGGCGCAATACAAGCCGCTCTATCAGCGGCATCTGGCCACGATCGAGATCATTGAGCATCTGGCGCGCCACGACAATGGAGTGATCTTCTTCGATTTAGCGGGCCAGGACGTGGAAGGCTACAACAAGTTCATTCCCTACTACCTGTTCCCCGGATCAACGTATACGGTTTCGGTCAGTCCTTCGAGCTTCCGCACAAAGATCTCGGTGGGATCGAATCCCTGGGCTCCCGAGACGCCCAAGCACAACCTGGCTAGCATTTGCGAACGCTACGGTGGCGGAGGGCACGCACGGGTGGGCGCCATCAGCTTCGAACCCGGGGAATTGGAAAGAGCTCGTTCGGTGGCCGCCGAAATTGTTGATGAGCTACAGCGGTAGCCAGATCCTGCCGATAGTCACTGGGGCGAACAGGAGATCGGTGGAGCGCTGGGTCCGCTTCGGCTTGGCTGCTCACGGAGAAGAACTTTCGTGAAATCGGGGGCATCAACCTCGTTCAACCATCGCAGGACAATGTGGCGTAAGATGAACTGGTTGCGCCGGTAACGCGAACGACTTTAAAACGAGAAGGGGATGATATGACCGTTCTACAAAAAATCTTTGGGACCAGCGTCGCGATAGCAGTCGCTCTGACGATCAGCGCGCCGTCCTCGGCCATTGCACAAGGTGATGCACCTTCGGCCGCGCCGGCCCAAGGTGGTCGTGGAGGCCGTGCGGGCGGCGGCCGCGGGGGCCGTGGTGGCGGTCCGCTGTACACCCCTGCACCCGGTGCGAAGGACCTGAAAGCAGTCCTTTTCAACTGGGCTTGGTATATGGGCATGCTCCGAAGCAGCGAGGAACGCGATCTGATCATGTCGCTCGAATATCAGGGCAAGGGCACCATGCAAGTGGATGG
>JASIAM010000069.1 GCA_030041985.1 Bryobacteraceae bacterium | reverse complement strand
CTGCGCGCCCCAGCGCACGACTGCAGAATGCATCAGTCCGAACCAGGAAAAGACAGCAGCTAGCGCGCACCAGGCGCTGGCGCGGCGGAAATGGTGGTCGATGGTTTCTGTGACAATGGCCGCGATCACCAGGACCAGGAACAAAAATCCGTTGCCCAAACCTTCCACGGAGGCCCAGTAAATCGAGCTGTTGAGCGCTCCCCGGACAGTTGGGTTGGCAGCGGAGAGACCCAGAGCGGGAAGAGCCGAGTTGATGGCCGAAGCGACCACCGCGCCCGCGGGCAGCAGAAAACCCAGTAGCACGGCGGCATGATATTTGCGGTCCACGCGGTTGAGAGTCGCGATACCCACGCCTACCGAAACATAGGCCACCATGGCGGCCAGGATGGACCAGGGAAACAATTGCGCGGTGAACATCGTCAAGCCGGCTACCACTACCGCGAGCATCGCGAGGGGCGTCCACAGCGCGAAGGCGAGCCGCGCCCCCATAGCCTTATACGAGGGGTGCATGGCGTACACTACCGGACAAACCGAACTGCCCGCGAGACCGCAGATCAGCGTGCCCACGCCGTCCCAGGCCACCACGGCGCGCGCGTCATAGTCGTCTCCGGCTGCCGCGGCCCCTTCCACCGCTGAGATGTCCTGCAACACCTGGTAGATCGCCATGGGCGCAATCACAGACATGTAGGGCAGCGCCGCCAGGATTCCCTGAAGAGGCGCCATGGGGATAGCGAACGGCAGCGCAGCGCGCACGCCCTGCCACACCGGATGCACGTAACCCACCGCTGCGCCCACCGCCAGAGGAACGATCCACGCCACGATAAATGGCGGCAGTCTCCAAGGTGTAATCGGGACCCGCGCCAGCACGCCGGCGATGACAATGGCCAGCGCCACCATGCCCACCAGCGGCTGATCGAAAATGCGCTGCAACAAAACCAGAGCCAGATAGCTGTACATCGCCGCGCCAAATACCGTCATCGAGGCAGGCACCGGAATGTAGCGCCGAAGGGCGCCGCAAAATGGGGCGGCGGCCAGTTTGATGATGCCGGTCCACAGCACAGCCGCGGCCCCTGCCTGCCACGCTTGGGCGGCATCGTGCTTTTCCAGATATACCGGCAACATGATGGAGAGCGTATACGCCAGAATGGCGGGCACGTTGTTGCCATATATCTGCGCGGTGGCGCTGGCGCGGCCTTCGCGGCCGGACAGTTTCACGGCCAGCCGCAGATACCCCAGCGACCCGGCCAGCAATCCGAGCGCATATCCGGGCAGCAGATGCGCGATGCTGAATGCACGCGAAATGCCCACCGGCGCGAGCAGAAAAACGGGGATGATCAACTGCGCCAGATTGAACCCTACATTGGCGATGGTGGCATCCACATCTCCGCGGCTCGGCGCCCACCAGCGTACGGTTAGGGGATGCTGGAAATCTGGCTGCTTCAAATCTTGAACGACTCCAGGGTCTCGGGCGCGAACAACTCACGCGGCGTTAGCTGGCGCTGCGAGAGGCCCTGCTCATGGTGGTAGCGCAGGAAGGTGCTCAGTACCGCCATATTCGGCGAGAGACCATAGGGCCAGAAATCGTTTCCCATGATGCGCTGCGTTTCCGAGACATGCTCGTGCAGCCAGGGCAGCATCAGCTTGAGTGCCGCCGTATCTTCCAGGGCGAGATACACCTCCCGCTGCGCTGCCACAAACGCTTTATATAAGGACTGCGCCACCCAGGGATGCTGATTGTAGAGTTCGCGCCGGATGGCCACGGTATGCATGATCGGAAAAATTTTCGTTCGCAGATAATAGTCTTTCTCCACGGCGGCGTAATCTTCAAACAACCGCCGCACTGCGCCGCTGCCGCGGTGAAATGTAGACGGCGCGCGCGCCGTGTAGAGGGCATCGATCTCTCCGGTTTCGAGTGCCCGGGAAAGAGTCTTGTTTTCACCAATGGGTTCGATGCGAATCTCCGGCGGCAGCGAGAGCGCCAGTTTCTCGGGCCTTCCCGGCTCCTCTTCGCCGCCGGTCCGGTAGATCACCGAGCTGACCGGCACCTGAAATTCATCGCTCAGAATGCCGCGGATCCATACGGCCGCAGTCATCTGGTATTCCGGGTTGCCCACGCGCTTTCCGATTAAGTCCCTAGGCTCGCGAATCCCGCTACCGCGGTTCACGTAAATGCAGGAGTGGCGGAAGACGCGCGACGGGAAAATCGGGATTGCGATGAATGGAGGGTCCTCGTGAAACAACGACACCGTATAGGAGGAAAGCGAAAGCTCCGCCACATCGAATTCGTGGCGCCGCAGCATACGGAAGAAAGTCTCTTCCACCGGCAGATTGAGGTAATTCAGCTCAATGCCATCGATCGCCACGCGATCTTCCATCAAGGCCCGGGTACGATCGTAATCCCAACAGGCCATGGTTAAACGGAGTTTGGGCATCTTAGGTTCAGCAGTCCTTCGCGGGGTGCCCTGGGCGCCTCATGCGGCATTATATGCCAGCGGGCGCCAGTACCGATAGGACTGGTGCGTTTTCGCCCCGTTACGGTATAATCGCCGAACGGGGAAGTTGTTAAACGACCTCAACGCTCAAAATGGCAAGAATTTTCGAGCTGTCCCTGTTTCTAGCATTGTCGAGCGCGTTGGCGCCTTTGCGGGCCGACGTGGTAGGCACCCTCTCCTACGACTATCCGGTGATGGGAACTCCTTACGAAACCGAAACCTTCAATAGTGTTCCCACTACGCTGGTAACTCTGACATCCGGCCCTGACATTTCCAACCTTATCAGCGGCGACAGTGTCAACATCACGTTTGGAAATATGGCCAGCCAGAACCTGAGTTTTGCCCCGACTTCTTTCAATGGCGAGGTCTTCAACTTCCAGAACCTGAACATTGCCGATGTCGTCTACTCGTCGAATTTCGTGACTGAGCCGGCTGACTGGGGATATAGCGCCAATGAAGTATGGGTCAACTTCGCGGGGTTAACACCCACCACTGATTCGTACGTGAATTTCAGCTTTGTCGATCCCCCAGTGCCGGCGCCGGAGCCGGGCACACTGTCGCTCACCCTCGCCGGATTGGCAGCCATGATGGTGTTTGTGCTGCGCCACCGCCGGTCCGCGTAAACTCCGCGAATTACCTGTTAGACAATCACCCGCGCGAAGACTACCGTAACTGTAAGGTAGCTGGATTATTCAGCCCTTGCGGCGCGTAGTTGCACCAGTGGAGCAGCGCAGCCCCATGGAAGTAAGTTGATCGCAGGCCTGGCGCGAGTAATCGCTCTTGGGGTAATCCTTGAGCAGTTTCTTGAATTCCTCGGATCCCTGCGTCCGTTTTCCCAGCCGCGTGAGCGACATTCCTTTGTAATACAGAGCGTCGGGAATTTTAGTATTATCCGAGGGATATTTCTCGAGTACCAGGTCGAATTCCATCACCGCATCGTCGTAATGGCCCTGGGAATAGTGGATATAGGCAATATAATATTGGGCGTTGGCGGCCAGATTGGTATTGCCATACCACTGCAGGTACTGATTGAACTCCTCGATGGCCAGGGGGAGATTGCCACTGGTGCGGTCACGGAGAGCGGCTGCATAGAGATCGTCGGCGGACATGGTGGGTGCGCTTGCGGCCGCCGGGGCTCCAGGCACTCCAGCCGCGGCAGCGGGTGGGGCTCCTCCGGATGTCTGCGGCGGTGGGGCCGGCGGGGGCGTCTGCAGTACTTTGATGGCGTTATTGACGTCGGTCAGTTGCGCCTGCAGTTTATTAATAATGGTGGTCAGGTCGGCGACCGCATTTTGGAGGTTGCGGAAGTCGTTGGACATCTGGTCCATGCGCGTGCCCAAGCTGACCACCGGAGTGACCACCTTATTTTCCAGGTCCTTTAGATTCTGGCCGAAGCCGTTCTGTATAACGGCCACGCCCGTGTTGGCCCTATTGGCATTGTCTATAGCCTGCTGCACCATAGCCTGAATAGCGGCTAGCTTCTGGTCCTGGGAGGCCTGGAGGTTCTTTACCTGCTCCTGCAGCAATCCCACATCGCGTTGCAGTTCCTGAATCTCGCGGCTGGCCGCCGGAGCGGAAACCGGCAGAGCCACCAAGGCTAATACACAGAGATAGCGAGTTGTCACACGACCTCCTGCTGTGGGGCAGTCATTTCGACTGCCTCCACATCTTTAGTATCTCCTATTGCCCCGGCGAGAAATGGGCGCGCCTGTTCCTCTGCCAGCAGCTTTCATCGTGCTCGGTGCAAACCGGACGTTCCTTACCGTAGCTAATGGTCTTGAGACGGTCCGCGGGTACTCCGAGTTGTACCAGGAAGTCCTTAGCGGACGTGGCACGGCGGTCACCCAGGCCGAGGTTGTACTCGGCCGAACCACGCTCATCGCAATTGCCTTCCACCATCACGGTGGCGTTGGGATAATCGGCCAGAATGCTTTTGAGTGCCGCGGCATCCTTAGTCAGAGCATCGCGGGCGTCGGATCGGATGTCACTCTTATCGTAGTCGAAATAAGCATCGGTCACTTCTGAACTCAGCACATCCGGGAACGCCGGCTTGGTCACAGCCGGTGGCGGTGGCGGCGGCGGCGGTGGCGGCGCAGTTACGGCGACTGTGGCGCGGGCCGTGGCATTCCCTCCCGGCCCGGCGACCGTCAGGGTATAAGTAGTCGAGTTGTTCGGGAACACGCGGCGGTTGTCATTCGCCTGCACATCGCCAATGCCCTGATCGATGGAAATCCGCGTGGTCTGACCGGTAACGGCCCAGCGCAGCGTCGATGACTGACCCCTCTCAATGGTAGAGGGTTCGGCCGTAAAACTGGTAACTACGGGCGCGGCGGGCGGCGGCGCCGCGACTGGCGCTGGCGGCGGTGGTGGCGGCGGTGGGGGCGCGGGCGCTTTCTTCTTGCAGCCCGCGGCGAAAAGGGCAAACACTACCGCCAGACAGATGATCGTCAACTTCCGTTTACTGAACATGAACTATCCCCTTCCTAACTAGCTATCGGCTATAAGTTTTGAGCTATCAGCTTTCCGCGTGCATTTAGGGACGGCGCCTCGCGCGAATGGCATGCCGGCCAAGCCATAACCCACGCCGGTTTTAGCTGATAGCCGATTGCTGATCGCTGATGGCTTTCTCATTCTACTTTCCCCATACCGGGGTTCGATTATCGCCTTGTGTCGTTAGCTGCTGCACCTGCGTGCCATCGGCTAGCATCGAATAGATTTGGCTGGTGCCGCTGCGGTTCGACATGAATACAATGTGTACGCCATCCGGCGCCCAACTCGGGTTTTCATTACGCCCCTCGCTGTGCGTCAACTGGACAAAATTGCGCGACGCCACGTCCATCCAGAAGATGTTCCAATTGCCGGTGGCGTAGCCTCGCGTCCATGAAAAAGCGAGCTTCTGGCCATCGGGGTTCCAGGATGGATTCGAAGCTTCGCCCTCGCCATTGGTCAGGCGCTCGACATCTCCTCCGTCGATATTCATCCGGTAAATCTGTTGCGGCCCGCTCCGCCCCGAAACAAAGGCAATTTCATTTCCCGTTTTGGGATTCACCTTGGGCTCCACTTCAATGGCCGAGGATGAAGAAATCCGTTTCAAACCGCTGCCATCCAGATTGGCGATATAAATCTGGTTCCAGCCGCTGGCCGAAGAAGAATAAAGGATCTGTTTTCCGTCGGGCGTAAATTCGGGCGTCTCATTTACTGAGGCAACCTGATTATAAAACGGCAACTGCCGGACCGGATCTACCGAGAAAATAAATATACCAGGATTGCCGCGAACATAGCTAGCAAATGCGAACTTCGTGCCATCGGGGGAGATCGCCGGCTCAATGGATAGCGAATTAAAATGCGTAAGCTGGTGCTGGTTGGAACCATCAGGATCCATCACCCAGATCTCGCGATTGCCGCTGGAGCTGTTCCGGCTCGAAGTAAAATAAATGTGCGTCCCGTAGAGCGATTTGCCCCCAAAAAGCACAAGGATATCGGCGGCGAATTCATGCGCGACTTTGCGCGCGCCGGCGTCATCGACAGAACTCAGATAGCGCTTGCCGATCACCTGCGCGTTGGCCGGGGTTCCGCGGCTCAAGTCGTAGAGCCAGCCGTAGAGAACCAGCACGTCATTCTGCACCGCAACGTAGCCAAACGCTAAATAGTTAGCCAAAACTGGGGGGGCAGACCAGTCGGTCATCCACAATCCACCGCCATTGGGCGGCGTAACCAGCGCGCTGCGATTGCGGCTGCGCGGGTTCTCGGGCGCCGGCGGAGGAGGCTCGCGGAAATCCGTGGGCTGTTGCGGGACGGTCAAAGGGTACATAGTTTTGGGCACCATTTCGACCACGCCGGAATTGGCAATGTCGCCCCACAGGGTCTGGTTGAAAGCGGGCATCAAGTTTTGAGCGGCTCCGGCCCCCCGTAAATCGGGGATGGCTATCTTGACTCGCCCCTCCTTTGTAATCTTGCTCTGAATATCCTGCGCCGCGCCATCCTGCAAAACCAGGATCAGCGCCGCGGGGCATAGAGCCAACAGCAACCAAATCGACCTTTTCATTTAACGCCTCAATTCAAACGTAAATTCCACGTCAGCCGAATTATGTGGGAAGCCTTGGGGCAGCGCCGGAAACGGTGTGGAATCGAGAACCGCCCGCTGGGTAGAGGTATCGAGAGCAAAATTCCCGCTACGCTGCACCACCCGCACGGAAGCGGGCGGCACAGAGCCGTCGCGTTCAATGGTAAACGTCACGACCACCTGAGGGAAGGAATGCAGGCGCGGATCGATGTCGCTGGTTCGCCAGTTTTGCGCCACTTTGTCACGCACCAGATTGGCATACCAGCCGAACTGTAATCCAAAAGGCGAGTTCGTGCCCAGACTGACGCCCCCTGCGCCCCGCATGCCGACCATCGGAGAGACGAGGGCCTCCCCGCTTTGGTTGTACAACTGGTTGGGGAGATCCTGCTGTTTCTCGCGAAATTTGTTGGGCGGCGCGGCAGGCTTTGAAGGACGCCGCTCCGCGTTCTTGCTGGGTATGGGAATGGCCTTTGGTTCCGGAGCTTTCACCTCGGGCTTGGGTTGGGGTTTGGGCGGCGGCTCGGGAACGCGCGACTCCGTGGGGTTGGCGACCGGATTCACCGGACCGGCGCGCTGTGGCAAAGGAATCGTGGCCACCGGAGTTACCGCCACGGGGCGAAAACTGCCGCCGTTGATATCGCCGAAATTGGCATGGGACGCGCCCTGCCACAAGCCGAATACCAGCAGAGTGGCTGCGATCCCGGCGTGGAACACAATCGATCCCGCCAGCCACTTGCCCAACCGTTCGGGCCGATCCAGCGTATCGAAATGAGCACTCATCGGCGTTTCGGCGCGGCTTCCTCGGGCTGGGTCACTACGTTCACTTGAAATCCCTGCGCGCCCAGTTCGGCTAGTACCGTGGCGATCGGCTGGAACACCGTGTCCTTGTCCGCGCGCACATATACCGCCTTGGCTTTGCCTCCAAACTTCTGGCGAATAATGTTTCCCAGTTCGTTGATATTGACGGCGTCCTTGTTCAGGTACACCAAGCCGTCTTTACTGATTTGAACTATGGGCAAGTCTTGCGCACTCTCTTTGACAGCACGCACTTTGGGCACATCGATTTCGATTCCGAACTCCATGACGTGGGCGGTGAGCATGAAGATGATCAGCAGCACCAGGACCACATCGACGAAAGGAGTGACGTTAATTTCCGACAGCGCGCCCCCTCCGCGACGCCGGGAACCAAAACCACCGCCGTTAGTCCCAATCGCCATTTAAGACCCGTCAATCACCCAAGCTTCGTTCGGCAAGGTTGAGAAACTCCAGCGCAAAATCCTCCATGCGAGCGGCTACCTGGCGAATCGAGTGGCTCACCTGGTTATAAGCAATGGCCGCCGGAATGGCCGCGAACAACCCGAACGCCGTGGCAATCAGCGCTCCCGCAATCCCCGGGCCTACCGCGCGCAGACTGGTGCTTCCCTGAGTGGTCAGGTCGTTAAACGCGCGTATGATGCCCCACACTGTGCCGAACAACCCGATGAACGGCGCTACGGAAGCCGTCGTTGCCAACCACTGCATGTTACGTTCCAGTTTCGTTAATTCTTCGCTGATCCCGAGTTGCAACGCGCGTTCTACAGAAGTGCGGCTGGTGACACGGCCGCGTGTTTTCACCTGGCGCTCGACTTCTTCATACCCGTAATCGAACACCCCAACTAGCGGCGAGGGCCGGAACTGTTCGCTCGCGATGACCACGGCTTCCAGGCCAGTGGCCTTCCGAAAGGCGCGCAGGAATCGCTGGTTGGTTTGGCGGGCGGAACGCAAGGCGCTCCATTTGGCGAAGATTACCGTCCAGGAGAACACGGAAAAGCACAGTAGCAGACCGACTACTGCCATCTCCAGTGCATCGGTGTGTTCCACCATGTCGACAAGGTTTAACTGGAGAAGGAAGGCAAAGGGAGTTGCCAACGTCAATTGGTTTCCTAACACCAAATCTACCATATGGACGTATCGCCACCGAGAAAAGATGACAAGAAAGGTACAACTCTACGCATTCTTCAAAGCGCACAGGACGGCTCAGCGTTCTGTTGTATGCGTTTATTAGAGAGCGTGAGACTTACTCCCATTCGATAGTGCCGGGCGGCTTGTGAGTCAAATCGTAAAATATTGCGCAAATTCCAGGTTGTGCCAGCAACTCACTCGAAATCTCAGTTAATAGTGAGGCCGGCATCAGGGCGGATTGGGCAGTCATCCCGTCAACCGATTCCACTGGCCGGAGAACAATGGAATCCGGCCGGTCAATTGTGCCCAGCGGGATCAGGATGACCGGGAATTGCCACACTTGTTGGTCATAGCCGCTCCGTTGGCAGAGGCGCCGGACAATAGCGTCAGCGGTTCGCAGCCGCTCGATCCGCTCGGGCACGAGCGCGCAGGCTTGAACCTGCATGGCGCGAATCGGCTGGTGCGAATCTACGATCGCCATCACTCGATTAACGCCGCGGAGCCGGTTGATCAGTTCTGTTCCTGCCCGGTGATCGAGCCGGTCAATCGCCAGAACCGGCGCGTAGCTGCGCTCATCGCCTTGCACGCCCACGGAATGGACAGGAATGATCCAGCCATCGGCCGTTTCCAGAACGGGAGCATCCGTATCGCAACATAAGCAGCGAATGGCCAAGCCGGGACCGGGGAAGGGGTGCCGGTCGAGCAGTTCCGCAGGCAGGCCCAGTTCGCGCCCCACTGCGCGGACCTCGTCCTTGTAAAGCGATTTTAGCGGTTCGAGCACGCGCCCCGCCGCCAGCAGTTTCCGGATTCCTGCCACGCGGTTGTGGTGCGTCTTGATGACGGAAGATTTAGCCGTGCCGCCCGATTCAATCGTATCGGGATAAATGGTGCCCTGCCCCAGAATCCATTCTTCATCCAGCAACCGCCGCGCTTCGATCACCTCTTCCTGCACCAGCACGAATTCTTCACCGATAGCATGGCGCTTCTGCTCGGGGTCCGTAATTCCCGCGAGCGCCCTAAAAAACCGCTGGCCGGCGTGTTCCACGGTAATGCCCGGCATGCGCGCGACAAATTCGGTTTCGCCGGCGCGCATGAATCCGGTATCCACGTATACGCCGCGCACCCGCTCCTCGCCCAAAGCGCGCTGGCAGAGAGCGAAGGCCACGGTGGAATCTACGCCGCCGCTCACGAAGAAGAACACTTTGCGCCCGCCGGCATAATCGCGAATCTCCTGTTCGAGCAGCGGCAAACGGTGACTGGGGTCCCAATCAGGCGTGCATCCGCAAATGCGAAACAGGAAATTATGCAGCAGGTCGCGCCCGCGGCTCGTATGGACCACTTCCGGATGAAACTGCACCCCGTAAAGCTTGCGCTCGGGAGCAGCCACGGCGGCTACGGCGCAGGTGGCGGTGCGGCCCACCACCGAGAAGCCCTGGGGCACTTCGGTGACCACGTCGCGATGGCTCATCCAGATCTGTTGCGGCCCACCCAAGCCGGCGAAGAGAGGGTCCGCAGTCAGGTCTAGATCCAGTGTCGCCAACCCATATTCGCCCCGATCGCCCTTCGTCACTGTACCGCCCAGCAGGTGAGCCATCAATTGCTGGCCATAACAGATCCCCAGCACCGGTTGGCCGGAGGTAAAGATTGCCGGATCGACCGTTGGACTGGCCGGATCATAAACGCTGCTGGGGCCTCCCGAGATAATCAGGCCCCTGGCTGCAGAAATTTCTCCGGCGTAAGTTTCACTGGGGCGGATTTCGGCGTAAATACCGAATTCGCGAACCTTGCGGGCGATGAGGTGGCAGTACTGCCCCCCGGCATCCAGAACAATGATCTGGGGGGAGGGTCTCATTCCCCTGTGCCGCCGCCAGCGGCGCTGCTCCTTAGTAAACGCGCACAACGGAACGCCGCGGCGTCCTGTGCGCTCTCAGGCAGATTAATGGCCTGCGCCACTGAGGGCAGCCGTCTGCGACCCGCTCTTCATCATTCGCTGCGCGAGGACCTTCTTGGCGGTTTCGAGCAGCGCGCGCGCCCTGGGCATAGCATCCACGGCCTTCTGGACTTCAGGATCTGTCATCGCCATGATGCGGTCGCTTTCGTCCTTATTGAACGCCGTAATGTACATCTCGATCGCCAGTTGGCGCTTCATCCAATCGTGATCCAGCGTGAATTCGGCTTCCTTGAAATCGTAGTGCTGGTCCAACAAATAGTCGTGGAATTCGTTCAGGGTGGTTTCATCCGGCATCCAGCCTCTGGGCAGGCTGGTATCGTGCGTAGCGAAATAGTGGCGCGTGAAATTGAAGAATGCGCTTTTGCGTGTCAGTTTGGTTTCGAAAGCATCGAGAACCGGCACTTCGTATTTTTCGTCGGGAGTGATGCCGCCGCCACCATACACTGTGCGCCCGGAATCGGTCATCTTCACATCGGCGGGATTGCGGGCGTTATCGTCCTTGTGGAAGTAGTAGTCGTAGAAGGAACGGTGAGAGTAATCGCGCTGAATCAGCCGGCCGCTGGGAGTGTAGAAGTGAGCGGTAGTCAGCGCCAGGCCGGTATTCTCCGAAAGCGGGTAAACTGTTTGGACCAATCCTTTGCCGAAGGTGGTTTCACCCAAAATCCAGGCGCGATCATGGTCCTGCAGCGCGCCCGAAACAATTTCCGCCGCCGAAGCCGAAGAACGATTCACCAGAACCACAATGGGATAATCGTGGCCCCGATTGCCCACGCGGGCGATGTACGGTTTCTCCACCGAATTGCGGCCGCGATGGGAAACAATGGTTTGCCCTTTCTGCAGGAAGTGATCCGCCACCGCGACGCCTTCATTCAGCAGCCCGCCGGGGTTCCCACGCAGATCGAGGACCAGCCCCTTGATGTTGTTTTCGCCCAGCCGCTTCATGTTCTCGTCCAGCTCATGGCTGGTGGTTTCGCCAAAACTCGTAATCTTGAGATAGGCGATGCCAGGCTTCACCCAGAAGGCGTCCGGCACGCTGGGCCGCTTCACCTCATCGCGGATTACTACGAAACTGATTGGCTCGGTAGCTCCCTCGCGCACCACACCAATCTTCACCTGCGTACCGCGCGGCCCCTTGAGCAGGTCGGCGATCTCGGTGCTATTCATGTTGTCGGTCGGCTTGTCATTGATATACGCGATAATGTCACCCGGACGGATGCCTGCCCTGTAAGCAGGGGAACCGGGAAACGGCGCCATCACCATCGTTTTGCCGTCGCGCGGGCCTACCAGCATGCCCACGCCATAGTAGTGGCCGCGCTGGTCATCGCGTAAAGCTTGGTACTCTTTCGGATCGAAGAAATTGGAATGCGGATCAAGAACCATCAGCATTCCCGGGATGGCCCCTTTATAAATGGCTTTGTCGGCGTTCACATGGTCGGCGAAGTTCTGCTCCACCAGGGAATAGATTCTGGTGAAGCTCTGCACGTCGGAAGAAAGCTCATCACTGGGCGAGGCTGCGGCGGCCACCTGGATGCGCGGGCCATAAATTCCACCCACTACCGAGCTGCCTAACAGGATCAGGGAAAAAACGAAAAACGAACGCCCTTTCAAGGCCATCGGCAAAACCGTCCTTAGTTGCAAGTATAGCGTACCTGTAGATTTAGACGCGCCAGAGCGCCAATCCGGTGCGGGCGGCAAGATGCCGGGCGTTAGGGTCCGTGGGCGGCCGTCCGGGACCAAGGGCGGTCAGCTTTTGGACTTCATGACGTGAATCAGTTCTTGCACCGCGGCGGCGCTCTTTTGCAGCATGGCGTTTTCTTCCGCAGTCAGCTTTACCTGGTAGATTTGTTCGATGCCGCGCGCGCCCAATTTTACGGGTACGCCGACGAACAGGCCGTCGATGCCATATTCGCCTTCCAGATAGGCGGCGCAGGGGAGCACCTTTTTCTTGTCGCGCAGGATGGATTCGGCCATTTCCACGGCGGCCGCTGAGGGCGCGTAATACGCGCTGCCCGTTTTGAGGTACTTCACAATTTCCGCGCCGCCGTTGCGTGTGCGGTTGACAATGCGGTCGATGGTGGCTTGGTCCATCAATTCGTTGAGGGGAATGCCGGCGACATTGCTTAGCCGCACCACCGGCACCATGGTATCGCCATGGCCGCCCATCACTACCGCCGTGACATTATCCACGGAAACCTGCAACTCCTGGGCGATAAAGGTACGGAAGCGAGCGCTATCGAGCACGCCCGCCATGCCGATCACGCGGTTCTTGCTAAATTTGGACACCCGGTAAGCCGCTTGCGCCATGGCATCCAGCGGATTGGTGACCACGATCAGAATGCAATTGGGCGAGTACTTGACAATTTGCTCGGTGGCCGCGCGCACCACTTCGTAGTTAGCCATGAGCAGGTCGTCGCGGCTCATGCCGGGCTTGCGTGGAAAACCCGCGGTGATGATGGCGATATCAGAACCGGCGGTCGGCTCATAATCGTTCGCGCCGGTCAGAGAGACGTCATAACCCTGGATGGGGCCGGACTGCGCCAGGTCGAGACCCTTACCCTGAGGCACTCCTTCGATTACGTCTACGAGCACCACGTCGGCCAGTTCTTTTTCCGCAATACGCAATCCGCAATTGGCGCCCACATTGCCGGCGCCCACTACCGTCACTTTCTTTCGCAAGAGAGAGGCTCCTTATCGATGGGGAATGAGAAAGAAGATTATAACAGCGGCCCTCAGCCCTGCTCCAGAATCCCCATGAGCTTCTCCTGGATTACCTCGGCGGTTTCGCGGTCGGGGGCGATCACCAGGATGGTGTCGTCTCCCGCAATGGTGCCGACCACCTCGGGCCATTCCTCGTGATCGAGCGCCACCGCTACGGAATTGGCGTGGCCGGGCGCGGTTTTCAGCACGACCAGGTTTTGCGCGGTGCGCACGTCCAGAACGAACTCCGCGGCCAGCAGCGGGAACTCCGGGCCTTTCTCTTCCTCCGCCATTTCCTGATAGCCTTCGCGGGTTTTCACCAGGCGAAGGTCGCGAATGTCGCGGGAGAGTGTTACTTGAGTGGCGGAAATACCCTGTGCGCGCAGTTCCTCGGCCAAGTCGTCTTGAGTCAGGATGCGCTTGCTGCGAATCAGTTTGAGAATTTGGCCTTGCCTGTAGTTCTTGCTCATTGACTTATGCGCGCCAGCGTTCGGCGGGCGTTTCGTAATGCCTCGCGAACGGCCGCCGGCGCGGTTCCTCCCGGAACGGCCCGCGATTCCAGGCCGCGCTTGGGATCTAGTAGTTCCGCCACATCCTGCGTAAACTCGGGCGCAAAAGCGTGCATTTGGGCGGCGGTCCAGGCAGAGGGTTTCTTGTCCTGTTGAATACTTTGCAATACAAACCTCCCCACAATCTGGTGCGCTTCATGGAATGGAGTGCCGTTGCGGGCCAGCGCTTCCGCCAGATCCGTCGCTACGACCCAGCTTTCCTTCACAGCCGCTTCCGGCCGCGCCGGTAGGAGTTTCACCGACTCGACTACCACGCGCGCCATTTCCAGCGAGCCCGCGGTTTGATCGGCGGCATCAAACAGCGGAACTTTGTCCTCCTGCAGATCGCGGTTGTAGGTCATCGGCAGCCCCTTAATGGTGACCAGCAGCGATACCAGGCAGCCCACCACGCGCCCGCTCTTGCCGCGGATCAACTCGAGCGAATCCGGATTCTTTTTCTGGGGCATCAGACTGGAGCCGCTCGTGACGCCATCGGAGAGATCCAGCCAGCCGAACTCTTCACTGGAATACAGAATCCAGTCTTCGGCGAGCCGGCTCAAGTGGATCATGGTGACACTAGAAGCGTAGAGGAAATCGAGCGCAAAATCGCGGTCGCCGGAGACATCCATGCTGTTCCGTGTGACGGATGCGAAGCCTAGGTCCTGCGCGATCGCCTCGCGATCGAAAGGAAAACCGCTGCCCGCGAGCGCGCCCGAGCCGAGCGGCAACTGATCGGCGTGGCACTTCACTTCGCCGAATCGCTGGGCGTCGCGGGCGAACATTTCAAAATACGCGAGCAGGTAGTGCGGCCACAAAACGGCCTGCGCGCGGCGCAGGTGTGTGTAGCCGGGAATTACGGCGTCCGGATATTTTTCCGCAAGGTCGAGGAGCGCGCCCATGAGCGCGGCGAGCAGCCCGCGCAAGCGGTCGCACTCCTCGCGCAACCACAGCCGTGTATCGAGTGAAACCTGCTCATTGCGGCTGCGCCCGGTATGGATTTTGTCCGCCACCGGTCCGGCGCGCTCCTTCAACTTGCGGATCACCAGCGTATGCACGTCTTCATCGGTGGCGTTTTCGAAGAAGCCGGGCTGGGCGGCCTCGGCGCGGATCGCGTCAAACGCGCTCACGATTTGGCCGAGTTCTTGCGCCGTGAGAATGCCCGCCCGCTCGAGCGCGCGCGCGAAGGCCTGCGATCCGCGAATATCCGCATCAAGCAAACGGCGATCGAAATCGAGCGAGCCGGAAAAGCGCTCGAATACTTCCGATGGACCGGTCTCGAAGCGGCCTCCCCAGAGTTTCATTGGTGTTGCCCGGCGGTAGCGCCTGTGCCAGCGATGGCGGCGCGCACCTTGATCGGTAGACCCACCAGGTTGATGAAACCGAGAGCGTCTTTCTGGTCGTAGCTCGCGCCCATGGTGAAGCTGGCGATATCCAGCGAGTACAGCGAATAGGGCGATTTGCGGCTCACCGGCTCGATGGTTCCCTTGTAGAGCCGCAGCTTGATTTCACCGGTGGCGCTCTCGCTCACCTTCTCGAAGAAGGCGTCCAAGGCTTCGCGCAACGGTGTGAACCACAAGCCGTTATACACCATTTCGGCGTAATCGAGCGCCAGCTTCTGCTTGTAATGGAGAGTGCTGCGGTCGAGCGTCAGCGCTTCCAGTTCGCGTATGGCGAACATGATCAGCGTGCCGCCCGGAGTCTCATAACAGCCGCGCGACTTCATGCCAACGAAGCGGTTTTCCACCAGGTCGATGCGGCCCACGCCGTGTTCGGCGGCGATGCGGTTCAACGTTTCGAGCACCGCGACCGCGCTCATTGGTTTACCATCCACGGATACGGGGACGCCTTTTTCGAATCCGATGGTAACTTCGCCCGCGCGATCCGGCGCTTCCGAGGGGCTGCGCGTGAGCATCCAGATGTCGTCCGGAGCGGCGTTGGCCGGATCTTCGAGCGCGCCGCCCTCGTGCGAAATGTGCCAGATGTTGCGGTCGCGAGAATAAATCTTGGTAGTCGAAGCGGCGATCGGCACATGATGCGCGCGCGCGTACTCGATGGCGTCCTCGCGGCTCACAATCTTCCATTCGCGCCAGGGCGCAATCACCGCGAGATGCGGCGCCAGGGCTTTGTAAGTCAGCTCGAAGCGCACCTGGTCGTTGCCCTTGCCGGTGCAGCCGTGGGCCAGCGCGTCGCAGCCGGTCTTGAGGGCCACTTCCACCTGTTTCTTGGCCAGCAGCGGGCGGGCGATGGAAGTGCCCAGCAGGTATTTGTGTTCGTAAACGCCGCCGGAGCGCACCAGTTTCCACAGGTACTGGCTCACAAACTCTTCGCGCATGTCTTCGACATGCACTTCCGAAGCACCGGTTTTGCGGGCTTTTTCTTCGAGGCCCGAAAGTTCGTCAGCGCCCTGGCCGATATCGCCGCACACCGCGACCACCTCGCAGCCGTAGTTTTCCTTCAGCCACGGGATGATCACAGAAGTATCCAATCCGCCCGAATAAGCGAGCGCAACCTTCTTGGGTTTGTTCATAAATTCGTTCACCGCTCCTTAGGGCGGCGGCTCAGGAAAGCATCATCAACAGCAGCGCCTTTTGCGCGTGCAGCCGGTTTTCGGCCTGATCGAAAATGGCGGAGCGGTCCGATTCCATCACCGCGTCGGTCGCTTCTTCGCCGCGCCGCGCGGGCAGGCAATGCAGAAAGATTGCATCCGGCCGCGCCAGCGCAAACAACTCCTCATTCACCTGGAAAGGCTGAAACGCCTTCTTGCGCCGCGCGGTTTCCCGCTCCTGGCCCATGCTGACCCATACGTCCGTGTAAATGGCGTGCGCCCCTTCGGCGGCTGCGCGCGGATCGTGAGTGATGGCGAGCGCGGCGCCCGAAAGCGACGCTAAGCCCTCGGCCTGAACGACCACTTCGGGATTCGGCAAGAACCCCTGCGGGCATCCGAGCGTAAAATTCATCCCCAGCCGCACGGCAGTGATCATGAGCGAATGCGCCACGTTGTTGCCATCCCCGATAAAGGCTACTTTCACTTTTTCCTGCGCGCCGAAACGTTCCCGGATGGTCTGCACATCGGCCAGCGCCTGGCAGGGATGGTACATATCGCTGAGCGCATTAATTACCGGCGCCGACGACCAGCGCGCCAGTTCCTCTACTGTATCGTGCGAAAACACGCGCGCCACGATGCCATTCACCCAGCGATCCACGTTGCGGGCCACATCTTTCAGTGGCTCGCGCCCACCCACCGGACCCTCGCAAAATACCGAGTTCCCGCCAAGCTGCTTGGCTGCCAGCTCAAAAGTGAGGCGCGTGCGCAGCGACGGTTTCTCAAATAGCAGAGCGATTGACTTGCCTCGCAGCGCCTGCGCGTAGTCACTCGGAAAACGCTTCACGTCAGCGGCCAATTCGAGCAGGTACCCGAGCTCGTCATCCGTCAAATCCAGGTCGCGGAGAAGGTCCGGCCCGCTGGTTTTAAGGATCGGGTTGGCAGCAGGTCGGGAGGGCACCGTAGTCGTCATCCTGAATGTTTATTCACCAGCGTGAATAATTATTACATCATGAGGACGTGGCCGTTGTCCAGTGATTTTTGAGGTTCAGGATTACAGCTTCCCTGAGTCATTGCGAGTGCACCTTTTACACCGCCCGCGGATGCGTTCGCTCAAACATTCGCGAGGCCTTCCAAACAACTGGTTATGTTTCTAGGAGTGGAATGCAGACTGCTCCCCTCGACCCAACAACGAACGCGCGCCAGCTTCGAAAATTCCATTTTGAAAGGAACGATACGAATGCGAAGCATAGTGACACTCACCACGTTCGCGATTTTGTTTGCCGTATCCGCCTTCGCGGATACTTTTTCCGGTGCCCTGATCGACATTTCTTGCCTGGGGAAACCCCAGCCCACAATTGCCACCTGTCAGCCCAACTCTTCCAGTATGTCGTTCGGCCTGGTGGATAACCAGGGAAAGGTCGTAAAACTGGACGACGACGGAAATTCCAAAGCGGCTGCTGCATTGAAGAACCGCGCGGACCGCTCTGCCGACCCCAATGCCGCTTCCAAAGGCGACCCGGTCGTTGCGACAGTCAAGGGAACTCTACAAGGCTCGACCTTAAAGGTAGAATCCATCGAGATCCGCTAAGGTAATCGCTCCCTCGGTCGCGGCTCCGTTCATCGTGTTCCGAGCCGCGGCCTTTAAGGAGAGGCCGCTACTCTGGCCGTGTCGGCGTTGTAGCCGTAGTCCGAACGATCACGCGCCTTCACGCTACCCCGCCGCGCAAAAACGAAGCTGCCGATGGAGCCGCCGCTCCGCGCAGGGCAATCGGCCGTTTGCGCTCATCGGACTCCTGGTCGCCTTCGCCCGGAGCGAGAAAGAGGTTGGCATCGAGACCATGCTGGCGCGTGTAGAGGTCGTAGTAGCGGCCGCTCAGCGCGTACAGCGAATCGTGCGTGCCGCGCTCGCAGATGCGGCCATCTTCCACCACCAGGATCTGATCGGCCCTGCGAATGGTCGAGAGGCGGTGAGCAATCACGAACGTCGTGCGGCCCTCCATGAGGTACGCCAAGCCCGCCTGAATGGCCTGTTCGGATTCGGAATCAAGGCTCGAAGTGGCCTCATCCAGAATGAGAATGCGTGGGTTCGCCAGGATCGCGCGCGCAATGGAAATGCGTTGCCGCTGCCCGCCGGAAAGCCGGACGCCGCGCTCTCCCACGATCGTGTCATATTTCTGCGGCAAGCGTTCGGCAAACTCGTGCACGTGGGCGATGCGGCAGGCCTCCAGGACCTCCTCTTCGGTCGCATCCGGGCGCGAAAAAGCGACGTTCTCGCGGATGCTTCCATCGAACAGGAAGGTGTCCTGCAGCACCACGCCAAGCTGCGTACGGAACGAATCCAGCCGCACAGTGGTCAGGTCGATGCCATCCACGAATATCGTGCCTGCGAAAGGCTCATGAAAGGCCGCAAGCAGGCTGATGATAGTCGACTTGCCCGATCCCGATGGCCCCACCAGCGCAGTCACCGTGCCCGGTCCGGCCGCAAAGCTGATCTCGTGCAGCACCGGTTTCCCGGCAGAGTAGGCGAAGCTGACGTTCTCGAAATCCACGAATCCCTTCACCGGTCCCATGAGCACTTTGCGCCGCGGCTCCTGATCCTCGGGCTTCTCGTGCAACACTTCCTGTGTGCGGTCGAGACCGGCCATCGCCTCGGTCAATTGGGTGCCGATCCCCACCACCTGAAATGTGGGGGCGATCAAAAACGCCAGAAACGCCGTGAAACTCATCATGTCACCCAGTGTCATGGCGCCCGAAAAAATTTCGCGCGCGCCCAGAAACATGATCGCGGCCCATACGCAACCCATCAGCAGCGTGGCGGAAAGACTCATCAGCGACATGGCGGTGAGCGAGCGCATCACGTTATCGAGCAGCCTCTGCACGCCGCCCGCAAATACGCGCGCTTCCTGTTCTTCGGCGTGGTATCCCTTCACCACCCGCACCCCCGCCAGCGACTCTGTCAGCCGCCCCGCCACTTCGGAAGTGATCTTGGAGCGCTCGCGGAAAATCGGACGAATGTGTCCGAAAGCGCGATTCAGCGTCAACCCGAAGACAGCCATGAACAGCAGCGCGGATAGGGTGAGCAGCACGCTGATGTGCAGCAGGAAGAAGAAGGAAAACAGTGCCGTGAGCATGCCGCCCACGAATTCCACCAGGCCCGTGCCGACCAGGTTTCTCACGCCCTCCACGTCGTTCATAATACGCGTCACCAGCATCCCGCTCTTGGTGGCGTCGTAGTAGGCCACCGAGAGCCGGCCCACGTGCTCCTGCACCCTGCGCCGCAGCTCGGCGATCAGCCGCTGGCCTTCTTTCGAAAGCAGTTGCGTGAGGGTGAACGAGGTGATGCCCTGAATGACGGTGGCCGCAAACACCGCCAGCACCAGCGGCGTCAGCAATTGCACATGGCGCTTGCCGATGACGTCGTCCACCAGGAATTTAACCGACGTGGGTGTCACCAGTCCCGCTCCCCGGTTGATGACCATGAGCAGCATTCCGAACACCAGCAAACCCCGGCGCGGGCGCACCAGTTCCAATAGCAGCGGCAGCGCGCCGCGCAATTGTTCCGTCGTGGATTTCTTAGGCTTTGAGGGTGTCACAGCTTTAGCCTTCCCCTACAGAGTAGCAGCGGCGGGACAGGGCTTGGCTTGGCCGGTTCACACGCCCTGGTGTCTGGTAGACTCTAATTCGAGGCGGAAATGAAGAACGGAATCGACCGGAGTTCGCAACCCACGAAAGGCGACCTCAAAGAGCTTGAGGAGCGCATTCTGGATACCATCCGAGGCGACCTGCTGAACCTGGAGGAGCGCCTCATGAAAGCCGTCCACGATACGGCGGAACTGCTGGCCAAAGCCTTTTACAGCCTCGCCGAGTCGCAGCAGCTTCGCGCCGTGCAGCTTGAGGCTAACCAAACCGCGCTCATGGCCCGCATCAGCGCACTGGAAGCCCGGCTCACCGAGCTCGAAAAGCGCCTCAACTTTCCCGATGTCTCGGCAGACGATAAGTCCGAAAAGCCGCAGTAAAACAGTAAAACTAGCGAGGCTCCCGCCTCAGAAAAGAAAATGCTCCGTGCTCTGGGCATTTGGTTTTGCGGAGTCCCAGATCCTGAGGACACAGAGGATGCGGAGGCCACAGAGCAAAAGCTTTTTGGAATTCTCCGTGTCTTGGTGACTCCGTGGTGGAAATTTTGACGTATTTGCATCTTGTTCGCCATGGCAAGGACTCTAGCGCGTCAGCTCCACCACAAACTGTTCCATAATCGTGCGGTCGTCCGGGCGCGCGTCGCGTAAACACGTATCCGCGCGGTACAGCCACTGGACTGCGCTCTCCAGTTGCGGCTGGCTGAATTTGCTAACCGTCTCCTGAATCTGCTCCGCGCGTGAGAACCACATGGCCATGCCCATTCTCGTGAAATGAGTCTGGATCTGACTCGCGCCGCGGAGGCCCGCTTCACGAGCCACCAGGGCCATGCGAAACTGCGTGGAGAGAAATGCCAGCACCAGCGGCAGGTACTCGCCTTCCTTCACCAGAGTATCCAGCAATTCGAGCGAGCGCACACGGTCGCGGCGGCCGAGCGCATTCACCAGAGCGAAGATCGTCACGGTACGGGCATCCGGCACCAGCGCGGCGATCTCATCACCGCCCACCGGCCGGCTGCCGGCAAACAGCGCCAGTTTTTCGATCTCCACGGCGATCCTCGCCATATCCGCTCCCAGCGCCTCTACCAACAGGTTCAAAGCGGAAGCGTTCATGCGCAGGTCAGCCTTGCGGGCCAGGTTTTCCGCCTCGCCCCGCGCGTCCTGGGCTGCGTAACGGCGCAGTTCTACCACCTGCGGAATCGCGCTGTAGAATTTGCGGACACGTTCCTGCTTGCGCTTGTCATCGCCTTCGAAATCGAAACGCACCGCTTCGAAAACCAGAGTTACGCCCGGCGTCGGATCTTTTACATATGCAGCCAGCAGCGCTATATCCGCTGTTGCAGATCCCGTTCCGCCCTCGGTCTCTTCGTCATCGCCCGAACGTGTGCGGGGCAAGGCAGCTTCGGCATTCAATACCCAGATGAGGCGGTCGGTGGCAAACAACGAAAGAGCGCGGGCATCGTCCAATACTTCCGCCAGGCTTAGTTCGGCGAGGTCGTGCTCGCTGATCGCGCCTTCCGGCATGCTCGCGGCCATAGCCTGCTTCAGCCGCTGCCGGTCGTAAGCTTCCGGACCCAGCAACAATAATACCGGCGGCCATTTCCCTTGACCGATCCGTGGGAGCAATTGCGCGGAAGTCACGGTCAGAAGGCCTGCAGGACCTGCGTCACAACGCTATCCGCCACATCGCGGCTCAGCCGGATCATGGCCGTCCCGCTCTCGTCAAAATACTGCTGCGGATTCTCGGAAACTTCATACCGCTCGCGAAATTCGGCGGCCGGACGATTCAGGAGCAATTTTCCAGTAGCCCGTTCTGTTAGAGTGAGCCGCAAAGTAACCACTACCCCTGCGCTCGTGGCGCGGCCAGTCACCGTGTCAAACGTGATGGGGTAGTAAACGAAATTGGCCACTGCGCCGCTCAGCACGGCATCGGCTTTCGCCGGATCAGACACCACTTTATAGCCGGTGCGTGTCAGAAACTCGCGCGCGATATCTTCCGGCAGCAACTTCCCTAACTGGTATCGCGTGGTCACATTCTGAAATGAAGTCACGGCAATCGTCTTTACGGTGGGCGGAATCAGGCTGCCCTGGTCGCCCACGTGATAACCGCAGCCTATCCAGGTTACCCCAGGCAAGAGTGCGCAAGCCGCTATTGGCACAGACCAAACGAATCGCATTAGAGATCCTCCCCGGCGGCGGCCACGGCGTTTTCGGCCATCAGCCGCAAATTATCAGCCACCAGCCAGAACCAACAGGCTTCGGCCTCGTTGCGGTCCGCCGCGATGGCGCCCACCGCGATCCCGCTTTGCCCGGCCTGCCCGACGTTCGTGGGCGGATCGAACTCCGCGCCGCGCACCTCTATTGAAGCGGTTGCGAGACTGCTCTCAATCGCCTCCAGGCCGGGATTCGATTCAAACTCCACCCAAGCGGAAAAACTGTAGCCATGAAACACCGGCGCCTGAACGAGCCGCAGCGAAGGCATCGGCGCCCCTTCTCCTTCGCCGGGCAGGCTGAGCAGCGTAGCCAGGTGGCGCTCGATGCGCAGCTCCGATTCTTCGAGCGGCACGGGAGCCTCCTCCCCGTAGCGCGCCAGCAGGTTGAAGCCAAGCTGCGCATCGAATACCGCCTGCGGCAGGCCCTTGAACGAGAGCAGACTGACGGTCTGGTTCTGCAACTCTTCTACGCCCCGCGTGGCGTGCTCACTGGCGGGCGCCAGAATCTGAACCACCGCGCGGCGGATGGGATCGTTCGTGTGCAGGCGCCGCAGAAACAGCGCCAAAGCAATGGCCGCGGGATGGGCAATCACCTGCACACCGGCTCCCGCCTCCTCCTCCGATTCAGCCGATTCCACAGCAGGCGCCCGCAGACGCGCGTCCGGCCGCTCTTCGGCGGTGTAAGTGAGATCGATGATGGTCGCGCGCTCCCCCTCGAATCCATCCACCAGTTCCAAGGCCTTGCGGCTCGATTCCGCCGAGCCAGCTAGAAAAACGATGCTCGCTCCCTCGAGAGCCTCCGCGCTGAGCTGTTCAATGACAGCCGGTTCATCGCCCAGGCTCGTAAGCGTGCCTGCCTGCTCTTCATCCGCTGCCAGCAGCCGCAGTTCCAGCGCCGGCGCGGCGGTAGCGGCAATGTCGCGGATCTCCCTTCCGAGAAGGGTCTCGCTGCCTACCAGAACGGCTTCCGTGCGATTAGCCAACCTCGTGCTCCGGGTCCAGCGGATAGCTGGGGTGGGGAGGCGATGGATGCAGGCGGCGGCGTATTATGCCTCCGATGCGAATCACGATCCCGCTGCCCACATAAGCCACCGCCATGGCAAGCAACACCGTGCGCCCATAAGTCACAATGGCGTAAATCAATCCTCCGAGCAGAACCAGGATCAGCGTAGAGTAAGCTTTATTCAGACTGATTCCCTTGAAGCTGTAATACCGCCAGGTGCTGACCATCAAAAAACCCAACAGCAGCAGCAGGCCCAGCCAGGCAATGGCCAGCGGAGGCCAGACGATCGGATCCCCGCCGGAGGCATAGACGATCGCGGCAATCAAGCCGGCCCCGGCCGGAATGGGCAGGCCGACGAAATACTTGCGGTCCGGGCGCCCGGGATTCTTGGGAACCGGATTTTTCTGAATATTGAACCGCGCCAGGCGCGCGGCGCCGCACAGCAAAAACAGGAACGCAATGAAGTAGGCTGCGTTGAAAATGGGTCTCCGGATGGCCGCCGACAGGGCCGGCTCGATGAACTGCACACCCCACGCAACGGCCAACACTGCAGGCGCAAGGCCGAAGCTGATCACGTCGGCTAGCGAGTCCATTTCGCGGCCGAAATCGGACGTGGTGCGGGTGAACCGTGCAATGCTGCCGTCGAGTCCATCGGTGAAGACTGCGATGCCGATGGCCACGGCCGCTACCGCAAACTGGTCCGCCGCTCCCGCGCTGCCGGCTGCCGCCACCATGGCTCCGCGAAACGAACGCAACACCGATATATATCCCAGGAAGATGTTGCCCGCGGTGAAAAGCGTAGGCAGCGCATACGCCACACGGCGCGGCCGCCGGTCGGGAGATCGCGGATCGATGAGCCGGTCTCTAAGCGTCATAAATTTCCGATTCCCCCGCCGCGCCATCCAACCGGCGGGCAATCACACTGGATCCAGCGGCCACGCGCATCCCCGGCCGCACACTAATTCCCCATTCCGGACCGAACAAAACATCCACCCGCGAACCGAACTTGATCAATCCAATGCGCTCGCCCTTTTGGACGCGGTCCCCCGGTTGTTTGTTGCAGACGATGCGGCGCGCGATCAGACCCGCGATTTGCTTAAAGATGATGCACGTGCCATCGCCCTCGACGGTGATGCTATTCTGCTCGTTCCGGCTGGAGGCCTCTTCGCGGCTCGCCACCAGGAATCGTCCTTTCTGGTATTCCACTTTGCAAATCGTCCCCGCGATGGGTGAGCGGTTCACGTGCACGTCAAAAATATTCAAAAAGATGCTGACCCGATTTACCGTGGCGTTCTCGGCCTTCACCGCCACCACTTTGCCATCCGCGGGCGCCACGGCTACCGGACCGGGCGGTACGCTACGCTCCGGATCGCGGAAAAAGTACAGGCAAAATGCCGCGGCAAGCCACAGCGGTGCCGTAAACCACGGCCCCGCGAGCCACCACACCACCGCCGCAGCCACTGCCAACCCGGCAGCGTACAACATGCCATCTCTGACGATCACTAATTTTTATTTTCCCATGGAGGCGGCCGAGGCTCAGTCCGCCGCGCCGTGGTAAGGCGTAAAGCCGTGCTGCCGCATCACTTCGTGGGCCGTTTCTATCGAGTCCGGACGCACATAGAAAAACGCGCCCACCCGGACGGACCGGAACAGCACACCACCGCGATACTCATCGGCCTCGACGCCATAATCGACCCCCGCCGAGGTGAATACCGACTCGAGGTGCAAAGCATCCTTCAGTTTTTTTGCAATATAAATCAATGCCGGGTCATACCCGGCGAAAAAGCTGGCATCCTGCTTCATGCTGCCACTAAATAGTATGCCAACTTCACACGAAATCGCAGTGGGGCGGGGCTTCCGCCCCGCCGCCGCCCTTCTGGGCGGCGTTTCGCGCACCCATTTGAATCGCATGGGAACGCGCCAGCGCTCCCCACGATCTCCCAGACCTACCGCGGGCCCCGGCCGCGCCCTTGCGGCGCGGACGTGATCGTATATCCCGAGGGCACCACAAATAACGATGCGTTCGGTTCACTCTGCACGATGTTCGTCAGGTTCATCGAGCGGGTGCCCGTTCGCGGATCGCTCTCTGTGACTTGAATGGGAATTTTTAGGTCGGTCGAAACCCGCGTGGTCCGGACCGTTTGGATCGCCTGGGTGTTCCCGATTCTTCCCGCCGGAATCATCCGCGTCTCCTGCGTACCCTCGGCGTTCACGCCGTTGACGACCGATGTCCCCAAGCTCATCCTGGTCAGCGTCGGATCGGCTGGCCGGGTTGTCGTCCTGGGCTGAGCCGTGCCCGTCCTTTGCCGAATAGGAAATTGCACAGCAGTCAATTTTTGGGGGTTGAGCCGGTAGCTGTAGCCGGCGACGGGATCCCAGATTGTGGATTCCGTAACCGTTTCGTTACCCGAAGCGGTGGGCCGGGTGAAAGTAGAGTCGATCCGGACCCTCCCCTGGCTATCGCGATACACGCTCGCTTGCTCCTGCCGTTGAATTTGGGTGCCATTCGCCAACGTCTGCACCGACTGCTCGGTCAGCGTCCCCGAGAACGGCGCGCCGGTGATGGTTTTGCCGGTGAGGCGTTCCGGACCGAAGCCGCCCCCGAATCCTCCTCGAAAACCGAATCCCGGACGCCCCGCGGGCGGTTGAGCCATCAATACACAACTGGAGCTGAGCACCAGAACAAAACCTGTTCCCAGCATTGTCTGTCGAAGTAGCCGCAATGAACTCATCTGCATCCCCCAATGCACATTCCTGATTTCCCGGCAATTGGTTCCGTTACTTTACCGATTTCAAATAGGATACAAGCAACTGGAGCTGTTCGGCTGGGATTTGTGCCGGTCGAGGTATTTGATCTGCATGACCTCTCCGCCCTCAGGCCGTGAACGTTGGCAAGATGGCCAAGCGGAAACGAGTTAACATCGAGACCCGCTCGCAACGTCGGGAGATCCAGCCAGCACATTCTCAATCATTCGAAGCAGAGACTCCGTCTTAAACGGTTTCCACATGATGCGATACGGCTGGTCCCTGCCGGCTACGCGCGCTACTTCGGTTGGTCCAAAGCCCGACATCAATAAAACCCGTATGCCCGGCTTTGCTTGCTGTAGACGATTCGCCAGCTCGAGCCCGTTCATACGGGGCATGACGACGTCTAGCAGAGCCAAATCGATTGGCTGCGCAGTACTTTCCAAAAGTTCCAGCGCTTCGTAGGCGCCTCCCGCAGTTAACACCTGGTAGCCGCCAACCTCCAGCATCCTTCGGCAGAGGTTCAGCACTGTCGGTTCATCATCAACAATGAGCACTATTTCCATAAAAGGGAAATTTTCCGATTCACTTCCATCCTGCGTCAACGCAAACGTCCGCCATTAGCCCGATTCTGCCGAATCCCCAGGTTTTTTGCCCTGGACTATCAGATCAGTAAAAATTTCCAAGACCCGCCGATATTCCACCAGTGCATCCGTTTCCGCCTTAATGGCAAGCCCCACAGCCAAATAATCGTCCGGGCCCGGAGTCAACAGGGCGTTCTGTTCCTGCACTTTCTTCCTGCGCTCGGCCGTAGCGCCCCGGCAGCGGCTCAGCGCATCCTGCGTCTTGGCGCACCAGAAGTCCTCCAATTCCTGCCGATTGTGTGGCGGCTGTGGCACTGCACACCTCCTCGTCTCTTGAAAAGCAGATTCGGCTAGCGTGTGATCCCTTGGACCCATCAGTTTGGATAACGTCAATTGCCGAATCCTGGATTGTTTGGAAAGCACATTCGCAAATACGCATGGACAGTTTTGACGTTTACTTGATTAGTGGCCACAAACCACAGCTCTTGGCGGCAGCCCCTAACGGGATGAAAGTATGGCGGCAAAGCTAGAGTTCGTACGTCCGGGAAGGAGAGGCTCAGGGGACGAAGTGACTTTCGACATGTACTACGGTGTGCGGCGAGGAGCGTCGGCTTGCGGTCTTGCCGGCGGACCCGCCAGCGGGCTGGATTATGCATCTGGCGCGCTCCGGGGCAACCGGCCGGTTGCGGCTCGAACTGCCGATGGTATGATTTCAGTCGTGCATCCCAAAAAGGATGAGGGTAATTCAGAGACGAGGATACTTGCGGATGTTCTCTACAGCGATAAGGTAAGAATTCGTACGTCTGAGAAGGAGTGGCTCGCGCTCGTCACATCCATCGCCGCAGGGGATCAGCTTGCATTGCATTCCCTTTATCAACAGACATATCGAATCGTTTTCACCTTGACATTCCGGATAACCAACAATCGCGAAACCGCTGAAGAAGTGACTCTCGACGTCTACTACGAGATATGGCGAAGAGCGTCAGCTTACGATCCTGCCGGCGGACCCGTCGTCGGCTGGATTATGAATCTGGCGCGATCCAGGGCAATCGACCGATTGCGGTTCGAACATCGAAAAAAGCGTTTCAATAGTGATGTAGACCTTCCGCTAACAACGGCAGCGGCCGACGACCCGCAACGGGCCTGCCAGCTTGAGGAACAGATTCGCCACCTCCGGGATGCTCTGGGTGATCTCACGGCGGAGGAGCGCCGGCTTATCGAAACTGCATTTTTTTCCGAGTTGACTTACGCCGAAGTGGCAGCACAGTTGAATCAACCCGTTGGAACAGTCAAGACACGGATCCGGTCAGGGCTTGGCAAGCTTCGGCACGCGCTCTCCGGGAGATTGGGCCATCAATGAATTCGAAATCTGGTCAACATGATCGAGAGCACCTGGATTTGGTGTTCTTGTATGCTTTAAAGGCTCTCCCCGCGAACGAAATTCCTGTAGTGGAGAATTGGATCTCCTCGTGCGCTGATTGCCGCCAGGAGATCGAGACGCTTCGTCCGATTGTGGATTCCTTCGTCTTTTGGCCCACCGATATTCTGCGGCCATCCGTATCGCTCTGGGGGCGGCTCGCCCACCGGATCTCAGAACAGACAGGAAAATCGCCGGTCTTTCCACCGTTAGAATTGCAGAATAAACCGGAATGGGAAGCAGTCGCGCCTGGCATCTCTTGCCAAGTGCTCGCGGCTGATACGGAGAGCGCCGGCGTTACTATGTTGGTACGGCTTGAGCCTGGAACCGACTATCCACCTCACCGCCATGCGGTAAGGGAAGAACTCCATCTGCTTCACGGAGAGCTGTGGATAGATGACAAGAGGCTTTCTCCGGGCGATTACATCCGGGCCGAGGCTGGCAGCGTCGATCATCGTGTATGGAGCGACACCGGTTGCACCTGCGTGCTCCTCACTTCGACCAGAGACGTATTACTTTGAACTCTCCGTGCTTGGACAGGCCCCGGCTTACTTGATCACTTTTACTACATAGTAGCTGATGGATTGAGGAACTTCCTTGAACCAATGCGGAATACCGGCCGGAATCACCATAACGTCGCCTTTGACAAGATGCTGTGCGTGCCCCCCCTCAATTTCCTTGCCGCGCCACTGCCCCGGTGCGGTGACCTTGCCTCCGATCATAGTGCCGCCGGTCACGATCGTCGCGGCGCCGTCGATCACGTACATCACATCGGTTTCCTTATCGTGCACTTCTACCTGCCCGGCGCCACTGCGATGCGCGCCCAGCACAGTCAGGTCCGGAGCTTTAGCCAGCTCGCCTCCCTTGGCGAGGGAAGCAGCCACTTTTTCGTGATCGACGAAGGTTACCGAGGCCGCGCCGCTTCCCGCGCCTGTCATCACGGTCGCGGCGGCGGCTAGAATCAGACTGGCGAGCAATGCTTTCATGTCACCTCCTAGTTAGCGGAAGAGTCATTGTACAGCCCGCAATAGTGCGCGTGGGTGTTGTCCCGTATGAATGCTCGCATTCGGCATGCTGCCAAACCTGCCCACCTATTGAATGAGGGCTGTGACGGCATTTGCGGTCTGGCCATCGGCAGTGATGACGATGTTGACAGTACCGGCGCCGGCCAAGGTGGTTGGAATTTGAAGATTGACCTGGTCAAGTCCGGGATAGGCGCCTTGGGCGGCATATACGGTAGGCACACTGGTTCCGTTCACGGTGGCAGTGAGGCTGGTGGCGTGCCGGAGGCCGGTGCCGTAGAGCTGCAGGAACACAGCGCTGGTCCCGGAAGAGAGATTGATAGGCGTGGCAGCGAATGCCGTACCGGAGAGAGCCGCTGATTCGACGACGGTCTGGGAACCATCGGTGTTGACATACACAATCTGTCCGGCGAAGGTCCCTTGGCCATTTTGATTGGCGGTAAAGATACCAGGGGCCACATTGCCGATGGTGATCTGGGTAGATTGATTCGGTCCCGATGGCACTGCCGTCAGAACGGTGGCTGCGCCTGCGGCGGTGCCCGCCGGGACTACGAAGTTCACCTGTCCGGCGGCGGCGAAGGCGCCATAAAGAAGGGCCGGGCGCTGGGCGCCGGAGCTGTCTTTGACGGCGATGGAGACTCCCGCTAGAGAAGTGCTAAGAGGCAGGGTCGCTCCCGTGCTGCCGTTCAACCCGATCACATTGAACATGCTGACAAGCTCATCGGGGGCGAAGGTGGACAGGTTGGTAGCGGCGTTGGTCAGTTGGAGAGCAGGCGGAGTGACTGTGATATTGAGCGTTGTGGAATGGCCTGCGGCCCAATACTGATCGCCCGGATAGATGGCCATGAACGAGTGAACGCCTGGGGTGAGATTGCTCGCGGTGAAGGAAGCTGCGCCAGATGCGAGGGTTGCAGTGCCAACGGAGAGGCCGGCATCGCGGAACTGGATCTGGCCGGTGGGTGCGGGTACTCCGGAGGGAGGAGTAGGACCGAGTTGGGCGGTGAGTATGAGCGACTGGCCGACAGTTGGCGCGGTGTTGCTGACGGTCAGCGTTACGGTGGGAGCGAGGCCGTTGACGACTTGGCCAAAGCTCGTGGACAGGCCATTGTAAGTGGCACTAATGGCGTGGGAGCCGGGGAGCAGAGCTAACGTGGTAAAGGAGGCTTGGCCGTTGTTCAGAGTGGCGGAGCCCAGGAGTGTGGTTCCGTCGTAGAACTGTACGGGAGCGGCGGTACCGGGAGGCGTCATTGAAAAGGTAAAGGTGACCGCTTGTCCGAAGGTGGACGGGTTCTGACTGCTGGTTAGCGTGAGGACCGGCGGCACATAGATAGGGCAAGAGAGGTTGATAGCGGGAGTGGGAGAAGAGGTGTCGAGGAAACGAGGGATGGTAGACACGGAGCCGGTCGGAGCGTAGCTGAGGTTCACGGTGCCCGTCGCGCTGGAGGCGGCGCCGGGAGTGGAGACGAAGACTGCGAACTGTAAGCTGTCAGTGGTGAAGAGGCCTAACCTTTCGTTGCGTACTTCCCAGACGGCAGTAGCGGTAGTGCTTCCGGCCGCAGGCGTAATCTCAACCAGACTGACATTACTTACAGAGGCTTGGGCAGTGGGCGAAGCAGGAGAGAAGGCTGCCGTCTCGCTCGTGACCATTTCCGCGAAGGCGAGACTGGTGTCGGAGGACAGCGGTTGGGGTACAGAGCCGGTGACCGTGCCGTTGGAATCGGTTGTCACATTGGTGAGCGAGACAAATAAGCGGACGCCGGAGGGGACGTTGTGGAAGACGGCTTTCAGGCGGGTACCGAAATCGGCTAGTCCAGCGGTAATGCCGCTGGAGATGGGGACCAGGAGGCCTGACTCGCTCTGGTAGAGGATGCCGGGAACGCTCTGGCTTGCGGCGGTCGGGTCGAGGCGCGGCTTGAAGGCACTGGAGTAGAAAGTGCTACTTTCGGTGAAGTTGAGAACGGTAGCCTGCTGAAGCGTTTGCGAATCGCAGGCAACGGCTGTAGGGGTGGCAGCCGAGGTTGTGAGACTGGGACCGGCGTAGACGGGAACGATAGTCTGGCCATTGATTGGCAGGACGGTCGTGTTCGACACGGCGATGGAGGGCGTCACGGGGACAGGCAGATGGGTGGCGTCGATGCGAACGTTGGTGATTCGCAGGATACGAGCACCGACGACTGGCGGGAGAACCGGGACGCCATAGAAGGTGACCTGATTCCCGCTGACGATACCCTGGTAAACATTCGGCGCCCCGTTGCCTGCTGTAGCGCTGGCCGTTGGAGAGTTTACGGCAACCTGATAAGTCTGATTTAAGAGGCCGGTGGCCGACTGCGCCCAGGCGGCGCACCCGGTGAGTGGCGTAGTGCAGATTGTGAATGGTTCCTCGGAGCCGAAGCCGGGAACGTAGGTGGGGACGGGAGTTTCCAGGCTCGCGTTAGGTTCGTCCAGTAGCAGCAGCGCGTCGGAAGCGTTACCGTCGAGCAAGCGGTTGGTGACAGAGGCGGGCAGGGTCAGCGTGATATTGACGCGCGGAACCGGCTGGCCCGGGGTGAGCGCTGCTCCGCCGGCGCAATCAATGACAACATCGCCAATTATCTCCGTGATGCCTTCAGAGCGCACTAACGGAAGATCGCCGGTGGTAGCAGCGCAGCTCAGCGGACCGCCGTGGAGCGGCACGGTTGCAGAGGTGCTGGAGAGGAAGTTCGAGTCTCCCGCATAGAGCGCGGTGATGCTGTCGTTCGCTGTGGTAACGTTCCAAGTGGCAAACGCTCCAAGACTGCCTTGCTGCATCAGTGGCGCGCTTCCCAGTTGGGTTGGGCCATCGAAGAAACTGACCGTTCCGGTAGGGACGCCACTGCCGGGTGGGTTCGCAGTGACGGTGGCTGTGACTATAGAGCGATCGGGCGAGGGAGTGACTACGGTGGTTGTGGCCGCCTTGTTTATGGTGAGCGAGGCTTGATTGCTGGTCGAACTGAGGAAGTTACCATCGCCGTTATAAACGGCCAAGACCGAGGTGGTGCCGCTGTACTGTAGCGCGGGCAGCGAGGAAAACGTGACGCTGGCGGTGTTGCCGCTGAGAGGCACCGGAGTCCCGAGGGGTGTGTTCAGACCCTGGAAGAATGAAACGGTGCCGGTGGCGCCGGCGGGCACGGTGGCAGTCAGGGTGACTGGTTGGCCCCATACGGACGGATTCGGAGAGGCCGTTAGCGTGACAGTGCTGGGGGACTGGCATCCTGAGGTTATTGAAAAGGCAGAAAGGGGAGTGGACGTATCGATGAAGCGGGGGATAGTCGTGCCGGTAGTGGGGGCGTAGCTGAGATTGACGGTGGTCGTGCCCGGGACTATCGAGCCTGCGGTGTTGGTGACATAGACTGCGAATTGGAGGCTGGTGGAATACCCGACTACTTCCCAGACGGCGGTTGCCGTATGGGAGCCGGCGGCCGGTGTGATCTCGACTACGCTGATATTGCTACCAGGGACTTGAGCGCTTGCGGCTGGAACCGCGTAGGGGGTGGTTTCACCAGTGACGAGTTGCGTCGCCGGGAATTGGGGACTGGCGAATAGGCCAGTGCCGGCCTGGAGGACCACATTCGTGGTGGATACGAAGAGTCGCACGCCCGTAGGGACGTTGTTGAAAACGGCTTTGAAACGGGTGCCGAAATCGGCCAAACCGGCAGGAGCGCTGCCGGGCACAGCCAAGGTGAAATCGGATTCCGCGTTATAGACGGTGCCGGGGACGTCTTGCGCCAGCGACGCGAACGGCGTGGAGGTCGAACCCACGGCGGCCGGATCCATGCGGGTTCTGAAGGTAGCGGGGGAGGAATCAACGGGACCGGGATTGGGGGGACTGGAAGCAGCATAGGAAAGAATCGTCGCCTGCTGCAGAGTTGACGCATTGCACGCTGAAAAGTCACCGGGCGTGTCAACAGATGCGGAGAGGCTCGAGTACGTACTTCCGACGGTTTGCACCGGGGCGCTCAGTAGCGGTAAGGCAGCCGGGTCGGACACGGATACCGAAGCTTGAACGGCCGTGCCAACTGGAAGGGCGCTGGCGTTGATGCGGATGTTGGTGATGCGCAAGACGCGCTCGCTGTTGGTTCCGGGGGGCAACACTGGTATGCCATAGAAACTGACTTGGTTGCCGCTGACAATGCCCTGGTAGACATTGGGGGCGGCATTGGCGGGCGATGCGCTGGCGGTGGGGCTGTTGACAGCTACTGCATAGGTGGTGCTGCCTAAGCCATTCTGGATTGTGACCTGCTGGGCCCAGGCTGGGCAACCGGTGAGCGGGGTGGTGCAAACCGTGAACGGTTCGGTCGGGCCGAAGCCCGGTATGGGCGCACTGAGACCGGAGTTGGGATCATCGATCAGTAGTAGCGCCTCCGATACATTGCCGTTCAAGAGACGGCTCGTCACAGGCACCGGCAACGTGACGGTGATGTTGACTTGCGGCGCAGGCTGGCCGGGCGAAAGCGAGGGCATTTGCTGACAGGCGAATACGAGATCGCTGACCGCTTCGGTCATGGACTCGGAACGGAGATTCGGGGAGCTGCCCGTGTTGATCGTGCAGCCGCTGGGTAGAGGGGGCGGGGGAGGACCGCCGGAACCACCACTTACTTGGCCTTGGGCGGCAACGGGAAGCAGTACGGCTGTAAGAAAAACGTAACCAGGCAGATAGAACGGGCGCATGGAAATTAGTAGTGTACTTAAACATACGTTATTCGTCAACAGCGCCCAAAACTGTTCAGTACTATCGATCTAAAGAAAGGCGGCTCACGTAGGGGTAAACATGGGATGAGACTTGGTCGTGGTCCGTATTCCCAGCGCGTCAGCGCACCTTCGACACCCCGGCTCCCGGCCCCTGGCTCCCGGCCCCTGACTTCCCAGTGAGGCTCTTGTATATCGATTCCAGAAACTGGTTGGCGCTTCCGAATCCGGTTTTGGTGTCGTACCGGGCATCGTAGTCGCGCGTCAGGTGGTCCTCTTTAATCTGCGCCAGCGTCTTTCCGGCTTTGATCTCCGCCTGCACCCGATCGCGAATAATGGTCACCATATCGCGAAACTCCACTACTTCCCACTCATCGCAGACTCGCCCATGACCCGGAATGACATACGTTCCACCTTCCTCTTCGTGTCTCGGCACCGTGATATCGATGATGTTGTTGAGGGCATCGATTTCGCCCTGAATACTCCCGCCGTGGTCTACGTCGATAAAGGGATAACTGGTAGTGACAAAGATATCGCCCGTCGCAATGACATCCGAGCGGCGGAACCACACCAGGCTGTCGCCATCGGTGTGGGCGTTGGGCTGGTAAAGCATCTGGATCGGCTCATCGTTAAAGAAGAGATCCTTGTGGTTGCCGATGAATTCGGTGTCAGTCGGCCAGGCGCCAGGAGGCGTGGGCGATTGCTCGCCCGTGGGTGCGCTCATCCGATTCAGTACATTGAGATGCGCGATAATCTGTGCGCCTGAAGCGGCGTCGGTGAGGTTGCCAGTAACGTTCGCTCCAGTGATGGTGGTGCCCGCTTTGCGAATCGCTTCATTGCCGCCGGTGTGATCGGGATGGAAGTGCGTATTGAGAATATATTGCAGCGGTTTGTCCGAAAGCTTATGAATCTCGGCGAGCACCGCCTCACTGGTTCCGGCAAGGCCGGTGTCCACCACCAGCACGCCTTCGTCGCCGATCTGCACCGCGATATTTCCGCCTGCGCCGGCAATGATATAGACATTCCCCTGCACATGCAGCACCTCCAATTTGACATTGGCGGGAGCGGAGTTTTGTGCAAAGGCAGCCGACAGCGCGCAGCAGAGTGCGCAAATCGAGAGTCGCTTCATCACTTGCCCCCCTTCTCGATCTTCTTCTCATATTCGGGGTACATGGTTTCCGCGCCGCCCAAAGCCGCTTCGAGCGGGATGTGGTACTTATCGGCGTACTCGTGGAGGAAGGGATTTTTTCCCGGCAAGTAATTGGGCACTTCACCGCGCGGGCGCCCGGCGATCTCCTCGACTTCTTCGCACGGATAGAGCCAGTTCGAGCCATTTTGTAAGACCAGTCGAAAATCTTGAGTCTTCACGAGTGGCTCGGTGAGATAGACCGGGTCCTTCACGATGCTGACATGCGTCATGTAATCGCCGTGCCGGATGAAGTGCTCGGTTAAGGTGGCCCTGTCACTTTGGGGAAGGCCATTGCGGCGAATCCAACCCTCTTTAATGTGAGTCGTGTAGACTGTCAACACATCGCCATCCCAGTGACCGGTCGAAAAACCCATCCAGGTGTGCGGCGCGACATCCGGAGGATGCGGACGGCCATCCATCCAGATGGTGCGGTTCTGCTCGTAGGTGCTGATGTACTGCTTGAGGGCGATGACGCGCTGTGATTTCGGGTCGCGCTCTTCCCAGATGTGCAGGTTCAGCGGTCCGCGATAGATATAGGATACGACGTGCACCTGGCACTGATGCTGGGGTACGGTGAGGCGGGAAGAGTCCCAGGCCAAAGCCCATTGCCGCGCGCCGTCGGAGATTGGCAGCCCGGCGTAGTTCACCAGTTCGGGACCCTGGCCCCGTTCGAGGCCATCCTCATGGAATAGGGGCGCCCAATTACCGGACAAGTCCACGCCGGCGGAAGCGGTCATAGAACCCGCAAACTGAGCATGCACTGGCACAAATGCCAGCGCAAGAAGAGCCGCACACAAAATGGTCTTCATAACGAATCGCAACCATTCTACAACCGCAGTGGCGGCGCTACAACGAAGGTGATTTCCCATGTTTCCCATGTCTTGCCCGTCCCGTGCGAGGCTGTAACAGGAATTGTGTAAACGGCGGAGCTACAGCCCATCGGTGGCCTCCGGCTTCAATCGGTCCCCGAAACATCACTCTCCCATTACAGAAGCCGCTACCCTGTAGTTAGAGCGATTATGAGCCGCCAACTCTTTCGCGCCGCCATCTTTCACACCCGCGCAATCCGTTCCGCGAAGTGGGCGCGCTCGGGGCGTTCTCCGATGGCGGCCTGCTTGTCGAAAACGAACGCATCGTCGCCTGTGGTGACTACTCCGGCCTACGCAACGCCCACCCCGATGCGCCCGTGCGCGATTGGCGCGGCGGCTTTCTTCTCCCGGGATTGATCGACACCCACGTCCACTATCCGCAGGTTCGGATCCTTGGCGGCCTGGGATATTCGCTGCTCGATTGGCTCGAACGCCACACCTTGCCTGAAGAAGTGAAATTCGCATCGCCCGAATACGCGCGGGCCGTGGCGGCGGAGTTTGTGTACGCCCTCCTTTCCCACGGCACCACCACCGCGCTGGTGTTCGGCTCGCATTTTGCGCCCGCCGTCGCCGCGCTCTTTGAAACCGCGACTCGCTCGGGATTGCGCATCGCCAGCGGCCTGGTGATTTCCGACCGCCTCTTGCGTCCCGAACTCCACACGGCCGCCGAGCTGGCTTACCAGGCGAACAAGCAGCTCATCGCCTGTTTTCATGGCAAGGGCAGGTCTCTCTACGCCGTCACACCGCGGTTTGCCGTATCCACCTCCGAAGCTCTCCTCGAAGTGTGCCAGACGCTTCTGGCCGAGCACCCGGACCTGCGCTTTCAAACGCACCTCAACGAAAACGCCGAAGAGGTCGCCCAAGTCGCCCGCCTGTTCCCGTGGGCGCAGGACTATCTCGCGGTTTACGAGCAATTCCACCTGGTGCGGCCGCAATCCGTAATGGCCCATAGTGTCCACTCCACGCCTTCTGAAATCGCGCGCATGGCCGCTTCCGGCTGTACGGTAGCGCATTGCCCTTCGTCGAACGCCGCCCTCCGCAGCGGCATCTTTCCCATGCGGCGGCATCTCGACGCCGGAGTCCACTGCGCGCTGGGCACCGACGCCGGTGCCGGCATCGGATTCGGAATGTTAACGGAAGCTCTCCAAGCCTACCTGACCCAGTGCCTCGCCCAAGATAGTGGCTTTCCCCTCTCGCCCGTGCATCTGCTGTATCTATCAACCCGCGCGGGCGCCAAAGCCCTCGGCCTCGAACGCGAGATTGGCGATTTTGCTCCGGGCAAATCGGCCGATTTCGTCTATCTGGTCCCGCCCGAGCGAAGCCCGCTCGCCGCCGTCGCCCGCCATGCTCCCAGCGCCGAGCACCTGCTCGCTGCCATATTCACACTCGCCGGCGCCGAAAGCGTGCGCGAAACCTGGATCGCCGGCGCGCCCGTGTTTCGTCATGCAGCTCTCCGGTGAATCAGCTCGTTCGCGACATGTCGCTCGACGTCCCACCCGCAGCCGGAATGTAGCACTTCAGCGTGTAATCCATCACCATGCGGTCGGCATTAAACCGCCAGCCCAGCGTCCGTATGGTCCGCTTCATGCGCTTGATCCATCCGCGCGGCAGACCATCGCGATCCCGCTGGTAATATAACGGAATCACTTCTTCCCGCAGCACCCGGTACAAGTCGTCGCCGTCGCGCCGGTCATGCAGATCTATGTTGGAGTGGGTCCGGCCGCTTCCGATGGCGAAACCGTTCAGCCCGTCGTAAGCTTCGGCCCACCAGCCGTCGAGGACAGACAGATTCAGCCCCCCATTCAGCACGACCTTCTGACCGCTGGTGCCGGAGGCTTCGAGAGGCCGCCGCGGATTATTGAGCCACACGTCCACACCCTGCACAAAAAAGCGCCCGACGTTGATGTCGTAATCTTCCACGAAAACAAACTTGTCGGCAAACTGGCGGTCGCGCGCCAGTCCGGCAATCTGCTGCAACACGCGCTTTCCCGGCTCGTCGCGCGGGTGCGCCTTGCCGGCAAAAACGAATTGCACGGGCCGTTTGGGATCGTTCACCATCTGCGCCAGTTTTTCCACATCGAACAAAATCAGGTCCGCCCGTTTATAGGTAGCAAACCGCCGCGCAAATCCGATGGTCAGGGCATCCGGACTCAGCGCGCGGCTGAGCTTCTGCGCCACCTCTGGCGGTTCTCCGCGCCGCGTGGCCTGTTCCGCCGCCCGGCGGCGCACGAATTCCAGCAGCCGCGATTTCAAACTGAGATGGGTCTCCCACAGTTCGCCGTCTTCTACGTTCTCGATGCCCTCCCAGGTGCGCGCATCGCCGGCGCGCTCGTGCCATCCCGGTCCCAGGTGGCGGCCGTACAGGCGGAACATCTGCGGCGCGAGCCACGTAGGCGCGTGCACGCCGTTGGTGATGTGGCCGATGGGAATCGCGTCTTCCGGGCGGCCCGGATACAATCCCGTCCACATGGCCCGCGATACTTCGCCATGCAGCGCGGAAACGGCGTTAGCGCGGCGCGAAACGCGCAGCCCCAGTACGGTCATGCAGAACTCCTCCTGGCTGTTGCCCGGGTTCTCCCGTCCTAGTGACATCAGCGCGTCATGCGAGAGATGCAATTGCTCGCGCAACGGTCCCAGGTGCTCCTCCATCAGGCCTGCGTGGAAGCGGTCGTGTCCCGCGGGCACCGGCGTGTGCGTGGTAAACACGACCTCCCGCGCCACTCGCGGCAAAGCCTGCTCGAAGCTGATCCCTTCTTCCGTCATCCGGTTGTGGATCGCTTCGAGCAAGGCAAATCCGCTGTGCCCCTCGTTCAAATGCAGCACGCCGGGCGTGATCCCCATCGCCTTCAATGCGCGGAATCCGCCCACGCCCAGCAGCAGCTCCTGGCGGATACGCACGCGTCCATCGCCCCCATACAAGCGCGACGTCAGTTCCCGGTCTTCCGGCGCATTGCCTTCCACATTGGAGTCGAGCAGCAGCAGGTCGCGGCGTCCCACTTTCATGCGCCATACCCTGGCCCTGATCGCGCCGCTGCGGGTTTCGATCTGGACCGTAACCGGCTCCCCTTTCGTCCCGATCGCCGGTTCCATGGGCAGTTGATTGATGTCCGTCGGCAGATAGGCTTCCTGTTGCCAGCCGTTGCGGTCCAGATGCTGCCGGAAATAGCCTTGCCCATAGAACAAGCCGATCCCCACCAGCGGAATATCCAGGTCCGAAGCGCTTTTGATGTGATCGCCCGCCAGCACGCCCAGCCCCCCGGAATAAACAGGGACTGATTCGTGTATGCCAAATTCCGCCGAAAAATAAGCCACGGGACGCGGCCGCAGAAAACCCGCATGAGTTGCGCCCCAGGTGCGATCGGCCTGCAGGTATTCCTGTAAGCGCCGATACGCATAGTTGATGCGGCCATGAAGCACCAATTCCCCCGCGCGCCGCTCCAGCACCGCCAGCGGAAGCTCACTCAACAGCGAAATCGGGTTGTGGTTGAATTGGCGCCACCGCACCGGATCGAGATCGCGAAACAGACTAGTCGTATCCGGGTCCCAGCTCCACCACAGATTGCGCGCCAGAGACCACAGGCGCTCCTGCGCGGGCGCGATAAACCGGTCCAGTGTGCGAGCTTCGCTTACCACCGGCGCTACCTCGTTTGCAGCGTCCACCAGCATGCGCACGTCATCTTCGCGAAAGACCCGCGCCTCCCTCGTCTGCACCACCAGAACGCCCTGCAAAACGCCGCGATCGATCAGCGGCACTCCCAGAAACGATTGATACGCTTCCTCCCCCGCTTCGCTGAAGTATTTGAAGCGAGGGTGTGTCTGTGCGCGCTCTACGGCCACCGGCCGCACCTGTTCGGCCACCAGACCCGCCAGCCCTTCCGTCAGCGCCATACGCAGCGTGCCGATACATTTCGGCCGCAGCCCCAAAGTCGCCGCCAGCACCAGGTTGGCTCGATCGGGCTCCAGCAAATACGCCGAACAGACGTCGGTCTGAAAGCGTTTAGCGATCAGCGCCACCACATTCATTAAGGTTTCGGCAGGCTTGCTGTTGTCCTTGGCGAGTGTGGCGATCTCTTCTAATGTCAATACGTGACTGGCATCGCGCGCAGTTTGCGGCTGGCTCATTAGACTCCCTCACAAACTCGTTTTTTGCTTCACTGCTGGACGCGCTAACGGGGCGAGACGGAAAACCCTGGCTTGTCTTCCTCTACCGAGAGGCTACCTCCCAGTGTAATCGCTAATACAGCGGATGGGGGCGCCCTAGGCGATGCGCGGGTACTATGGCCGCCCGCCGCAATTTCCCCCTTGACATCGCGTCCGGTTAGTACTAATAAGTTAGTATGCGTCCCCGCAGCAAGACCCTCACCGGGCAGGAACTGGAAATTATGAAAGTGGTCTGGGAGCGCGAGCAGGCCACCGTCCGCGATGTCTACGAAGTGCTCCTCAAACGGCGCAAAGTCGCTTACACCACCGTCATGACCATGATGAAAATCCTGGAGCAAAAGGGGTTTCTCCGAAAATCGCAGGAGGACCGCGCGTATCTCTACCGGCCCGCGCAACCCAAGCGCCAGGTAATCGGCGTCATGGTACGGGACTTCATCAACCGCGTCTTCAATGGTTCGGCGGAGCCGCTGCTCGTACATCTGGTCGAGGAGCATCACCTTTCCCCCAAGGATCTGGAAGAGATTGCCCGCTTGCGCAAGAAGGAAGGCCGCTCATGACTTTTCATAATGTGTTCGTCTGGAGCGTGCAAATCGCGCTGGTAGTCGCCGTGGCCGCGCTCTCCGCCGGTCTGCTGCGTTTGCGGGCGCCGGCCGCGCGGCTGTTTTATTGGCGTGCCGCGCTCGTGGCCTCGCTCCTGCTCCCTCTGGTCCGCTCCTGGCAGCCGCAGCCTATTGTGGGCGATGTCTCGGTCTCCTCGGTCTTACTGGCGACCCACATCGAACCTGCCGCGCATCATCTCCCTTCCCCGCCTGAAATTTTGTTGTTCCTGTTGGCAGCGGGCGCCGCCGTGCGTGTGGTTTGGCTGGCCGCCGGTTTTTGGAGGCTCGGCCGTTATCGCCGCCATTCCCACCCCTTCGGTTGGCGGGGTGAAGGGAGATGCCGCGCGGCGTTACTGCTCTCGGATGACGTCACCAGCCCAGTCACTTTCGGCGCCCTGCGCCCGATCGTGCTTTTGCCCTCGCGCTTCCCCGAATTCCCGCCGGTGGTGCAGGAGGCCATCCTGTGCCACGAACTACTCCACGTGCGCCGCCGCGATTGGCTCTATATGCTGGCCGAGGAACTGGTGCGCGCGGTGTTCTGGTTTCATCCCGGTGTCTGGTGGATGCTGGGCGAAATCGGGCTGGCGCGCGAACAGGAAGTGGACCGCCAGGTGGTGGCCGCTACCCGCACGCGCGAGGAATATGTGGATGCGCTGCTGGCCATCGCCAGCGCTGGCGCGCAGCTTGACCTCGCCCCCGCGCCTCTATTCTTGCGCAGGCAGCACTTGAAAAGAAGAGTGGTTTCGATATTGAAGGAGGTTCGCATGTCCAAAACGCGCTTGGTTTCTTCCCTGGCCGCGGCGATTTGTGTCCTGGTGGCCGCCTGCTGGACGGTCTCGGCAACTTTCCCGCTTTCGGCCGCCCCCGAAGCCGTAGCCGATTCGCCCGGCGTGCAGGTGGATATCGGCGGCGCCGCCTTGCTTCACCGCACCGCCGTGGTCTACCCGGAAGCAGCGCGCGAACAAGGCGTCGAGGGCACTGTACTGGTGCAGGCCGAACTCGATGCCAAGGGCAATGTGACGGACGCCCAGGTTTTAGCCGGACCTGAGGAACTGCGCAGGGCCGCGCTCTCTTCGGTATTGAACTGGCATTTCGTGGCCGATAACAGCGGGCCGACCCGGCAGATCAGTATCACGTTCGCGCCAGGCTACGCGCAGGCGCCTGCCAAGCCATCCCCAATAGCCGCCGCCATCGCGCAGGCTCCCATCACAGTTCGCAGTATCAACATCGCGGGCCTCTCCGATCAGGCACGCTCCGATTTACTTGCGCGGCTGCCGGTTCACGAAGGAGACACGGTCAGTGCTGCCCAAATGGCGCAAATTACCGCAGCAGCAAAGCAGTTCGATTCCCACTTGACGGTTGTTATGGGCCGAAACGCCGCCGGAGAAGGCATTCTGATGATCTCCACTCCGGATGCAGCGCCGTCCGCGGGACCGGGCCGCATTCGCCTGGGCGGCACCGTCCAAAGCGCAAAGCTGATCTCTCAACCGAGACCATCGTATCCGGCTGAGGCCAAGCAGGCGCACATTCAAGGCAAGGTGGAACTCCACGCCATCATCGCCAAAGACGGCACGATAGAGAGTTTGACCGTAATCAGCGGCCATCCCCTGCTGGTCCCGGCCGCAGTAGATGCGGTTAGACAGTGGGTCTACCAGCCCACCCTGCTCAATGGGCAGCCCGTGGAAGTGGAAACGCAGATTGATGTGAACTTCACGCTATCGCAGTAAGGCTCACCGGAGAGGCGCAGAGCAAATAAATCTAAATTTGTCTCTGCGTCCTCTACCACCTCAGCGACCTCAGGTTTTGGCTTTGAAATTGTGTTACTCAGCGTCTCTGCGCCTCTGCGGTGAAGCCACTCTTACTCGTATCGCAGCACCTCCGCGGGCGCGATCATGGTGGCTTTGCGCGCGGGATACAACGTCGCCAAAAAGCTCACCAGGATCGCCGCCGCGGGCACCCAGACGGCATCCACCCAGCGTGGCTCGAAGGGCACGAAGCTCATCGAGTAAATCGCCTCCGGCAGCGTGATCCAGCGGTACCGGTTCGCAAAATAACTCAGCGTATAGCCCACTACCAGGCCAATCCCGCTGCCCACCACGCCGATCAACACTCCCTGCGTAATGAAGATGCGCCGTATCTGGCTACGCCGCGCTCCCATCGACATCAGCACAGCGATATCGCGGTACTTCTCCATCACCATCATCACCAGCGTGATGAAAATGTTCAGCGCCGCTACCAGTTCGATCAGCCCGATGGTTATCGTGGTTACGATGCGCTCCATGTTGAGCGCGCCCAGCAACTGCTTGTTGCGTTCCTGCCAGGTGGTGGTGGTATATTTCGGACCCACCGCCTTCTCCACTTCTTTGGCGATCTCGGAGGACCGGCTCAAATCGTCCACGTTCAGTTCAATCTGATTCACCACGTCACCCACCCCCAGCGTCTTCTGCGCGGCGGGGATGGTAGTGTAGGTCCACTTATCGTCGAAATCGAAGAAACCGGTTTCAAAAATACCCGAGACCTTGAACGGCCGCTCCGAGGATCGCGGACCGAAAATCGTTAAATTGCCTCCGGGGGACACCACGCGCACCCGCGAGTTCAAGATCATCCCGGTATCCTCCACCATGCGCGCCCCGATCAACAGGCCGGGTGGATCGGCGTGCGGGTCGCGCAGCCGGTCGAGGGATCCCGATTTCAGACGGCCCAGCGAACTGCTGATGGTCAGTTCCTCATCGATATCCACTCCCTTCAGCGCTGCTCCGGTCGGTTGCGGCCCGCCATAAATGTACACTTCGAATTCGAGCGCGGGAGCGACCGCCGTCACGTGCGGCAGTTTGCGGAGCTTGGCCACCATATCGCGATAGTTCTCGATGCCATACATCGGCTCTTTTTCCACGACATTGATATTGGCCATGGCCCCCAGCAGATTGCGCTGGAGCGTGTTGCGAAACCCGGTCGTAACCGCAAGCCCGATGATTAGCGCCATCACCCCGGCAGCTACTCCCGCAATCGAGATGACGGTAATTATAGAAATCACCTTCTCCTTGCGGTGCGCCTGCAAATAGCGCCGCGCTACAAATAGTTCAAACCTGGCGCCCACTCCCGGCACTTAGTCCCCGGCTCCTGGCTCCCGGCCCCCAGCCCCTAGCTCGCGCAGTTTCTCCACCAGATCGAGCGGTCCTTCCGGCCGCAGCAGCGGGAACAGGATTACATCGCGAATGGTGCGGGAGCCGGTAAGAATCATCGTCAGCCGGTCGATCCCGATGCCTTCCCCCCCGGCCGGCGGCATGCCATACGACAGAGCACGAATGTAGTCCTCGTCCATCTGGTGCGCTTCTTCATCGCCCCGCTCCCGCAGGGCAAGTTGCATCTCGAAGCGCCGCCGCTGCTCCTGGGGGTCGTTTAGCTCCGTATAGGCATTGCCGATTTCCATGCCAGCGGCAATAATCTCAAACCGCTCCACGAAGGCCGGATCTTCCGGTTTGTTCTTCGAAAGCGGCGAGGTCTCCACCGGATGATCGTAAATCATCGCCGGCTGGATCAGTTGATGCTCCACCATGCGCTCGAACAGATCCGCCAGCGCTTCACCGGCGCTCGCCTTCGCCGAATGCTCGAGCAGCCAATCGGGGTCTGCGACATTCTCCAACGTCGGCCGCTCCGGCCCCTCCCAGAAATGCACAATCGCTTCCCGCATGCTGTAGCGCTCGATGTGCGCGAAATCGAGCCGCTGCCCTTCGTACTCCACTTCCGTGCCGCCGGTCACGTCGATGGCTGCCTGCCGCAGCAATTCCGCTGAAGAGTCCATCAAGCCGCGATAATCCGTATAGGCCTGGTAAAACTCCAGCATGGTGAATTCCGGGTTGTGCTGTTTGGAGAGGCCTTCGTTGCGAAAGTTGCGGTTGATCTCGTAAACCCGCTCCAGTCCTCCCACCAGCAGCCGCTTCAGATAAAGCTCCGGCGCGATGCGCAGGTATAAATCAATATCGAGCGTATTGTGGTGCGTTACGAAAGGCTTCGCCGCCGCGCCGCCGTAGAGCGGCTGCATCATGGGCGTTTCCACTTCGATGAACCCGCGCGCTTCCAGTTGCCGCCGCAACGAACCGATCAGGCCGGCGCGCGCCACAAACACCTTGCGCACTTCGGGGTTGGCAATCAGGTCGAGATAGCGCTGGCGATAGCGCGTTTCCACATCCTCGAGGCCATGCCACTTCTCCGGCAGCGACAGCAGCATTTTCGAAAGAAACTCTAACTGTTCTACGTGCACGCTCAACTCGCCGGTCCTGGTGCGGAACAGGTAGCCTTCCACGCCCACGATGTCGCCGTTGTCGAGCGCCTGGAAAAGCTGAAAGCCGCGGTCGCCCACGGCGTCCTTCTTCACGTAGACCTGCAACCGCTCGCCATCCTGCTGGAGATGGGCGAAGCCCGCCTTGCCCATCGGCCGCTTGGTCATCACCCGCCCCGCCACGCGCACGCGCGGAGCGTTGCCGGCCGCCGGTCCCAGTTCCTCTGCGGTTTTGGCGCCGAATTGCGCCAGGATTTCGGGAATGGTGTGCGTGTAATCGAAGCGCCGTCCATATGGCAAATAGCCGAGTCCTTCGATTTCGCGCGTCCGGCACAGGCGCTGTTTGAGCAGTTCATCTTCCAGGGACAATAAAGCTCTCCTTAGCGGAAACAAGCTATTATAAGGGTCTGTTGCGGCGGTCTGTATCCATTATCATCCCGGCCTACAACGAAGAGAAACGGCTGCCAGCCACTCTTAGCCGGATTGCGAAATATCTGTCCAGCGGAATCTGGGAAGCGAGCGAGATCGTTGTGGTGGATGACGGCTCTCGCGATGCCACCCCGCAGATTGCCGAAGCTGCCGGCGCGCGCGTGCTCGCCAACGGCCGCAACCGCGGGAAAGGCTACTCTGTGCGCCATGGCATGCTGAGCGCCAAAGGCGATTGGGCGCTGCTCACCGACGCCGATCTTTCCGCTCCCATCGAAGAACTCGATAAACTCTGGAGCACGGCCGAACGAGAGGAAGCGGCCGTGGCCATCGGCTCGCGCGCGCTCGATCGCTCTCTGATTGCTGTACGCCAGCCCGCCTTCCGCGATTTCAGCGGCCGCTTCTTCAATCTGATGATGCGGGCCCTTACCGGCCTGCCGTACCACGATACCCAGTGCGGCTTCAAACTGTTTCGAGCCGACGCGGCGCGCGAGATCTTTTCCCGGCAGCGGCTGGAAGGCTTCGGCTTCGATGTAGAGGTGCTCTACATCGCGTACCACTTGGGCTTCCAATGTGTCGAAATCCCGGTGCGCTGGAGCGATGTGGCCGGGACGAAAGTCAGTCTCTGGCGCGGCCTGGGCGCGTTCGGAGATTTGTTCCAGGTGCGCTGGAACGGCCTTACGCGAAAGTACGGGTCGCTCGCAGCCGCTACCACCCGTCCCGTGCGATCGGTGTGATGCGCCTCTGCGGTTAGCTTAGCACCGCTACGCAGGCGTGACGGTCCCGTACTCTCTAGCTCCAACGCTTCGCATATCCCACCGCTCCCGCCACCGCTTATCTCCTTGCTCCATGAACAACGCGCTTCTCCCAGTCCTCCAGTGGCGCCGGCTGTTGCCCGCTGGTGTACCGATATATGCCGAAGATCCCCATGGCGGTATCTTGTCTAATAAGGTGGAGGATCGTGAATAGTGCGCAGTACGCAGTTGTCATTCCTGCTTACAGACCGGCAGCGGCCTTGGTCAAACTCGTCGGGGTCCTTGCGGAACGCACGGTTTCAGTCATCGTGGTCGTGGATGACGGCAGCGGTCCCGAGTTCGACTCAGTATTCGCCGCAGCTATGTCTTTGCCGCGCGTGCACCTGGTGCGTCATGCGGCAAACCAGGGTAAAGGCGCGGCGCTGAAGAGCGGAATCGCGTTCGCGCTCGACAGCTTTCCGGGGCTAGCTGGGGTGGTGACGGCTGATGCCGACGGGCAGCATGATCCGGAAGATATTGAGCGGGTAGCGGTGGCGCTAGCTGCGCATCCCGACAGCCTGGTCCTGGGCAGCCGCGCGTTCACGGGAAGGGTGCCCCTGCGCAGCCGGTTGGGTAATGCGATCACACGGGGCGTAATGCATGCGTTGGTAGGTTGCAAGCTGGCGGACACGCAGACCGGCCTACGCGGGATTCCGGCGAGTTTCGCGCCGCTGGTGCTGCGCATCGATGCGCCGGGATATGAGTTGGAGATCGAGATGCTGATCACCGCGCACCATTCCGCGATACCGATTCAGGAAGAGCCCATCCGAACGATCTATGAAAGCGGCAACGTGTCGTCGCACTTCAACCCGCTTGTGGATTCGATGAAGATCTATTTTGTCCTGCTGCGCTTCACATCGGTTTCTTTGGCGACGGCGGCATTGGACAACCTGGTTTTCTATCTGATGTACCGTCACAACGGGCGGATTCTGGAATCGCAAATCGCCGCCCGTTTCTGCGCCATGACGTTTCAGTACATCATGCTGCGGCAGCCCGTTTTCCACTCGCGGCGGCCTCATCGCGACGTGCTGCCGAAGTTTATGGGGCTGGTGATCGCCAACGGCGGGGTTTCATACGGCGCCATTCGTTGGGCAACGGCGGCATTGGGCGTGGCGGCGATGCCAGCCAAGCTGGCGATCGAAACGCTGTTGTTCTTCGCGAACTTCATATTGCAACGGGCGTTCGTATTTCGTGTGGGCAAGAACGGCGGTGCGTGGGAAGCGTGGCGGCTGATTTTCCCCGCGTGTGTGGTCCTGGTGGCCGGGGTCGAGTGTTACGGTTTTTGGAGCGGCCACTTGTTTTCGCAGACCATCTGGTATCCGGACGGATATTTGCGGATGCTGCGCTACACCGGCCTGTTCGTAACAGGTGCGGTCTCGGTGCTGGTGCTGGCACCGTGGATGTTCGTGGGCGCGGCGGTGGCATTTGCGGCGTCGGTGACCGCTCTGGCGGCAGGGCCGCTAGCGCTGCTTGCTCCTGCATTCTTCCTAATCTCGGCGGGCGCGCTGGGGTCCCTCATCATGCAGCGGAGGGAAGAAGACGCCGAGATGCAACTTTTCGCGACTCTGGTGGGCGTAGCGGGCTATATCTTCCTGATGAGTGTGACGGCGCGGCTGCCCGTGCACTATCCCGGTACGTGGGCGGCGATTCTGATGCTGCCGATTGCGATGGACCGGCAGGGGGTGAAGCGGCGCGTCGCAGGTTGGGCGGATGCCGTTCGCAGGGCGGAACTTCGCTCTATGAGCGAGCGGGCGGTGGTTGCGCTGCTCGCGTTCGTGCTAGGGATTCAATGGCTGGTGGTTTTGCAGCCGGAAATCGGGACAGATGGGCTGGCGATGCATCTGGCCATCCCGGCCAATATTGCGGCCCACCACGCTTATACCATCGAGCCGGGCCGAATCATCTGGGCTGTGTTTCCGCTGGCGACCGATTGGACCTATGCGATCGTCTATTTGTTGGGCGGAGAACTGGGCGCACGGCTGCTTAACTTTGCCTTCCTGCTGCTGAGTGAAGCGCTGCTTTACACCGTGGTGCGGCGATGGCTCGTGCGGCCCGCCGCCTGGCTGTTCCTGGCGGCAGCGGCTTCAACGCCGCTGGCAGAGTTGGTCACCGGCTCGCTTTTCGTGGAGAACATGGTAGCCACGCTGGTTCTAGGAGCGATGGCGGCGCTTTGGCGGTTCACAGAGAAGAAAGATAACGCATTTATTTACGCGAGCGCGGTGTTGAGCGGCACAGCAATTGCGGCGAAATTCGGAGCCTCGGCGGTTTTGGCCGCGGCGCTACCACTTGCAATTTGGGAGACACGGCGGCGCTCGAAGGTGGCCGCGGTTGCGGCGGTGTTGGTCGCCGCGACGGCCATTCCAGGCTACGCGATTGCGTGCTGGAAAACTGGCAATCCATTTTTCCCGTATCTCAACCGCCAGTTTCCGTCGCCATTGCTCGCAGCCGGGACCGAGTTCCGCGACATGCGTTATGCGGCGCCGATTGACTGGCGCCTGCCCTTCGCTCTGACGTTTGAGACGCATCGTTTTTTAGAAGGGCAGGATGGAGGGTTCGGCTTTCAGTTCCTGCTGCTGTTGCCGCTGACGGCCGGCGGCGCGTTTCTGGCTCTCAAAAGCCGCGACAGCACGATCGCCGAGACCCCATCGATTCCCGTTAGCGCGGCGGTGGCAGGAATTGCGGGCGGCACGCTGATTTTCATTTCAGTCCCGAACGCGCGCTACCTGTATCCCGTGTTGCCATTGGTCGCGGTAGGGGCGGCAGCGGCGGCCGGCTGGATGGAGAGCCGGCAGAGGCTGACGTATCAGGCGACACTCGGTGCGCTCGCGGTGACGGTTCTGCTCAACATCTGGTTTCTGCCCTCAGCCGGATGGTACAACCGGGATTTCTATCTGAGGCACCTGCTCTCTCCATTGAGTGCGTTAAGAGCGATCACCGATGTTGCACCCCTTCGCAGCCTGACGCAACAGTTCCATGCGGCGCATCCAGGTGAACCGCTCCTGCTCGTCGCGGATGAGGATATGGCCGATGTGGCCGGCGACGCGCAGCCCTACAATTGGCACTCGACGGTCTTATACCACCAAATCTTTACGTCGCAGAGCATGCCCGAGTTGGTGCGGCTGCTGCGGGATTGGAAAATTCGCTACGTTCTGGGTCAGAAACGCGAACCTTACCTGGACTATCCCGAGGCCTTACGTCAACTTCTCGCATTCTGCGTGGTGCGCGATGGCGAGTCTCGCGATTACTATTTCGCGAGGCTGGACCCAGTATGTGAGCACGCGAATGACGAAACGCTGATGGGCCGGATCGTGGTCAAACCGCTGCTCACGGTGAAGCCGGGCCAATACGACGATTTTGATGCGGCCATACGCTACGTGGGGAATTGGGCCCACGGGCCGGGCTTCGCCGGAGCATATCGCAATACGGTCAGCTTTGTGTCGGCTGCGGGGGCCAAAGCGGAACTCGCTTTCGAAGGCCGGTCGCTGGTGTACGTATTCACGAAGGCGTTCAACCGTGGGATGCCGGAGGTAACGATCGACGGTGAGCGCCGGGCGGTGCTCGATTTGTACTCGCCGCAGACCGAATGGCAGGCGCGGAAGGAGTTCTGCTGCTTCGGACCGGGACGCCATGTGGTGGCGATTGTGGAGAGCGGCCGGAAGAATGCCGCGTCATCGGGCGAGTTCGTGGATGTGGACGCGTTGATTGTAAAACCCTGATGGGAGAATATGGCACCGGTCCGGTCCGTGCCTCTCATATTTTTCAATCTGATGATGCGGGCCCTTACCGGCCTGCCTTACCAAGATACCCAGTGCGGCTTCAAGCTGTTTCGAGCCGACGCAGCGCGCGAGATCTTTTCCCGGCAGCGACTGGAAGGCTTCGGCTTCGATGTAGAGGTGCTCTACATCGCCACCACCTGGGCTACAACTGTGTCGAAATCCCAGTGCGCTGGAGCGATGTGGCCGGAACGAAAGTGAGTCTCTGGCGCGGCCTGGGCGCGTTCGGGGATCTATTCCAGGTGCGCTGGAACGGCATTACGCGAAGGTACGGTGCGCTGGCTCGCGCCAGCAATCGTCCCGTGCGGTTGGTATGATGCGCGCCGTCCACTTCCCCTGTCAGTTAATTACCTTTTTCTGTCAAACCCGTGAAACGGTACTCATAGGTCCAGTTCTGGTTCCCGCCATACGTCAGACCGGGCGCCGAAAACGAACCTGGGCCCGCTACCGGAGCAACGTCGATGATGATCTGGAGTTCGTGGCCGGCGAGTCCGAACGGGTCCTGGGTTACATAGACCGGATTGCCGTTCGGTCCGGTGTGGGCATACTCCCAGGCCATCTGCCCCACCGGCGGGCTAGGCGCCGGGAACCGCGCCTAATTACCTTGCTCCGTCAGCCCTGTGAAGCGGTACTCATAGCCCCATGTTTGAGTGCCGCCTAATGTCAGTCCAGGCGCCGAAAACGATCCGACTCCAGACGCAGGGGCAACATCGATAATGATCTGCAGTTCGTGACCGGGGAACGAGAAGGGGGAAACCGGCACGTTCGGGGTCCCGCAGCATCCAATTGGTGGCGTGAGCTCCGGCTGCCAGACGACGCTCTGGGTCGAAGCAAGAGTCGACGTGGTAACGGACTGGTCCTGAAGTTCGCCGGTCTTCTTCACTAAGGTTACGATTACCACCTCGGTGCTGTCGCCTCCGGTCCAGGTGATGGGGAAAGGAGCCAGCAAATTCACTGCGGTTCCCGCCGGGAACGAAGACGTGATCTGGATTGGCGATCCAAGGGAGAGGGTGGTCTGGAAGGGTCCGATGCTTCCGCTTCCCGCGGCGGTGATCTGCAGGGAGCCGCCCTGAAGCGTTCCCGAAGGCAGCGTTGCCGTGTAGAGCAACTGGCCGCCGCTTGAATCGGTAGTGGCTTGCACCGGTCCTGATCCCTGAGGCTGGACGGCGACCGCGCCGATGTCGGGGAAGGTATCGCCGGGGATTGGGCAGGGCTGCTGTTGCGGTGGAGGGTTTGTCAGCGTCAGCGTGCTCCAGGAGTATGGCGGATATATCTGGGGCGGGTAGGAAGAGGGTTTCTGGAGCCAGGGGGCAGATTCGAAGGATGCTGTGACCACGTCTGTTTCGGGTTGGGAGGAGTTCAGAAATACCGTGCGCTGCGCGGCGATCTGACCGAAGCTTTGGGGTGGAGGATCGACGCAGGCGCCACCTCCGTTGTGGATGCTTACCAGCACGGCTTGGCTCGCAAGCGGTCCTCCCAGGGTCTGGAGTGGCACGGCGCAGCCCTCGATGTCCGGAACCGGCGTATTGACTTGGTCTACGCTGACCAGCCCGGGTGCGGTGATCGACCCCCAGTACCAGTCATAGATGGTGCCAGTGCCTCCTTGACGACCGATGGTGACGGGCGATCCGTAGGAGATGCGGTTGTTGTACCAGGGGTCGGTGTACCCTGGGGTGGGCTGCGAGGGTGCCGGGTAGCCATCGGCCACGTATACGTTCGGGGATCCCAGGCCGGTGGCGAATATCTCTAAGGCATCGCCGGGAGAGGCGCTGTTTTGCGGGGAGTTCACCGACACGCTTCCATCCGCCTTCACGTTCAGAATGGCTCCTTGGCCGCATCCGCTGCCATCGAGGGTGAAAGTGCCGGGGCCGACGAACGTCACGCCTACACTTTGAGGGTCACTCGCTCCCGATGCCGTCTGCACAACAACGGGGACTTGCGCAATCTCGGTGGTCAGGCCGGTGGAGAAAAGATCCGACGGCAGCGAAGAAGGCACCTGTAAATTTATTTGCGTGGGAGAGACGTAAAACAGCGGCGCCGGCACACCATCGAAGGTAACGGTTGTTCCTCCGAGGGTCTTGGGATATGGGGGGGCCGCGGTGAACACGCCGGGGGCGAGATTCTGGCCCTGGATCGTGGCGAGCGATTGTACTTGGAGCGCGGACCCGATTGCCGGGGGCGACAGATAGCTTGCGGCATTTACAACGCCATTCGGGGATATGACGGGCTGCTGTGCGGCAGCGGGTATTGCGGAGGCGAGCAGCGAAAGCAGGCTTAGTCTTCGTCGGTGGCCCATAATAGTTGTATTAGTTCTGCGCCGGCTGTGGCAGGAGTCTTCCCGTTACGGTAAACGTGAGGACCTGATCCACACCAGCGACGGCTTGAAACGGGAAGCCCTTTCCGGACGCAGGAATCGGATTCCCGTTTTCATCGCTCAGGTTGTAGGAACCACTCCAGATCCAGCATTGAAGCGGCTGGTTCGCCGGTACGGCGATCTGGTAGCTGCGCCCGGTTTGGGAAGGCGTTTCGGCGGCGGCCTGGAATGCGCCAGTGCCGAATAGGACTCCCACCGTGAGGTCCGACCTTATCAGGGATTGCTGTGCGAGGAGACCATTGGGGTCATTGACGTTGACGGTCATGAAGACGCCCCTTGGCAGCACGATGTGGCCTGGCCCCGCCGTACCCGGCGGTGTAATTGTGAGTGGCGGGCCCCACAAGCAAGGATCAAGATAAGGCTCGGTCGGATGGTACACACAGATTCCGTAAGCGCCAGCCGGGAGACTTGGCGTCTGAAACGCCCCCGTGGAGCTGGCAGTCACGCTTCCGCTTACGGCCGCCGTCCCCGGCACGAGCACCGGATTCCATCCCGATTGGCCGGGCAGGCGCGGCAGGTACGAGGTGCTGAGGTGGTAGGTTACGACTGCCCCAGATATGGGCGCGCCAGTCTCATCCGTTACGGTGCCCTGGATTGCATTGGTTACAACCTGGGGATAAAGCGAGACGCTGAGGACGAGACCGAGTACCAAAAGAGATCGCATTGGCTTACTGCTCCTGAGCCGGCGTATACGGGCCGAGGTTGTTAGGGTTGATAGCCTGTGGCGTACGGGCTTGATAAGCTGTAGCAGCTAGCTTGCAGGTCGCTCCAGGGCCGGAATACGACGCTCCGGCCGGCCAAGGAGCTCGCGTTATATCCGGTGACTGTTTGCGAGGCCGCAGCCGGCGGGGCGGGTGCACACTCACAGGATCCAAGGGGTGCCGTGCCCCCGCCCGGCTCCACGCCGCACGCGTTTGGGTTCGTCGTATTGGAGTGTGTCTCGCCAATGATCAGGAGCGCGTTGGGTGTGCCGATCGCGGTGAGGAAAGCAGGCATATCGTTAAAATCGGTGACCGCTTCAACCTGCACCTGGGCGTAGGAATTGTCTGTGTACGTTACAACCGGGTCGCTTGGGTTTAGAGGCGTGGGTGGGGCTACTTCCGGATAAGTATGGATGTCCAGAATATCGGGGCCGGTGTGTCCTGAAGCCAGTTCTATCATTCCGGGGCCCGTATCGCTGGGTGTACAGCTCGGATAAGTTCCGCAGACGGCGCCTCCGCACCAGAAACCGTTTGTGGGGCTCCGAGGGTAATTGGGCGGATCGTCAACAGGGACGCCGAACCACCCGCCCTGGATGGCCGAGGCTACGCTGCCAACCCACATCGTCCTCGCGGAGGTTTGATATACATCGGTACAATCGAATCCCGCGACATTTGGCGGGTCATAACCCGCGGGCAGTGTGTACGGCGGCATGGGCTGTATCGCTCCGGCCGACGAGATCACCCTGAGCGGGTCAAACCCGTATTGCGACATGATCCCCTTCATGTCGGCGTAAACGTCGTAAGCCGGACTGGTCTGGTTATCCAGTATGAACCGCGCCTGGACCGTAAAGTTCAGGGGACTCATCTCCTGTTCCACGTCCAGCTCGATGACGCTGAGGCCCTGAGCCGCGGCAGCTCCGATCATTGCATTGATCACATTGTGAAGGTTAGACCACCCGACGAAGATGGGGTTGACCGGGGAACAGTTATATCCCTGATTGGTCTGGTTCTGATAATCGGAGGTGGGGTACCCTGCGTTGGCTTGACAGGTCTGGCAGTCAGCCTCATCCTTACACCAATAGTTCTGCTGTCCGGTCGGGTTGGGGTGGCATACGATCTGCCCGTATGGCGTGGCGGGCGGGAACTGCAGCATCGATTGGGCGCTCTGTGCCGGGCAGGCAGTATTGGGGCCTTTCGGCGAGGAGTTGTTGTTTGGCTGGTAATGGCCCGAGATACTGTCAGCGACGCCGAACCAATCGGTAAATTCCGGTGTCGGAGTGATTTTGTAAATGCCCGCGTTGTACAGGTCGCTGAAGAAGTTGGTAACGTTCTGAACCCACGTCTGGCTCAGTGTTATGTTGCTCGGACTTTGCCCGCAATTCTGAAGCGGCGTGGAACTCCCGCCGCCGCAGAACCCAAACTGAAAACGGACTCCTGTTACGCCTTGCGCCTTGTAGTTGGCCAGAATCGCTTGATAGCATGCCCGCACGGATGTGGCGCTAGGTGGGCAAACGCCTTGGAGTGACTGGTGCGCGAAGTCGTATGAGTCGAACGGCATCGGCCCGAGGTTCTGGTGGAGTTGGCTTGCGCCGGCGATCAGGCCGCCAGTCTGGACCTTTAGGCTTGTCGACGCCGTGTGTATCAGGGAACCGCTGGTTCCCGTGACCGTCAGGCTATAGCTGCCTAAGGGTGCGTTTGTCGACGCGGCGACTTCCATGAAGGGCGTATTCGGCGTCGGGGAGGGATTGAAGCTGGCCGTAACGCCGGAGGGAAGCCCCGACACCGAGTAGGAAACGGAGTTCGGATTAAATCCGTTTAGCGGAGTAATGTTGAGGATGTAAACGCCACCCCCACCTGCAGCCACCTGTGACGGAAATTGTGTAACGCCTATCTCGAAATCCGGATTGTTGCCCCCGAGGAAATCGTTGAGTTCGCTACTCTAATTTGGCCCACTTTGAGCTTTTAATTTGGCCCACCCCTGGGAACTCCGGATGGCAAGATTCCGGGATGGACAGGAGGCGGAAAGTGGAGCTATTCGAAGAGATCCGGCGAGGCTACGCGGCCGGAGAAACGATTCAGGGACTGGCGAAGAGACTCGGCGCGCATCGACGCATGGTGCG
>JASIAM010000068.1 GCA_030041985.1 Bryobacteraceae bacterium | reverse complement strand
GGGATGGGCCGCGCCAGTATTGGTTCCGGGCGCCATGGCGGCGACATCTCCGGATTCAAGTATGAAAAATCCAGCGGAAGCCGAGCGACCGCCGCTGGGAGCGACGTAGGTGATGATGGGAACGGGCGAAGAGACGATCTTCTGGATGGTATCGCGCATGGCGTCCATGAGACCGCCTGGTGTATTGAGGCGCAGAATCACCGCCACCGCGCCGTCCTGTTTCGCTTCGGCTAGCGCACTTTCCACGATCTCCGTAGTGACCGGGTGAATCATGCCGTCCACATCGGCCAAGATCACTTTCGGAGCCGCAGTCACTGGCGGCCGGGCGAACGAAAACGCGGCCCAAACACCCGCGAGAATCGCCATCCTTCGCAATCTATCATCATCTTACACTACTCGGACGTGGCGGTCCGAAAACGCACAATGGAAATGGAATTCATAGAAACTTTCGATGAGGGATTTCGGCGCGCCTCGTTACAATAAAAGTTCTGGGGCGGATTTTTTTTCGAGTTATGGCTAGAAAGAGCAATCCCGAAAAAGAGATGGCAGTTTCCGGCGCAGCCCCGGCAAAAGCCGGACAAGCGGCCCCTGCCACGCGGTCCAGGCGTGCCGCACCCGCGGTCGAAACGCCGGTCACGCGCGCTATCTCCGAAACAGAAACAGCTCAGGCTGTTTCCACGTTTTCTGATCCCGCTGCGGGCATAAGAACAGAGCCTTCCCGTGAGCAAATCGCGCATCTCGCTTACCTGTACTGGCTCAGCCGCGGAGGCCAGGAGGGGTCGGCGGAAGAAGATTGGCTCCGCGCCGAGCAGGAATTGCGGCAGGTGTGACCCGGCCGCGGAGATACAGCCACGCGGTGGAACGGAAAGTCGAGACCTGAGCGTCCGGAACTCGCAGAGGCCAAAATTTCGGGTTCCTCTATGCATCGGCGAGTCCCCGGAAAACGCGCACAACGGAACGCCGCGGTTGTGATTCAATAGCTCCAGGTATGCAGTCGCGGGGCGGGAGCCGGCCGCAGTTATCTTGCTGCCGGCTAGGATGCGCCGCCGATCCCGCGTTAAGGAGGAGCTATGCACGTGCCGCTAACCCCTGTGCGGTGCCTGTATCGCGCAGTGGATTTGTATGGGGCCAAGACCGGCATTGTTTCCGGCAATTGCCGTTTCACGTACGCGCAGTTCGGGGAGCGCTGCGAGCGGCTGGCGGCGGGACTTTTGGCGGAGGGCATCCGGGCGGGCGACCGGGTGGCGTACCTGAGTTTCAACACACACCAACTGCTCGAAGGCTATTACGGTGTGCCGCTGGCGCGCGCCATCGTGATGCCGCTCAATGTGCGGCTGGAGCCGGCCGAACTGGTTGCGATTCTCAACCATTCCGGGGCCCGCATGCTGCTGGTCGAGAATGAATTCGCGCCGTTCCTCGGGCCACTGCGGAAAGCGTGTCCGGCAATCGAGCGGTTCGTCGCGTTGGATGATCCGGCGCCCGGGGCTGATTTGCCGCTTGAAGAATTGCTGGCGCACGGGCGCGCGCCGCGGCCAGACTTGTTCTCCTTTGATGAAAACGAAACCGCCGAGTTGTTTTATACCAGCGGGAGCACGGGAACCCCCAAAGGCGTGATGCTGAGCCATCGCACGCTGTTTGTGCACGCCATGTTCGTGGGGCTGACGGGCGCCTGCCGCGATAACACGGTAGAACTGCACACCATTCCTCTATTCCACGCGAATGGCTGGGGGCGCCCGCAGCTTTGCACCATGCTGGGAATGAAACAGGTGATGGTGCGGCGCTTCGAGCCGGCTTACGTTATGGGCCTGATGGAACAGGAGCGCGCGACATCCTGTTCGCTGGTTCCGGTAATGGCCAATGCGCTGCTGAACTGCCCGCGACTGGGGGAATTCGACACCTCGACGATGGAAGAGATTCACATCGGAGGCGCGGCCTCTTCGCCCGAACTGATCGCGCGCATGGAGCAGGCATTTCATTGCCGGGTGATCGCCGGCTATGGGCTTACCGAAGCAGCGCCGGTGGTGAGCACCTCCCGCGATAAGAGTACGGTGCAGTTCGAAGCGGATGCGGATCGCATCGAACGCCGGGCCAAAGCGGGCTGGCCGATACCCGGCTGCGAAATGCGCGTGGTGGACCGGCTGCTGAACGATGTGCCGCGCGATATGCAGACGGTGGGCGAAGTGGTGGTGCGCGGGGATAACGTGATGGACGGTTATTACAAAGACCCCGAGGGCACGGGCGCCGTAATGACCAGTGGATGGCTGCACACCGGAGACATGGCGGTGTGGGACGCGGAGAACTGGGTCCACATTGTCGACCGCAAGAAGGACATCATCATCAGCGGCGGGGAGAACATTTCTTCGATCGAGTTGGAGAAGGCTATCTTCGCGCATCCGGCGGTGCTGGAGTGCGCCGTGGTGGCTGCGCCCGACGATAAATGGGGCGAAATTCCGGTGGCCATTGTGGTGCGGAAACCGGGAAGCGCGCTCGACGGGCAGCAACTTCTGGCGTTTCTCGAAGGCCGGGTGGCGCGATTCAAGCTGCCGCGTTTGATCGAGTTTCGAGAAGAGGCTCTACCCAAGACCGGGACGGGAAAAACCCTGAAACGCGAACTCCGCGAAACGTTCTGGCAAGGCAAAGAGCGCAGAGTGCAAGGGTAAAAGAACCGCCCGGCTGGAGCCACTCGCAAAAAGGGGCGTTTGCGAGCGGTATGCCACAATGAAAATAAATGCCAAACCTGGAACCAGTGCCGCCGGTGTATACGGACGCGCCGGCGCTCGAAGAGGGGATTCTTACTTTCTGGCGGGAGTCGGACGCCTTCGAAAAGCTAAGGAAATTGCGCGAGGGAAAGCCGCTGTTTCGCTTCGTGGACGGGCCGATCACCGCCAACAATCCGATGGGCGTGCACCACGCCTGGGGGCGCACGCTGAAGGATGTGTTTCTGCGCTATAAGGCGCTGACCGGGCATTCGGCGAAATATCAGAACGGGTTTGATTGCCAGGGGCTGTGGGTGGAAGTGGAAGTGGAGCGCGCGCTGGGCTTCAACGGCAAGCCCGACATCGAGCGCTTCGGCCTGGCTAATTTCTCGCGCCAATGCCGGCAGCGCGTCGAGACCTATGCCAAAGTGATCAGCGGACAATCCAGCCGTCTGGGCATGTGGATGGATTGGGCGAATTCGTATTACACCTATCACGACTACAACATTCTGGGCATCTGGTGTTTTTTGAAGGAATGCCATCGCCGCGGCTGGCTGTACCAGAAAGGGCTGCCCATGCCCTGGTGCTGGCGCTGTGGCACCAGCCTCTCCGAACACGAGATGGCCGGCTCGCATAAAGACGTCGAGCACCTCTCTGTTTTTGTCCTGGCTTCGCTGAAAACCGATCCCTCGCGCCGGCTGCTGCTCTGGACCACCACTCCCTGGACACTAGCGGCGAACGTGGCCGCGGCCGTGAATCCGGAACTCACTTACGTCGAGGTGAAGTCGCATCACTTGAACTACACGCTCATCCTCGGCAAGGAGGCGCTGCCGAAGATCCGCGAGTTTCATCCGGAAGTGATTCGCGAGGTTCCCGGGAGCGAGCTGTTGGGCCTCGAATACGAGCCTTTCTTCCCCGAGCTGCCGCAGCAGGCCGCGATGGTGCATCGAGTTGTGCCGTGGAAGGATGTGGACGCCGTGGAAGGGTCGGGCATCGTACACATTGCGCCTGGCTGTGGGCGGGAAGACTACGAACTCGGCAGCGAGCTTGGCCTGCCTTCTATCTCGCCGGTAGACGGCGCTGGAAACTATTATCCGGATTACGAGTGGCTGGCCTCGAAGCATGCGGCATCAGTGGCGCAGGATATCGCGGTTGCCTTGAAGCAATCCGGCAAGCTGCTGAAGGAGGAGATGTACAGCCACAGCTACCCGGTTTGCTGGCGCTGCAAAACGGAGCTGATCTTTCGGCTGGTGGATGAGTGGTTCATCAGTTGCGAGGAGATCCGGCCGCTGATGCTCGAAGCTGCGCGCACCGTGACATGGGCGCCGGAATATATCGGCAAAGCCATGGAAGACTGGCTCACCAACATGAGCGACTGGTGCATCTCGCGCAAGCGCTATTGGGGGCTGCCGCTGCCGTTTTATATCTGCCCGGATTGCCGGGAGCTGACGGTGGTGGGTTCGCGCGAAGAGCTGCGCGAAAGGGCGGTCGATCCGGCTGTGGTAGATAACCTACCGGAACTGCACCGCCCGTGGATCGATGATGTTCGCATTCGCTGCCCGAAGTGCGGAGGCGAAACGCCCCGCGTGGTCGAAGTAGGCGACTGCTGGCTGGATGCGGGCATCGTGCCCTTCAGCACGCTCGGCTATTTCACGGACCGCCAGGCCTGGAACGGCGCGTTTCCCGCCGAGTGGATCAGCGAGATGCGCGAGCAAGTGCGCCTGTGGTTTTATTCCATGCTGTTCATGAGCGTCACGCTCGAAGGCCGCTCGCCTTATCAGCAGGTGCTCTCCTATGAATCGGTAGTGAGCGAGGAAGGCACGCGCTTTTCCAAGACCGGCTTCATGATCCAGTTCGATGAAGCGGTGAACAAGGTGGGCGCCGACCCGATGCGGTATCAGTTCTGCAGCCGGCCGGTTTCGGTGAACATGCGCTTCAGTTATAACCTGGCGGAGCAGGCGGCGCGCAAGATCGCGGATTTGTGGAACATTTACGTGTTCCTGGTGAATTACGCCATTCTCGATAAGCCGGACCTCTCGCAGCCGATTCCGCCTGAGACGCTGCAAGTGACCGACCGGTGGCTGCTGGCGCGCACGGCACAGATGGTGGACGAGGTGCGTAAGAGCTACGAATCCTACGACACGCCGTCGGTGATCCGTGACGTGGAAGCTTACCTGGATGATGTATCGAACTGGTATGTGCGCGTCAGCCGGCGCCGGTTCTGGCGCAGCGGACATGAAACCGACAAGCGCGCCGCATACTTCGCCCTATTTACGGCGCTGCGCTCGACGGCCGTGGCGCTCTCGCCGATCATTCCTTTTGTGACGGAACGCATCTGGCAGAACGCCGTGCGGGGGCTGGAGGCCGGAGCGGTGGAATCGGTGCACCATGCGGATTGGCCGGAGCTGAAGGCGGAGTGGCGCGATGACTCTCTGCTGCGGCGAACCGAAGTGGTGCGCAATGTGGTCAGCCTGGGGCTGAAAGTGCGTGCGCAGGCACAGGTTCGGGTGCGGCAGCCGTTAAAACCCGCTTACGTGCTCTGCGCATCCGAGGTCGCAGAGACCCTCAAGGAGCAAGTGGAAGTCATCAAGAGCGAGTTAAACGTCAAAGACGTCATTGGCGCGGAGCGGAGCCAGATCTTCAACTCGACCGTGAACGTGGACTGGAAGAAGGCGAATCCGATATTGCGCAAGGATGCGCCCGCTTTCCGGAAATTCTTCGAGAGCCTGGACAAGCCGACACGGGACTCGCTCGCTCTCCAGATCGCGGAAGGCGGCGCGGTGAAAATTCACGGCTCCGACCACGTATTGCCGGCAAATGTCTATCGCATCGATGAGGAGCCGAAGCCGAACCTCCGCGTTGCGGAAGAAAACGGCCTGCTGGTGGCACTGGATCTCGAACTCACCGGCGCGCTCAAGCGCGAGGGACTGGTGCGCGACCTGATTCGCAATTTGCAAGTCGCGCGCAAAGATGCCGGGCTTTCCGTTAGTCAAAGGATCGAACTAGGCCTGGCCACCGAAGATGCGGCGGTTCGCGAGGCGATCTGCGAGCACGAGGACTATATCAAGGACGAACTGCTGGCCACGTCACTCGAATACGGCGTACTCGAGCCTTTCATGGCGAAGGTGGAGGTTGGGCTGGACAAGTCTTCGGTGCTGGCGACCTTCCGCTGGCAGCAAGCTGAAAGCTGACGGCTGATTGCTGACAGCTTCCTTCACATCTCTCTACGGCCTTCCATCGCCTTCTGCAGGGTGACTTCGTCGGCGAATTCCAGCCCGCTGCCCACCGGCACGCCCATGGCGATGCGGGTCACGCGCACGCCCAGAGGTTTCAAAAGGCGCGCCAGGTACATGGCCGTCGCTTCGCCTTCCACGGTGGGATTGGTGGCCACGATTACCTCTTGAATTTCGCCCTGGCCGATGCGGTCCACCAGGCTCTTGATTTTGAGCGAGTCAGGGCCGATGCCGCGCAGGGGCGAGAGCGCGCCATCGAGGACATGGTAACGGCCGCTATACTGGCGGGTGGTCTCGATACCCACGATATCGTTAGGCTCCTCTACCACGCAAACTACTTTGGGATCGCGGTTAGGGTCGCGGCAATAGGGGCAGAGATCGTTTTCGCAAATGTTATTGCAAACCCGGCACTGCGCCAGCTTCTCCTTGACATCGAGGATGGCGGCGGAGAGTTGGCCGGCTTCTTCGCGCGCTGCGCGGAGCAGGTGAAAGGCGATGCGCTGGGCTGACTTCTGGCCGATGCCCGGCAGTCGTTTGAGTTCGGTGATCAGCCGCGCGAGCGGCTCGGCGAAATCGGGCATCTTTAGAACATACCGGGAGGGAGGCCCATGCCGCCCAGCATGCCGCCCATTTTGCCCTTGATTTCCTCTTCCACTTTCTTGACCGCTTCGTTGGATGCGGCCACGACCAGGTCCTGCAACATCTCGACGTCGCTTGCCACTTCCGGATCGATCTTCACGGAGAGCAGGTTTTTCTGGCCATCCATGTGTACCGTGACCATGCCGCCGCCGGCGGACGCTTCTACCCGGATCTGCTGGATCTCCTGCTGCAGTTTTTCCTGCATCTGCTGCGCCTGGCGCATCACATTCTGCATGTTGCCCGGTAGCTTCACGTAGTTACTCCTTCAGGTTTCTTACCTTATATACCTTACTGCCGGGGAAGGCATCCTGGAAACGCTGCACCTCGGGATTGGCCAGAGCGCGCTCGGTGGCGGCATCGCCGGTGGAGGCAGTTGTGGGGGCGCGTGGCGGATCCCCTGAGGATGCCAGCCCTGCCTCCTCGCTGATCGTGACTTGCAACTTCAGCGGCCGGCCGAAGACCTCGCGAACCGCGTCGGCCATCTGGCGATCGCGGAAGTAGATCACGTAGGTCTTGGTGGTCGCGATTTGCAATTCACCGCCGGAAACGGCTATGCGCGCGTTCTCGACTGCATCGGCCAAGTGGGTGAGACCAAGCTGGGTGAGGTGGGCGTGAAGGCGTTCGCGCCCTGCGGAGTCGGAAGCGGGGGCCGGCGGCTTGACGGCTGCGATTGCGGGTTGGGGAACGGTCGCCGGTGAAGCGCCCTTCAGCTCCGCCAATGCCTGCTCGATCGGCAGGAGGCGCCCGGCGTGTACCATCCGCACCAGGCCGATCTCCAAATGAAACCGCGGCTGCAGGGATGACTGGAGATCGCGGAAGAGTTCGAGACTGAGTTGCAGGTAGCGCGCCAGGTCCTCTTCGGAGAACTGCGCAGCCGTCTCGGCCAATTTGTCCCGTTGGGCTTGCGATGCTGCGATAAGGCGGGCGCTGCTTGCGCCCGCAACGCGCGTGACGAGCAGGTTGCGAAAGTAGCGCGCCAGTTCACGGCTGAAATGCTGCAGATTATGGCCATTGCACTCCAGTTCGTCAACCACCTCCAGCATGCGGGCGGCGTTGCCGGCGGCGAGCGCCTGGCTGATCTGGTCGAGCGCTTCGAGCGAGAATGCGCCGAGCAGGGTGCGGACCTCGGCTGGGTTGAGACGATTGCCGCAGCAGGCGATGGCCTGATCGAGCGCGGAAAGGGAATCGCGCACGCTGCCTTCGCCGGCCTGCGCGAGAACCGCCAATACCTCCGCATCCGCCTCGACACCTTCCTGTTGGCAGATCCACGCCATGCGCGCCGTGAGGTCTTCAAAATCCACCGAGCGGAAGCTGAAGTGCTGGCAGCGGGAGGCAATGGTGGCGGGAATTTTGTGCGCTTCGGTGGTGCACAGGACGAAAACCACCCATGGCGGCGGCTCCTCAATGGTCTTCAACAGCGCGTTGAAGGCCTCGCTGGTGATCTGGTGCGCTTCATCGATGATGAAAACCTTGTAGCGGTCGCGGGCCGGCTGGTAGCGCACGTTTTCGCGCAACTCGCGCATCTCGTTAATGCCGCGATTGGAGGCCGCATCGATTTCGATTACGTCCACAGTGCCGCCGGCGGTGATCTCGCGACAGCTTGCACATACGCCACACGGCGTGGCGGTTGGCCCTTCGATGCAATTCAGGCAGCGAGCCAGAATGCGCGCCATGGTGGTTTTGCCGGTGCCCCGCTGGCCGGAAAAGATGTAGCCGTGGGCGATCCGCTTCTGCGCAATAGCATTTTCCAGGGTGGTTTTGACATGCTCCTGGTTCACCACGTCCTGAAATCTTTGCGGCCGGTATTTGCGGGCAATGACCTGGTACATGCGGTGGGGGTTCGGCGCTTCGTTTTAGGTTCGCGTTTACTCCGCCGGGCGCCGGGTTTAGCACCCTGGTTGTACAAGCCAGGCCCCGGGTAATCCGCGGCACACGAGCCGCACCGCTACCGTTGCTCCCTTCCGGACCTGGCGGGGTTCGCGGCCGCCCGTTGCACGGAGCCCGAGACCTGACAAGTCCCATCCTAGCACGTGCCTGGAAGCCGCTTATTCGCGGAGCAGGGCCGGGGAAATGAAGCTATCAATCTGGTGAAACAGCGTGTCCGGCATAGATTCGAAGGCGAGCATAATCCAACGTTTGGCCGGCGATAAGTGTATGTCGCGGGAAGCCGTCTGGACGGTGTGCTCGAACTTCTGTTCCAGAAGCCGGATGAATCCTTCATGCTCAAATCCCCCGCGGCGGCGCCCGGTTTTGCCGGGCAGCCGCGCCCCTCGCCCCGCAAGCAAGACTACAAAGGCCGGACCGGTCCATCGATACAGTTCATCTTCAGGCTCCAGAGTCTGTTTGACGTGATCGGCAAATACGTGCAGCAGAGCATCACCGGTGCTGCGGCCGAATCGCATATTAATCGTCGGCAGGCTGTCTATAACGATTACCGCCGGAGTGACCGGAATTTTCAAGCGGTAAGCCCGTTCGACGGCTGCTTCCGCCGCGCGCCTCTCCGGCAGGCCGGTGACAGGATCAAGGGCCGGCGCGGGCCGCGCGTCGGCCGGCTTCTGGTCTATCTCGAGAGCAGCGTGGTTCGGGGCGCGCACGACCTGATCTTCCCGCGATTCGCCCGCGCCAGAAGTAGTTTTCCGAGAGCCGGTCTCCCGGCAGATCTGGTCCAGACATTCGGCGAGCTTCGGCTTGAGGCACTGGATCTCTTCGAGTTCCAACGCACAGGCGATTTCCTCTTCAAGCTGATCGAGCCGCTGCAAGCTTTCCTCAGTGGCCGTGGACAGGTGGCGGACCGTGCCGGTCAGTATGTGAAACAACTCGCCGCGTTCCTTGTGGATGGCCACGGCGACGCGAATCATATCCTGCCCGCTCGTCTCGCACTCGGCTGGTTCGAAGAATTGGTTAGTTCCCGGAAGCATGGCTCACTCAGGAAACTAATCGGCCATTAGGGGGAAACCTATAGCAGCCGCACTGCTGGGCAATCTTCTGCAAGCGCGCAGCACTATTTCTTGTCCGTGTCAGCCGGTTTGACTCTGATGAAGAGCTTGTCCCATTTCTGGTGCTTACCGGATTTGGTAGGACGGCCACCAGGAAAAGTGCGGTCGAGCAGTTCGAGATCTGAGATTAGATCCTGCTCGGCCCATCGCCAGTTGGGCAGTTCTTGGCTGCTCGACCCGCCCACTTGATACGCAAAGAGTTTGATCACGCCTTGGTGAATCCCGTAGTCGTGCGGTTCCACAATGCGCTCGCGGTCTTTGTAGCGAAACCGGAGCAGCCGTTTTTGCTCGATGGCCTTCCAGATAAGTGGATTGATATTCGGTTTGACTTCCGGCGCCATGGATTTCCCCTCTACGCCTACTTCTTAGCACGTTCGTGCCTTCCCATCCGTCAGGAGGCGCCGCACCCACACCCTCTTCGCGTCGCTTGCGGCGAGCATTGCGGTAACAGGCGATCGCCTTTTGTGCCAAGACTTACTGTCTGCTGGCAGTAGCATTTGGGGGCAACGGTTGTCAACGGGTAAAAACTCGGTGTCCAGGACTCATAGTTCTAGGACGTTCGTATCAGGGAAATGAGGCTGTTTTTTGCAAACGGAATGTTATACTTGATTCGCGAATGAGAGTTACAGTCATTGGTACCGGCTATGTGGGCAGCGTCACTGGGGCCTGCCTTTCTTACTTGGGACATCATGTTACGTGTGTTGACACGGATCATGCGAAAATTGCGCGGTGGCAGCGCGGCGAACCGCCTATTTATGAGCCTTACCTGGAGGAACTGATCGCTCTGGCGGTGCGGCGCGGTGGCATCACGTTCACCACAGAGCTGGATGAGGCCGCGCGTCTAAGCGACGTGATCTTTATCGCGGTAGGCACGCCGCCTCTGCCCAACGGTGGGGCGAATTTATGCTATCTGGAGGCCGCCGCGCGCAGCATCGGGGCCACCATGGATAGCTCGCATTTTCGTGTCGTGGTCAATAAATCCACTGTGCCGGTGGGGTCGGGAAATCTGGTGGAAGCCCTGGTCCGCGAGGGAATCATGGATAGCCATCCCGGGGAACGGAACCACATCCGGTTCGGCGTGGCAAGCAATCCGGAGTTTCTGCGGGAAGGCTGCGCGGTATCCGACTCTCTTTATCCTGATCGCATCGTGGTCGGCACTTCCGATAGCGAGACCGTGCGCATCATGAAGGAACTGTATTGGCCACTCACGGAGCAGTCTTTCGAACCGCCTCCGGGCGTGCCCCGTCCCTCTGCCATATCGAGCGTGCCGCTGGTTTCCACTTCTCTTACCAGCGCTGAGATGATCAAGTACGCCGCCAATGCTTTTCTTGCGATGAAGATCGGTTTCGCCAATGAAATGGCGAACATCTGCGAGCATGTCGGCGCCGAATCGACCGAAGTGATGCAAGGCATCGGGCTCGATTCGCGCATCGGCTCGAAATTCCTGAATGCCGGCGTAGGCTGGGGAGGAAGCTGCTTCGGAAAAGATATCAACGCGCTGCTACAAACCGCTGGCGAGTATGGCTACACCAGCCGTTTGCTGCAGGCCTCGCTCGAAGTAAATGCCGCGCAACGCCATATGGTGATTCAGAAGCTGCAGGAGAAGCTGTTTATCCTGAAAGGCCGCACCATTGGTTTGCTGGGGCTGGCTTTCAAACCGGATACCGACGATCTGCGCGATGCTCCGGCATTACATATTGCCGAGAGGCTGGTGCAGCTTGGCGCCCGCGTGAAAGCCTACGATCCGATCGCCATGCAGGCTTGCCGCGAACTGCATCCGAATTTGAAAATCCGTTACTGCGATTCACCCCGGGAAGTCGCGCTCGATACCGATGCCCTGGTGGTGGTCACCGAGTGGAATGAGTTTCGCCACCTGCCGTGGGAAGATTTGGCCACGATGATGGCGAAACCGGTACTGGTGGATGGCCGCAATATCGTCGATCCGGAAACCGCTCTCGCGGCGGGCTTCGATTATACGGGTATCGGCCGTCCGCGGCCACGCGCCGAGAAACTCCGCACGCAAATTCGCGAATCGAGACAAGCTGCGATCGTCAGTTGACTTTATTTGACCTTGTGGGATTGCTCGCGGATGGCCGTGCCCAGCGGCTGGCCTAAAACTACTGCGGCGTTCACTACGCTCCCGGTTACGGAAACCCGGCTGCCGCTCGCTGGCACACCCGTCCGCGATAAAACGAAGATCCGGCCCGTCCCATCATCGATCTGGTAACCGCCAGTGCCTAAAATCCCGGCGGATGTCACTACCGTCCCGTTGACATGGATGGTCCGATTCCGGAACCGGCTGGGATCCTGATTGATGCGGCCGATGGTAATGGGGGCGCAACCAGGCAAAGACAGGCTTGCAGCCAAGGCCGCGGCGCAAAAGATTCTGTTCCTCATTGATCCTCTGCTTTTCGAGACGTGCCCGCGTGCTCCCTGCGTTTCCGCAATGCGTGCAGGCGGCCCAGAACTGGAGTCGTCTGAAGCCGCCCTCGTGCCGGTGGGATACCTGGAGAGTTAGCCTTTCTTGCTTGGCGGGTTCTCTACAACGAGGTTATTGGTGATGGGTCCGAAGCTCAAACCGGTGCTACCGGCCCGCATGCCGGCCACCTGCTTCTGCAGTTCGGTATTGACGACGCCCTCAAGCGTCACATGGCCGTCGTCCACGATGATGTGAATCGGCGGAAGCGACTGAAAGGCCAGCGTGGAGAGGTTCGGGTCGCGGTAAATGGCTCGCGCAATTTGCATTCGCAGGCGCTCGTCCATGTTGGAAAGCGGCAACACCTTCAGATCATTGGTCACAGTGGTGACTCCTGGAACTTTTTGAATGATTTTACCCAAATCCGCCTTCTTATAAGGCTGTGTCACAGCGCCCACGAGTTCCACTTTGCCTTGGTCGACGCGGAATTTGATGTCGTCAAAAATCGAATAGTGGGGATACATCACGATTTCATGCCGCACCTTTTTCGCGATGGTATCGTTGGGATCCCCTGGGATCTGCGGCAGGCCGGCTTGCTGCCCGGTTGCTGCCACCGCCAGTCCCGTCCCGATCGCGAAAGCGCCTAGCACCTGTAAGCGCTTCCAATTCATTGCCCTCATCTCGCTCAAATCCTCCTGTCTATTAGAGCGCGGTAACCCCGGAAACAGCTTCAATGGGCCCGGTAAAGGTTCCGTAAAAAAGATGTAAGGGTGTGTAGAGAACCGGCGTTCGGAAGAGTGCGCGATCGTACTTTGCGCATTTAGTTTCTTTGGCGGTCTAAGACGGAGCGTACTGTTTGCAGGGATTCCGCGTCATCGTGGCTGCTAGCGTACGCTATGTAACCATCGGGGCGCACCAGCGTGATGCCGGTGTGTTGTGCGGGCCGTAATTCCAAGATGCCGTTATGGGCAGCGCAAAGTTGTTTGGCAGAGTCTACTACCGATGATTCCGCAGGCACAAAGAGCAGGAATCGGCTCTGAATGCCCGCGCCCCCGCGCAGCGAATCATCGAAATACCGCTTCCCTGCTCCCTCAACCATCGGGCTGCCTTGATAGGCAACGCCGAGTTCGGAAAGTCTCTCGACGAAAGCATGCTGAAAGGGCGCAAGGCGCGACACGGCCGGGATTACGGTATCACGCGCAGCCTGAGCCAGCTTGCTCGGCATGGCCATTGCCCTGGTCATAAAGTCGGTCATGTCGATCACGTGCTTGATCACTGGCCGGCGCTCGGCCGTATAGCTATCCAGTAAGTGATCGCCAGCGCGGCCCTGCACTGCCAGATCGAGTTTCCATACCAGATTCCAAATGTCTTGCAGCCCGGTATTCATGCCTTGCCCGCCCATAGGACTATGGATGTGGGCCGCATCGCCGGCTACGAAGATGCGCCCCTTTCGGAGCTGGGCTACCTGGCGATGATGAATCCGAAAATAGCTGCTCCACACGAGCGACCTGGCTTCGATCCCAGCAGGCCCCCGTTCGGTTAGCATCTGGCGGACCGATTCGAGCGACGGAGCGTCCCCATCCTCTTTTTCGACGGTAGCTACGAAACGCCGCCGCGTGGCGCTCATCGGAAAAATCGCCAGGGGGCCGTGCTCATGCGGGCATAACTGCATCTCGTCGGCGCGAAGGGCGTCGTTGGTCTCCATATCAGCCAGCATGAAAACGGCGTTGTATACTGCTCCTTCGAACGGCAGGTTCAGGACATGCCGGACAGTGCTGTGCGCGCCATCGCAACCGGCGACGAACTTCGCGGTGAGGTTGATGCGCCCGCCCTGGCGGTTCAGCGTTGCGTTCACGCAGTCATCCTGCTGCTCCGCCGCCACGAACGAAGTTTCGTACTCGACGCCTCCGCCCTTACGGCGCAGCTCCTCGACGAGGAGTCTTTCCGTCACGTCCTGCGGAACCATCGCCACAAACGGGTACGGGCTTTCTTCAGGCTGGAAATGTATTTGCGCGATTTTGCGCCCGTGCGAAAACATGGTGGCCCAGGTGACGCGGTTCGCGCAAGCGGCGAAAGGCTCTACGATACCGGCCATGTCGAAGATTTCAAGCGTGCGGGGCATGATGGCGAGGGCTTTCGAATGCTCCGACTGCGTAGGGTGAGCCTCCACGATCCGGTACCGCAAACCGCGGCGGGCGCATTCATTGGCGAGAAACAGTCCGACGGGACCGGCGCCCACCACCAAGATATCGGTATCCGTTGCGGTTTGTGGCATTGTCTCTAAATTGTCTTGTCGGCTGCGTAGCAAACAGGGCTGATGAGGCACTCGGCGCACTTGGGCTTCCGGGCCACGCAACGCGCGCGTCCGTGCAGAATGATCTGGTGCGAAAACAAGATCCACTTGTCTTTCGGAATCACTTTCATCAGATCCTGCTCGATTTTCTTGGGGTCGGTGTGCCGCGTAAGGTCGAGGCGGAGGGTGATCCGCTGGACGTGGGTATCGACCACCACGCCGGAAGCGATGCCGTAGGCGGTCCCCAAAACCACGTTGGCGGTTTTGCGGGCGGCGCCCGGAATGGAAAGCATTTCCTCCATGGTCTTGGGCACCTCGCCGCCGAAATCGGAAATGATCTTCCGGGCCGCGCCTACCAGGGATTTCGCTTTGTTATTAAAGAAGCCGGTGCTGCGGATATCGTTGGCCAAAACTTCCGGGCGAACCGACGCGAAATCCTGCGGCGTGGGGTACTTCGCAAAGAGGCCCGGAGTTACTTCGTTCACCCGTTTATCCGTGCATTGCGCCGAGAGTATCGTGGCCACCAGCAGTTCCCACGGGTTCTGATGGTGGAGCGCGCAAGTGGCCCCGGGGTACATTTTGTCCAAACCCGCTAAAATCTCGCGAACACGCGCGGCGCGTTCGGCCGCGGTTTTGGGACGCTTAACGGCGCTCGAAGACTTGACACGCGGAGCCGAGGATTTCGATTGGGAACGGCTCGACCCTTTGGCGGCGGTTGGCGTTTTCACTTGGACGATTATGCCACGGGATTACTGCGGAGCTGTGATCTGCACGTCCGTAGTGACGTTTTGCCAATCGGGCAATTCGTAAATTTTCAGCTTGGTATCGAGGGGCGCCGTTACTTCTTTGGAAGCTTGCGGCGGCACATCCGCGGTAAAGGCAAAACTCCCTACGGCATCCTCTTCGGATTTTTGCGTACGGCCCCAGATGGTCACGTTGCCGGCGAGTCCAGTCATATCGGTATCGGAGTGATTGGTGACCAGAAACTTGACCAGGATTCTTTTCTTGGCGTCCTCGCTGAAACGAATGGCGGAGATTTCCACGTATTTCTGCAGCGGGCTGGTTTTGGCGCCGGCTTTAGCGGCGGGATTTTCCACGGTGGAGGGCGGCGCGGCAGCCTGGCTTTCCGAGTGCGAGGAGCCGAGCAGCGAATACAAGCCAGCGACTACGCCCACAATGGCTATGGCAAACAGGACGGTCATCAGCCACGTGGGCAAGCGGCGGCCGGGTGTGGGAGACTGCGCATATTGCCGCAGAGGCGGCTGCACCTGCGGCGGAGGAGGCTGATACTGCGGCGGCGCCTGATACTGCTGCGGCGGCGCTTGATATGGGGGGTATTGGCCTTGAGGCGGCGCATATTGCGCCGGGTACTGCGGCGGGTACGCTTGCGGCGGATAGGGCGGATATTGAGTTGGAGGCCCACCCGCGGCCTGCTGCGCCGGAGCATAGGGCGGCGCGGCTTGCGGCGGTTGCTGCAGGAAATAGGGTTGCGGCGGCGCCGGTTCCGGACCTGGCGGCATGTTCGCTGGGAATTGCACCGGTCCCGCGGCTGGATTCGGCGGGACTTTTCCCTGCGCGGTGCAGTCCGGGCATTCGGTATAGGAAGGAGGCACTTCACGCCCGCACTGCGGGCAAATCCACGAAAACATCTTACTTTTACTGTACCCTTTTACGGTACCGCGCGCTGAGCTTTACTTGGCCGCGCGCTCCGCGTCACTCTTCCGCGCGCCGCGCGAGGCCGATAAAGGAATACATCCGCCCCGCCGCTTCGCGGTCGCGCCGGTAGGAGTGGAACTGCTCTGCCAGACACTTCGTACAGAGGCCCGCGATGTAAATGCGGGCGGGGGAAAGGCCCGCGGCCAATAACTGCCGGCGGTTCGTATCCACCAGGTCGATATGGGCGCGGCCCTGCTCGCCGAAGTGCTGCGCCACCTCGTGGCCGACTTCGTAGCAGCACTTGCCGATGGCGGGGCCCAGAGCGGCGTGCAGGCCGGCGGGCGAGGCCCCGAAGCGTTCGGCCATTTCAGAAACTGCTCGCGTCGCGATTCCCGCGACTGTGCCGCGCCATCCGGCATGCACAGCGGCGACCGCGTGAAGCCGCTCATCCACCAGCAGAATCGGCACGCAGTCGGCGGTTTTGATGGCCAACACGGAGCCGGGTGTGTTGTCCAGCAAAGCGTCCCCTTCCCCCAATTGGCCGGCGCGTCCTCCGGCGAAAATGCAGGTGGCGGAGTGGATCTGTTTCAGTGTGGTGAGAGGAGCGGGAGGCTCGGACAGGCGGGTTCCAAAACCGTGCTGCAACCAATCGAAGGCATCCCACTCGGGGACACGGTAAATTTCGCGAGGATCTTTGTAGAGCACCATACTAAGTGTAGTGCTTAGATCGGGTGCGGTGACGGGGTTCACACATAGTAAGTTGTTGTGTCGTGTACAGCGCTGCGGGAATACAGGGTGAACATACAATCACTTAGTTCTGTGGAGCCTACAATAATAAGTGGAGGGTTTATTCAGTTATGCCTTACGAAACCACGGAGATCACACCGGCACGAATATATTTGCAACCGGTAGCGGCTCCATCTATCTTGGGTCTGTTTGGACTATCGGCAGCTACTTTCATGGTTGCCGCTCATATGGCTGGCTGGTATGGATCAGCCATAAGTGGCCTTTACCTGGCTCCATTCGCCTTGATCTTTGGCGGCATCGCGCAATTTCTGGCGGCAATGTGGGCATTCAAAGCACGGGATGGTCTTGCCACCGCTGTGCACGGGCTGTGGGGATCGTTCTGGATCGGGTATGGGCTGTTATTCTTCATGTTCTCTCGGCTCGGCTTGGCCTTCCCGACAGGGGCATTCCCTGAATTGGGTTACTGGTTTATAGTAGCCGGGGCGATTACTTGGGTATGCGCTTGGGCCTCCTTAGGCGAGAATGTGGCTACTTTCCTCGTTCTGGTTTTCCTCGCACTGGGTTCTACCCTGGAAGCTATAGCGCGGTTATCGGGTAGCATGGGTGATTTACATATGGCCGCCGGGTACGCGCTCATTGTCTCGGCGCTCATCGCTTTCTACACCGCAACTGCCCTGATGTTAGCGGAAACTTACGGCAAGGCAGTGCTGGCACTGGGCAAGATACAAAAGGGTCCTCTTGCGCCTGCTATTTCGCTGGGAGCCGGTGAGCCCGGCGTGGTCCGAGGGCAGAATCTAAACCTGGCCCCGGAAGCTTCCATCCGTTAAGAGGTTCGCCCGACTCAACCTCCCCTGGCAGGCCGGCCCGTCGCCCGCGGCCGGCCTGTAGCCAGGTTTCGCGGCCTTTCGGGTTGTTACAATCAACCGGAACCGCGAATGCGTTTTGTTTTCCTTCACTATCACTTCCTGAAGAATGCGGGCACGACCATCGAAAACATTCTGGACCGAAATTTTGCGGAACGGTTTGAGCGGATCGATACGAGCGACCGCTCGGGTCACTTCAGCAATGATGCGCTGTTGTCACTGCTCGAACGGAAGCCGCAAATTCAGGCAGTCTCGAGCCACCAGATCCGTCACCCTCTTCCGCAGGCGCGAGGTTATCTTTTTTTCGATATCTGCTTTCTGCGCGATCCGATAGATCGCATTCGCTCCATGTACGATTACTTCCGCCAGAAGCCATCTGCCGGCGATCCTCTGAGCGAACTTGCCAACCGGGCTGAACTGGGCGAGTTTCTCACCTGCCTGGTGGAGAAGTTTCGCGAGGAAGCGACCAATGTTCAAGTGGCGTTGCTGGCAAAGGGAGGGGTGGACGAGGAAGCTCCCGGCGAGCGGGATTTTCAACTGGCTCTGGAGCGCATGCTGGAAACATCTTTTCTAGGCGTAGTGGACCGGTTTGAAGAAAGCTTGACTGCCGGCCGGCATTATGTGGATGCGGTGTTTCCGAACCTGGATTGCAGAGAGGGTCCTGCCAACGTGTCAGGAGGCATGGAGGGATCGGTCGCCGCGCGGCACGAGAAAGTACGGCAAGCATGCGGAGATCAGGTGTTCGCGGAACTATTGCGGTGCAACGCCTTGGACGCGGAACTGGTGATCCGGGCGCGGGTGGAGGTGCGGCGGCGGCTTTCGCTGACCCGGGAACTGCAGCCCCCAGAGGGTTGGGAGTGCGGCAAGGCGAAGCCCCACCGGGGATGGCGGGCGTTTCCCACGATGCGCGTCCGGCAGTCGGGATTATTTGATGCCTCATTTTACCTGGAACGATACCCGGATATTCGCCGCGCCGGAATCGATCCCTTACGCCATTACATGCGGCATGGGGCGGCGGAGGGCCGCAAACCCCATCCACTATTCCAACCGGATTATTACCTGGCGCGTTGTCCGGAAGCGCGCGATATCCGAAACCCACTGCTTCACTTTTTGGACGAGGCGCCATGGTGCTCGCCGCATCCGCTGTTTGATTGCGCGAGCTATGTGGCGGCGAACCCGGATGCCGCCGCGCAACCACTGGCACACTATTTACGTGCCAAGCGTCTTTACGCCAAACCGAAGCTCGGCTCGGAGCCGGTGGACAGTTGGTTCAAGATATTGGATGTGCCGGTGGCGGTAAGTTTTCGAGAAGGGCCGTCCCCGGCCGGGACCTACCAGGGAGGGCCTGTACTGGTGTGGAAAGATGCCCAACGGTGCAAGCAATTTCTCGCGCCGCCGGAGCAGCGGTCCTTCTTCCGGGTGGTTGGTTACGGACAGTTGCGCGCGCAGGTGTGACCGTGCGTATCTGCACACTCGGAAGCATTTTTCCATACAACTTTCACATTGTTGCCGTATAAACAAGAAATGGATCGGCGGACATTTCTCAAAGCTACCGGCGGCGTGGCTGCCAGCGCGGCGCTCAGCCCGGAGATACTGCGGGCGGCCTCTTCACAGATCAAACACATCATCGTGGTGATGATGGAGAATCGCAGCTTCGACCATTTTCTCGGCTGGCTGCCCAATGCCCACGGCATGCAGTTGGGTCTGAAATATGTGGACACGGGCGGCGTGGTCCATCCTACGCACGAGCTGGCGCCGGATTGGACCGGCTGCGGCTTCAACGACCCGGATCATAGCTATAACGGCGGACGCATTGAGGTGGACAACGGGCTGATGGATGGCTTCATGAAGACCTCCACCGCGGATGTTTACGCCATTGGCTATTATTCGGAACCGGATAATCATTGCTTTCCGCAGTTCGCCCGCAACTTTACGACTTGTGATATGTACTTCCCCTCGATCCTGGGGCCTACTTTTCCCAACCGGATTTTCCAGCTTTGTGGCCAGACGGACCGGCTGGACGACAGTATCTCACTGTGTTCATTTGCAACCATCTTCGATCACTGCACCGAGGCCGGAGTAAGCAGCGCATATTACTACAGCAACATACCGTTTCTGGGGCTGTTTCCCATCGATTTACTGTTTTACGGCCGCTCATTCGCGCAGTTCTTAGCCGACTGCGCAGCAGGCACTCTGCCGGCCGTTTCGTTCGTGGATCCGAGCTTTACCGTGCTGATCAACGCCGGCAATGATAACCATCCGGAGTCGGATATCCGCAATGGGGATGCGTTTCTGGCACAGGTTTATCAGGCAGTGGCGACCAGCCCGGAGTGGGATAGCACGGTGCTGGTGCTGAACTACGATGAGTGGGGCGGGTTCTTTGACCATGTGCCGCCGCCGCGCGCGCTGGCGCCGAACAACACCGATCCTGACCTGGTGGATGGGAAAGCGCTGCTGGGCTGCCGGTGCCCGGCAATCGTGGCATCGCCCTGGACAGTGGGCGCCGCGAAGAACCCGACCGTCGATCACACGGTGTTCGACCATACCTCGGTGCTGAAAATGATCGAATCGGTGTTTAAGGTCGCGCCGCTCGCGCCGCGAGAGACGTCGAACGATGTAGGCAATCTGCTTTCCGTGATCAATTTGAGTAATCCGCCGCAGGCCGCGCCCGTGCTGCCGATGCCCCAACCGGTGATTCCGCAGACCATCTGTGGAAGCAGCATCACCTCGATGATACGCACCGACGACGAGCATAGCGGTTTTGAGAAGCTGCAACGGGCAGCCCGGGAGCGCGGCTGGCGGGTGCTGGAATAGGATTCGGGGATCAGGGGTTGGGGCGGCTCTTCTTGTAAAATCGAGTATGCCGTCCAAGAACGGGTACGCCACTTTCGAGCAGTTACTCGACCAAGCCGCGGCTGTGTGCGGCATTGACCCGGGTTATTGGGATATCTGGGGACATTACCATGTGGCACCGCCTGCGGTAAAGCAAGCCATTTTGGCTTCCGCCGGCTTGCCTTCCCGCACTGCCGAGGAGTTGGAACGAGCGCTGGCCGAGCGTGTGGAGGCGGAGTGGAGACAGCATGTGCCGCCGTCGCTGGTGGTTTCGCAGGCGGAGGGGCATACCCTGCCGATTAGTGTTCCGGCTGAATCGCTGAGCGAGCCTTCGAAGATCAGCGTGCGGCGGGAAGACGGGCAGACCGAGACCTTCGAGGTGAAGTTGGCGGAGCTTCCGCAGGCGGAGGCGCGCGAGCTGGGAGGACAAAGTTGGGTTCGCAAACTTGCCACGCTGCCCGCGGGTTTGCCGCTCGGTTATCACACGGCCCTGGTGACAATCGGCGCGCGCACGGCCGAGACCCGCTACATTGTCACGCCCGACCGGGCATGGGCAGATCCCGTGTTGGCCTCCGGGGGACGCGCGGCGGGAGTCAGCGTGAGCCTGTATGGGCTGCGCTCGGCGGCCAACTGGGGTTGCGGCGATTTTCGCGATCTGCTTAGTTTGATCGACTGGGTGTCAGCGGAATTGCGCGCCAGTTTCGTGGGGTTGAACCCGCTGCATGCTATCCACAACCGGCGGCCCTTCAACACCAGCCCCTATCTGCCAAACAGCATTTTTTATCAGAATTTTTTGTACCTGGATGTGGAAGGTATCGAAGATTACGCGCGTTCGCCGCGCGCGCAGAAGTGGCGCTGCCGGAGTGAGGTCTGCGCGGAGATCGAGCAATTGCGCGCCGCGCCATTAGTGGATTATGAACGGGTGGCCGCGCTGAAGCTGGGCTTTCTCAAGCGCCTGTTTCTGCAGTTTCTCAACGAGTGGCGCGCCCATTCCGCGCGGGCGCGGGAGTTTGCGGATTTTCTGGCGGCAGAGGGAGAACTGCTGGAAAAGTTCGCTACCTATTGCGCGCTCGATGAATACCTGCATAAGCGCGACCGCGAAGTTTGGATATGGCCGGCGTGGCCGGAAGAATATCGCGACCCGGAATCGGCGGCGGTGCGCGCGTTTCGTGCCAAACACTGGCGTTCGGTTTTGTTTTATCAATATGTGCAGTGGCAGATCGATGGGCAGTTGCGCCGTGTACAGCAGCACGCTCGGGACCGGGGTCTCCGTATTGGCCTGTACCACGACATGGCGCTGGCCACGGACCGGTTTGGCTCCGACCTGTGGGCCCACCGCGCTTTCTATGGGACCGGTTGCCGGGTGGGATCTCCTCCCGACGATTTTTCCCCGGCGGGACAGGATTGGGGCTTTCCCCCTCCCGCTTCAGAAAGGCATCGCGAGGATGGCTACCGGCTGTTTGCGGAATCGATTCGTAAGAATTGCCGGCATGGCGGGGCGCTGCGCATCGATCACGTGATGCGGCTTTTCCGGCTGTTCTGGATTCCGGACGGGCACGAAGCGGCGGCGGGCGCTTACGTGCGGGAGCGATCGCTCGATTACCTGCGCGTGCTGGCTCTCGAAAGCGTGCGCAACCGGGTGATCGTTGTGGGGGAAGATTTGGGTACGGTAGAACCCCAGATACGGGAGACTCTGGCTAAGTTTGGAATCCTGAGTTACCGGCTTTTCTATTTCGAGCGGGAAGGTGGCGACCTTAAGAACTACGACCGATATCCCAGCCAGGCATTGGTGTCTTCGACTACCCACGATCTGCCAACGCTCGCCGGCTACTGGATCGGAGCCGATATCGAAGCGCGCCATAAGGCCGGCGTGGTGGATGATGCACGATACCAGGAGCAAATCGCCACGCGCGCGGCGGATAAGCAGAAGATGCTCGACCGGCTGTTCGCATCCGGCCTCCTGCCATCGGACAGCGCTCGTTCCGCAGCCAGTTATCCCGAACTTACTTCTGAGTTACGCAGCGCGATTATAAGATTCCTGGCACTTACTTCCTCCGAGTTACTGGCAATTAACGAGGAAGATATCACGGGGGAAACAGCACAGCAAAACGTGCCTGGCACGACCGCGCAATATCCGAACTGGCGCCGCAAGATGCGCTTCACGCTAGAACAGTTACGGAGCGATCCCGAGGCGCTGGAGAGAGCGGGTATCATGCGGCACTGGATCGAACAATCCGGGCGTGCCGCCGTATGACAAGTTGGGGGCCGGGAACCTTCCCGAGCTAGGTACTAGTATTCTCATTCTGATTCGGCCATTCCACTCGCTTCTCCACTAGTGTACAGTTTGTGGGTACGGAGGACCCCCAATGCGGCTACAACGGTCGCAGTTGCTTACAATCGGTTTTTCTCTTCTCGCAGTGTCACCACTCCTGGCAAATACCGCCAGCATCTGTGATAACACTCCCGGCAATCTAGTCCTGAACTGTGGATTTGAGCTGCCTTACGCCGGCGACGGCAGTACCCCCATGGATTGGACAGGCTCTCAGTTCACTGGTTTTGAGGATGTCGTTAATTCTCCCGTGAACAGCGGCACCTACTCGATGCGGATTGCCAACGACGAATTTCAGGCGGGGGAACCGCTTTTTAACGGCGCGGCCATCATGTCGCAGACCTTCACCGACACTCCAGGAGAACAATACACGTTCGAGTTTTATGTGCTAAATGCTGACCCGGGCGGCGCTGATGAGCAGTTCCAAGCCTTCTGGGGACCTTCTTCAAGCCCTACCTCCGGCACTCCCCTCACTGCAGTCGGAAATTCCGCGCCGGATTCCTGGGTGCTGCACACGTTCACCGTGACCGGGACTGGGTCGGACACCATCACGTTTACTTCTTATAACAGCCCCAGCTTCTATTACCTCGACGACGTCATCCTGGTAAGCAATGGGGTGATCGCCACGCCAGAGCCAGCGACTGCGATTCCGCTGGCGTTGGGATTGGCGGCTCTCTATTTCCTAAGGCGATCGCGCCGGGCCAGGAATCCGGAGCCGCTGGGATGAGTTAGTCTCTTCCGACTTACAGGCTTTGCAACAACTGGCGCGCGATTACTAGGCGCTGGATTTCGCTCGTGCCTTCGCCGATGGTGCACAGTTTGACGTCGCGGTAGAACTTTTCGACAGGGTAATCCTTGATGAACCCATAGCCGCCGTGGATTTGCACGGCTTCATTGGCGATGCGGACGGCGGCCTCGGAAGCGAACAACTTGGCCATCGAAGATTCGCGGGTGACACGCAAGCCGCGATCGATCATCCAGGCGGCGCGATAGTTCAAGAGCCGGGCAGCATCGAGATCGACTGCCATATCGACAAGCTTATTTTGAATGGCCTGAAATTCCGAGATGGGGCGGCTGAACTGGCGGCGCAGCTTGGAGTAACGCAAGGCGGCGTCGTAGGCGCCCTGGGCCATGCCGATGGCTAAAGCAGCGATGGAAATACGGCCACCGTCGAGCACTTTCAAACTGTCCACGAATCCCTCGTTCTGGTTGCCGAGGAGTTGGCCGGGGGCGAGGCGGCAGTTTTCGAAGATCACTTCACCGGTGGCGCTGGCGCGTAGTCCGAGCTTGTTCTCTTTCTTGCCGGCGCGGAAGCCCGGCGTTCCCTTGGAAATAATGAAAGCGGAGATGCCATGCTGGGCGGCGGCGCGCTCGGTAACCGCCATGGCGACGCACACATCGGCGTAATGGGCATTGGTGGTGAAAGTCTTGGAGCCATTCAACGCCCAATAGCCGCCGGAATCGCGCACCGCCGTAGTGCGGGTGCCGGCGGCGTCGGAACCGGCCTCGGGCTCGGTGAGCGACCAACAGCCCAGCCACTCGCCGGAAGCCAACCTCGGGAGGTAACAGCGGCGCTGTTCGTCCGTGCCCATTTTGAAGATGTGATTGGAGCAGAGAGAAGTGTGGGCGGCGACGATAATGCCCACCGAGCCATCCACGCGCGACAGTTCCTCGATGAGAATGGAATATTCGATATAGCCCAAACCGGCGCCGCCGAGATCCTCGGGAATGATGGCGCCCATGTAGCCCAAGCGGCCGAGCTTGGCAAGCACCTCACTGGGGAAGATTTGCTGTTCATCCCACTCAAGAACATGGGGCGCGATTTCCGCTTCAGCAAATTCGCGTACAGCTTTGCGCAAGGCAATCTGTTCGGGGGTGTAGTCGAAATCCACGGTGCGGGCGCCTAAACGATTTCTTCGCGGGCGGCGTCCCAAAGAACGGTGCGTTGTTGGCGGTAACTCTCCAGCGCCATGCGACAGGCGATCGAGACGCGGAAACCGATTTCGATGGGGCAGTTCGGGGCGGCGAGGCCGCGGATGGCATCCAGGAAATTCTGCACGTGGGCGCGCGGGGCGGTGCGGGTTGCGCCCGCCATTTCATTGCCCTCAGGCCGGTTGACCTTCTGGGGCGTGTAGCGGATCTGCTGGCCGCGGGAAATGGAGCCGTGCGTCCCCAGCACCTCCTCGGCAACCCCAAGCTGGCCGTTGCCAAAGCCGGAGTCCCAACTGAAGAGCAACTCTTCGGCATGTTCGAGCGAGACGTGCATGGTATCGGGGATTTCGCGGCCATCCTTCCAAAGGTATAAGCCACCGGTCATGGTGACGGCGTGGGGAATTTCCAAGCCCAGGATGCGGTACCAGAAGGCAAGCTGGGGACTGAGATTTTCGGTGACGCTGCCACCGGAGTAATCGGCGAACAGGCGCCAGTTCTGGTAGCGGTATGCATCAAACTCTCGCTGGGGGGCAGTGCCCAGGAAGGACTCCCAGGCGAGGTGGTCCGGGGTCATATCCGGGTAAACGGGCCTTACCCATTGCGGCTTGCCGTGCGGCGTGTTGCGAAAAAAGTGAGCGCGAATAGTGGTGATCTTGCCGAGTAATTCCGGCCTGGAGAATGCGGCGGCATCCAGCGTTTGGCCGGACGAGCAGGATTGGTGGCCAATCTGCGCTACCAGACCGCGGGCGCGCTCCCCGGCATCGCGCATGCGCCGCGCGTCTTCGACCGTGAACGCCATGGGCCGCTCCTGGTAGACGTGCTTGCGCGCTTCGAGAGCCGCGACAAACTGCTCGCCGTGCAGGTGGGGCGGGGTGGCGATGATCACAGCATCGATCGCGGGGTCGTCCAGCAGGCGGCGGTAATCACGATGCAGCCTTGCGCCGGGAGCCAAGGCCGCGGCTTCCTCGAGACGCTTATCGTATATGTCGGCGATACCGAGGCAGACGGCATTGGGACAGGCAAGAGCTTCGCGCAGCAGTTCCCCACCACGGGTGCCTAGCCCGACGACGCCCAGGCGCACGCGGTCATTGGCGCCCAGCACTTGGGAACCGGCTAGCGTTCCCGCTAAACCGGTAGCTACGTTGCCGATGAATCTGCGCCGCGACTGCATGGGTGAAAAAAGGCCTTTATACAGATTATAAGATGGCGGATGGAGACCGCGCATTGGGGACGCGTGCGGCCGCGGGCCACAGAAATTCCAGGACTCTTGCCATCTGACCGGTGATGAAATGTCCGGTTTCCGGAAGATACACTACCTGCGCCTTCGGGGCATGCTGTTCCAGCCTTCGTTTTGTTTGGGCTGAGTCTATGAGCACATCGCGGCCGGAGAAGACCGGCAGCTTCACCATCCGCGGCCGGAAGTGGCGATGGATCAGCGCGAAAAAGTCGAAGAAAGACTTGACGGCCGGCGGCCGATTTGCCGGCGCGGGACCGAGGACATGCTCCACCAGCCTTCGTTTGCCCCACGCGCCGAACATCCGCGAGAAGAGGGTGAGAAAAACGATTCCCACTTTCTGCCGTCCGATTCCTCCGGGGCAGAGGACCGCGAGCTTTTCGACTCGCTCGGGACGCCGGATGGCATAGTCGAGAGCGAGCCACCCACCCAGCGAGATCCCGACTATCGAAGCGTGATCGATGGAGAGATTCCGTAAGACCTCATCGAGCCACACGGCATAGGCATCAGAGCCGAGCGACGGCCGAGCGGGAGCGCTGAGGCCCGGCTCACCGATCAGATCGATGCAATAAACGCGAAACCAACGGGCCAGTGCAGGCACGTCCCCCATCCACATCGCCGAATTGAACGCGCCCCCATGGAACAACACTAACGGCGGAGCGCCGTTCGGACCCGAGATGACGGCAAATGTCGAGCCTTGTTGGGTTGGCACGTGGACTTGTTCATTGGGCACGGGCCAACATTTCAGAAACGCCTGGTAACGCTCCCGAACCAGGCGCTCGCCTTCTGCAGATTTATAGATCGCTTTCATTTGTTTCCTTCCGTAAACGAAAATGGACACACTTATCCGGTTCGCTCCGTTCGATGCGATGAGATAGGGAACGGGTTTAGGCCGGCGCTGGTTCCTGGTCGGCGAATGCGAGCTTGACGGCGTAGTCGCGCACATCTTCCGGCCAGCCGGCAACGAGCTGTGTAAAGCGGCGCCGGTCGTAGGCGAACAGCGCTCGCGCCGCTTCTTCGAATGCGGGCAGGTTGCCGGCAACAGCGGACAGGAAGCGGTAAGAGGACTCCTGCGCGGCGCGAACGCGGTCACGATCCCCACTGGTCTTGCGGGCTTCATCGACCAGCTTCCGCAAAGCAACCGAAGCCCCGCCAGGCTGCGCGTTGAGCCAGTCCCAGTGCCGCGGCAGAAGTGTCACCTCTTTGGCGATCACACCCAGCCGGGGCCGGCCGCGAGCGCGCGGCTCCGCGGCTGGGATCCCGGCGCCGTGTTGGGCGATCTCTGCCGCTTTTCCGCGGAAATCGAGGTCAATTTGCGAACCCGTGGCATCATCGAAGACGAGGACCTCACCTTGAGGCCGGTTTCGGAGTAGTGCAACGAGATCCTCCGCAGTCCCCGTCGCCAACCGGCGAAGCCCGAGAAAAGCCGTGTAAGCCATCAGCCGATTATACCCGGATAAAATGGCCGCAGTCAATATCATCCGGGTAAAATTTGGGCGCATGGAGCGCGAAATCGGGCGGAACAACAAGCCCGGCCCGATAGGAGACTGAGGCACCATCCCACGAACTTCGTGTTACACATGACGATTACCGTTACTGACGAAGGGGTGCGCGACATGAAAGTGAGCCGATAACGGCTCTTCTTTTTTGTGGTGTCTAACCCAGCGTATTAATGCGCTAGGTTATGGGAGGACCTTTTGTGGCCGATTCTTTACCCGCACTAGAAGCACAGCGCTCTACGATCCTGCAGCAGATCTCCCTACTGGGCGATATGCGTGCTGGCTCCATCACCACTACGGGTTGACATTGTGGCAACCCGCGTTGTCATTGCCATGCAAAGGACGATCCGGGCCACGGACCTTTTTACCGCCTCACGCGAAAGCTGGAAAGACGGTCACCGAGACGTTTTCCATCCCCGCAGCCCTGCGTAAGGCCAAAAACGAGATCGCGGAGTATCATCGGTTGCGGGAATTGAGCCGCGATCTGTTGGAGATCAACGAGAAGATCTGCCGCGCACGCCCGGTGGAGGACACGCTGACGCCAGAGGAAAAAAAACGGCCGAGGCGATCCAGAACGAGATCGCGCGCGAAGTAGCCACGCTGCTGGCTCGCATCTTTGCCGAGCGCCAGCAGACCGGCAAGACGGATTTGGAAGCCGTGGAGATGGCGTTCCGGGCTGTTTTGCATCATGCCGGCGCTTTCGCCCTGAACCAGTTGCTGCGCTTGGGCGAGCCAACCGAACCACAGCGCAGCCTTCCGTGTCCCTGCGGGCACCAGGCGCGTTACCGGGAACTCCGCTCGCGGCGCGTGTGGACCGCTTTGGGCGCGGTGGAAATCACGCGGCCCTGGTATCTGTGTCCGCGTTGCCACCAAGGCCAGTTTCCGGCCGACCAGCAACTGGATATCGAGAACCCCGAGTTCTCTCCCGGCGTGCGACGCAGGCAAGCGCTGGTAGGACAGGACGCCTCTTTCGATCACGGTCGCAAGCAGATGGCATTGTTGGCTGGCCTGGAGGTCACCGCCAAGTCCATCGAACGAGTGGCCGAATCCATCGGCGCTGATATCGCACAGCGCGAGCAACAGCAGATCGATCGCGCCGTCCAACTGGATCTGCCCATCGTCCTGGGTGAGCCAGTTCCCATTCTCTATGTCCAAATGGACGGTACCGGCGTGCCCGTGGTCAACAAGGAAACCGAGGGACGCAAGGGCAAACTCGATGGTTTACCCGCACATACCAGAGAGGTCAAACTCGGCTGCGTGTTTACGCCAACCGGTTGGGATGAGGAAGGGTTTGCCGTTCGCGACCGCGCGTCTACCACCTATACCGGAGCCATCGAGAACGCCGAGCAGTTCGGCAAGCGTCTCTTCGTCGAGGCCTGGAACCGCGGCTGGTCCCGTGCCCAAAAGAAAGTCGTCATCGGCGATGGTGCGGAATGGATCTGGAACATCGCCAAGGACCACTTCCCGGGAGCCATCCAAATCGTGGACCTCTTCCATGCCCGCCAACACTTGTGGGAGTTGGCACGCCTGCTCTTTGCCAACGATACCAAACGCCGAAATCAATGGATCGGCCTGCATCAGAAACGCTGGCTCGACAAAGGCGGCAAAGGGAGCCCTTTACGAGACGCGGCCTCGAGCAAGCTTTACTGCTGCGTCATGACCTTTCAACGCTGCTTCTCGGCTGCTGTAGCGTCCTTCGTATTGGTCATGGGGGCCGCCGAATATCATTGTCTCCCAGAGGATCGGCGGGCCGCGACAGTTGCAGCACTTTCTCCGCTTGCTCCATGGGAACCCGCTTGGGACTCGGCCGTCGCTTGCGCCGGTCGTACAGCCCGTCATAGCCGTACTGCTGCTGGTAGCGCCACCGCCACCGCCGCAGACTGCGGTCGGAGATCCCGAGAATCTCAGCCGCATCGGACCACTTGAGGCTTCCCGCCATAGCTTTCAAAATCACTTCTTGCACTTTCATCATCCGCTCCGTTTCCGCAGCGGACACTTGCTGGTTGGCAATTGCTTCCACCTTCCAGCATGAGCCGCCGCAACACCAGCGGACAGATCACGTGCTAATTAGGGCGGACAGATCACATGCTAACAACACTTCGGGAAAGAACGGTTGACAACCGGAAAGGCTGCGTCTAGTCTGCTTCGATCAAA
>JASIAM010000067.1 GCA_030041985.1 Bryobacteraceae bacterium | reverse complement strand
GGCCGGCCACGATTTCAGCTTGCGGGACGTGGGGCGCCAGCGCGTGGCGATTGTCAGCGCGGCGGTGGCACGGCACTTTTTCCCAGGTGAGAATCCCATCGGCAGGCAGGTCGAAATTGTCCACGATCCGCTGCCCTTTCCCTTTGGCGACGAGCAACCGTACGAAATCATCGGGTTGGCCGGCGACGTCAAACCTTTCGAGCTTCACGACCTTCCATACCCCGTCATCTACTTCAACATCTTTCAGGAGAACCACCTCAATCTTAATCGCTTTGAGCTTGGTACCAGCGCTGATCCCGCGGCGATGGCTGGCGCCGCGCGCCGGGCGATCGGCGATGTCCTGAAAACGGCGCTGGTGACGAAGGTCACGACTCTATCCGAACAGATAGATTCGGATATTGTTCCCGAGCGTCTCATGGCCACCTTGTCCGAGTTCTTCGGCATTCTGGGAGCAGCGCTCGCCGGCATCGGACTCTGTGGACTGTTGGCCTATAGCGTGGCACGGCGGACCAACGAGATTGGGATTCGGATGGCGTTGGGCGCAGTGACGGGCGACGTGATCCGTCTTGTACTGAGAGATGCGATTGGAATGCTCTGCGCCGGGCTGGTGGGTGGAGTCTTCATGGTGTTATGGGGCAGGCCGCTGGCAGCTCGCTTGGTCCAAGATCTGAAACCGGAGAGCATTGTTCCACTGGCCATAGCTGGCGCCGCCATTTACGGCCGTCGCGCTACTGGCCTCATATCTACCCGCGCGGCGTGCAGCTCGCGTAGACCCGATGGTTGCTCTGCGCCATGAGTAGCCTCAACGGTTACTGCAAATACTACTCGCGCATCAATGCCCGGAGCGCGGCCAGCGGCAGTTCAAAGCCTGGCAACAAGGGAGTGGTCAGTGAACCCTCGTAAATGGAGCGGGAGCTATCGGCCAGGTGAACCACGATGTGCAGCGGGTCACGGTAGACTCGCCACACTTCACGCGCTCCGAACCGGAAGTACAAGGCTACCTTTTTCTCCATGGTTCGCGCGGTATTGCTTTCCGAGACTACTTCCGCCGCGATGGCAGGCGCATCCATAAGATATTTCACGTGCGCTTGCGCCGCGTGAGTGACACTCACATCAGGTTGGACATAGCGTGCGCCGGGCATTTTGTAACCCATTTCGTGATGGGCCTTCCCCAGTTCCTTAGCCTCCCCTCGTGCGTGAGCGGCGGCGAGACTGTCCCGTAGCAACTGGTAAATAAACTCGGAAAACTCGCCATGTTCCAGGTCCGAAGGCGGCATTTCGATCACTTCTCCATCGAGCAATTCGCGCTTGCCCGGTTCATCCGGCAAGCGTTCAAACTCCTCAAACGTCAACAGTGTACTGAGTACCGCACCCATATCCTTACACCGGAAGCTAACTGAAAACTGACAACTGATAACTTAGTTTCTCACCCGCCGCTGATGCGTCGAGGGGATCTTCATGTCCTCGCGGTACTTGGCCACCGTCCTGCGAGTCACTTCGATGCCTTCCCCCTGCAGTAGTGCCGTGATCTGCTCATCGGTAAGCGGCCGCGTGCGGTCCTCGCTCTCGATCATCTTTTTCACCCGGCGTTTCAACAGCAACAGGGGTGTAGCCGCGCCGGACGGCCCTTGGACGGCCTCGGAGAAGAAATAGCGCAGCTCATAAACTCCCTGCGGCGTATGCACGTATTTATTGGCCACCGCGCGGCTCACGGTAGACGGGTGCACTCCCACCTCTTCGGCCACCTCTTTGATCATCATCGGGCGGAGGTTCTCAATGCCATGCGACAGGAAATCCGATTGGCGCCGCACGATCGCCTGGCAGACCTTCAGGATGGTCTGCTTGCGCTGCTCGATATTCTTCATCAACTGGATGGCCGAGGTGTAGCGCTCGCGCACGTAATCGCGCACTTCCTTGGTGGCGCCGTTGTCGCGGTCGAGCATCCGCTTGTATTGCGCGTTCAAGCGGAGTTGCGGCACATCCTCATCGTTCATTTGGATGATGTAATCATCGCCGTCTTTAGTGAAGTAGACGTCCGGCTCCACCACCCGCGCCCCCGCGCCCGAGTACCGCAGCCCCGGCCTGGGGTTCAGGTGATGAATCATATCGACGGCAATTTCGATATGCTCGAGCGGCCGGCCCAGCATCTTGGCAATCTCTTTATACTGGTGAGTCTCCAGCAGGCGCATATGGCTCGAAACGACCTGCCACGCCACGCCGCCCTTCCCGCCGATGCTTTCGATTTGCAGCAACAGGCATTCCTTCAGGCTGCGCGCCCCCACGCCGGCGGGATCGAGCGATTGCACTACCCGTAACGCGGCTTCGATGTGTTCGGGTTTGTGTTCTCCGGCCGCCGCAATCTCCTCCAGAGAGGCCGAAACGTAACCATCCTCGTCCAGATTGCCTATGATCGATTCGGCGGCACGGCGGACGTCGTCTGAGATCAGGCTCACGCTCAACTGTGACCGCAAATAGTCGCCCAGCGTGACCGGCGCCGAAAGGAATGTCTCGAAGGAGGGCTTTTCCACCGACTCCGAAGCCGGGCTTTTGTATCCCGGATCGAGATAGTCGTCGAAAAACGAGCCGAAGTCGATTTCGTCAAATGGATCGGTGGCAGCGGGCTGCTCCAAAGGGTCAGCAACTGCCGCCGGTTCCGGTTCCGCCACCGCCGCGGCGGTTTCCTCGGCATCAGCAAATACACTGCCGTTAATCGCTACCTCACCCGCCGCCCCATCCACCGCAGCCGATTCGCTCAGTACAGTAGCATCCAGTATCTGACGGTCGGCAGTCTCCGGCACCCGCTCGGCTTCCAGAAGAGGCAGCATTTCCTCAGGACTGACTTCCTCGTTGCCGTCCTCGCCTTCCTCCAGAACCGGATTCTTGACAATCTCCTGAGTGATCATCTCTTTCAGCTCCAACCGGCTAAGCTGAAGCACCGTGACCATTTGCACAAGGCCAGGGGTCAGGATTTGCTTCTGCGCGACCTTAAGTTGGAGCCGAGGCGAAAGTAGGCTCATCTGCAACCTATGATAACCCGATTACGCATTCTTTGTTCCAAACTTCGCCCGCGGCTAAATCTTTCGCGTACTATTTAAAACCATGGCTATACTGGGGTTAGACTTACACAGGGCTGCGCTACAATCACTGATCTATGAGTATCGCCACCGCGACTCGCGCCCTCGAATTCCGCAACCAGTTGTCACGAAAGATCATAGTCGCCGATGGCGCGATGGGAACGATGCTCTATGCGAACGGTATCTTCATTAACCGCTGCTTCGATGAACTCAGCCTTTCGGCCCCCAGCCTGGTAAGCGGCATCCATCGCGACTACACGGAAGCCGGCGCTGAGATTCTCGAGGCCAACACCTTCGGCGCCAACCGCGCGCGCCTCAGCGGGTTCGGCCTGGCCGATAAGCTCGTAGCCATTAACCACGCTGGAGTGCGTCTGGCGCGCGAGGCAGCCCAAGGGGGGCCATTTGTCGCTGGGGCAATGGGCCCGCTGGGGATTCGCATCGAGCCGCTCGGTCCCACTTCTTTCAGCGAAGCGCGCGCCATTTTTCGCGAACAGGCGGAGGTCCTGGTAGCCGCCGGCGTGGATCTGCTCATCTTCGAAACGTTCTCAGATCTCAACGAGCTGCGGGAAGCGGTGCTGGCCGCGCGTGAAGCCGCGGGACCCGATCCCGTCATCATCGCCCAGGTCACCATAGACGATTTCGCCAATCTGCCGGGAGGCGCATCCCCCGAGGCATTCACCACGGAGATGAATGGCTGGCCGGCCGACGTAATCGGGATCAACTGCTCGGTTGGGCCGAAGACCACTCTCGAAGCTATCGAGCGCATGGCCCAGGTTTCCACTAAGCCCCTCAGCGCCATGCCCAACGCCGGCCTGCCCGCCCGTGTAGAAGGCCGCAACATTTATCTGTGCTCGCCCGAGTATATGGCGCAATACGCCCGGCGCATGTTGTCCGCGGGCGTCAAAGTCGTCGGCGGCTGCTGCGGCACCACTCCCGCGCACATCCAGATGATCCGTTCCGAGACGCTTTCGTTTGCGCCGCGCCGTGCTGGCGGTCCCGCAGCGATCATCGACCAGCCGGAACCGGAGGCCCCCGCCGATCGCCACGCTCTTCCCCCAGTGCCCGCCGCCGAAAAATCGCAGCTCGGCGCCAAGCTCGCGGCGGGAAAATTCGTGGCCATGGTCGAAATTCTGCCGCCCCGCGGTGTGGATGCTTCCCGCGAAATCGCCGGCGCTAAACTGTGCGCCGAACACGGTATCGACTGCATCAACGTCCCCGATGGACCGCGCGCCAGCGCCCGTATGAGCGCGCAAGTCACCTGCCAGCTTATCCAACAACACGCCGGCATCGAAGCGATAGACCATTTTTGCTGCCGTGACCGCAACCTCCTCGGCATCCAATCCGAACTGCTGGGCGTTCACGCCGCGGGCATCCGCAATCTGATCTGCATTACGGGCGATCCGCCCCGCATGGGCATCTATCCCGAAGCCACCGCGGTATTCGACGTGGACTCCGTCGGCCTCGTCCACATCGTGCGCAACCTCAACCGCGGCCTCGACCTGGGCGGCAACCCCATGGGTTCGCAAACGTCCCTCCTCATCGGAGTGGGGGCCAATCCCGGCGCGCTCAATCTCGATGACGAAATCCGCCGCTTCGAGTGGAAAGTCGAAGCCGGCGCCGAATACGTAGTCACGCAGCCGGTCTTCGATCTCGCGTTACTCGAGCGCTTTCTGGCCCGCATCGCCCACGTAAAAATTCCGGTGGTCTGCGGCATCTGGCCGCTCACCAGTTTTCGCAACGCCGAGTTCATGGAAAACGAACTGCGCGTGCCGATCCCCCAGCCATTTCTGGACCGGATGCGCCGCGCCGCGAGCGGCGAGCAGGCTAGACAGGAAGGCGTGTCCATTGCTCGAGAAATGGTCGTCCGCGTGCGGTCGCTGGTGCAAGGAGTACAACTAAGCGCGCCCTTTGGCCATTACCAACTGGCCGTCGAGGTCGCGGAAGCGATTGGGTCGCGTTAAGGCGATCACCCTTGGTTTGTGGCGCCGCGTGCCGATGGGACAAATTGACTGATCCCACCAACCTTCCGCCAGACATCGATCCAGCGGTCTAGTGCGCGGTGGATGGCGGTGGTGAATCCGTCGGGGGGTTCTCCTATGGGTTCGCAAATCCAAGCGGCGTGATCGCTGAACTCCATCCGCTCTGCCTGAGCGGCCAATTGCTTGAGCGCTTCGCCCGGTTCCTGGAACCAGCAGTGTGCGCAGACGCTGCTTGTTTCACTATCACCGATCCGGAAGTAAAAATAGATGCTCCATTTGGCTTCCCAGTCCTTGCCAGGGTACTTTAAGCCGACTGAGGCATGTGATCCGTCCCAATTCTGGTTGTAATTCGCCGGATCTGCGTAGGACGAAAGTCCCTTGCTCAATTCTGCCTTACCCAAGTGAAGCGCAGCCGCAATATCGTCAATGCGTTCGTCAATCGCAGCCCGAATTGACTCCTGCACTTCCCGGCGGAATTGCATCACGGCGAATAGCGCCTTGTGGTAGGATCGGAAGCCTTCTCGCAGCAACTCGCTATCAGGTTGTGGTTTCATGATCACGTTCATTGAGGACCTCTTCGAGATAATCCGCCGTTCGCAGGGCGTTCAGCCCACTACCCCCAAGCGAGAGCAGGTTCCGTTCGATGGCGCCGCAAAACGCCAAAGTCATCACGGCGTCGTAGAGCTTTCCATCGCGCAGCCAGTCGCGGGCCCAGGTTCGCAAGCTCAACGCCACCTGCTTCCAGGAGCAGAAATAGTGTGGTGTGCACGGTCTTTCGTCCTCCATAGCCAGGACGACCAAGCCGAGCGAGGAACGCTCTCTAGCCAGGACCTTGAGGTATCGCTCAAGCTGGTCTTCTCCCAGATGGGACTGGGTCTTTACCTCTACGCAGAGCACGCCCATTTGGCCGTGGCGGAGCAGCAGATCAAGGCGACCCCAGGGCGTCACCACTTCGCGTTCCACCCTCCATGGTTTTGCCACGTCGCGGCGTCCATCCACTCCAAACAACGGTAGGACCCGTGCCGGGTCTTCCTGGCGCTGCAGTACCCAGGCGAGCCAGTCGGAATACGTCTCTTCGCGGTCTGCCTGCAGCCAGCGATGGGAGCCAATCTCCAGATTGGCGCTCAATGGATCGCCGACACCGGGGAACAATAAACGGCCGGATTGTTCGATCAGATCGCCGAGTCGCTGCGCGGCCGAAACAGCATCCCTTTCGGCGGCCGCGACCATCCTGCGGAGCGGGTCGAGAGAAATGGCTGCGTTTGTTTCCCCAGGCGGCAAGACGGCGAGCCTGGTCCACGTCCTAAGAGCGATCGCCGACATCTGGGTACTGCCTTCGCTTGCCATGGCAACAGAAAAGCTAGTCTAACTCGCGGCGGAGGAGGAGCTAAAACAGGTTGCGGGGGCGTATATAATGAACGTATACGAGTGCTATGGCGGCTCGTAACCCGTTAGAGAGCTGCGTTGGCTTCGACTGGGATGAAAATAACACTGGCAAGAATTGGCAACGTCATCGTGTTACTCCCGAGGAGGCCGAGGATATTTTCTTTCACGAACCGCTCGCGGTCCGCGGCGATGTGCGTCACTCTAAACGCGAAAAGCGATACTATGCCCTCGGACAAACGAGTGTGGGCCGGATGCTCTTTGTGGCATTCACCATCCGGCGGCAACTCATTCGGTCATTTCGGTTCGGGATATGAACCAAAATGAAAAAGATGCCTACGGAAGACACGAAGAGAAAACGGATTCCTGAATTCAAGAGCGAGGACGCGGAACGGGACTTCTGGGCCAGTGCAGATTCCACGCGCTACTTGAACTGGTCATCGGCAAAGCGCGCCAATCTGGTTCGCCTTAAGCCAACGCTGCGAACCATCTCACTGCGCCTTCCGGTCTCCATGATCCAGGATCTGAAGGTGCTTGCCAATCAGCGGGACGTACCCTACCAGTCGTTGCTCAAAGTGTTTCTCGCCGAGCGGCTGGCCAAGGAGCGGCGGAGCCACCACGCGCCCGGCTCGTCTCCATCAGTTTGAATCACCCTTAACTACCCCCGCCATCCGCCCCGCTCGCCCGATGATGCCCGCCTGCTCTCATCGCCCGTACTCTTGCGGCGTCGCCCGCACCGCGCGCTCGAACGCCCAATCACGGATGTGAATGATCTGTTCCTTCATGGTGCGCGACAGGGGCACGGATTTCACCGCAATCTGAATCAGATCGTGCTCCGTCAATTCCCGGTCCGCCAGCTTCGCCCTGGTCAGAGCAGATACCACGCATTGCTCGATCTCCGCGCCGCTCCAGCCGATAGTGAACTCCGTCAAGTGTTCCAGTTCAAACCGGCCCGGGTCCACGCCGCGGCGGGCCAGATGAATCCGGAAAATTTCGATCCGCTCGCCGTCCACCGGCAGATCGACGAAAAATACCTCGTCGAAGCGCCCCTTACGAATCATCTCGGCGGGCAATAAGTTAATGCGATTGGCGGTGGCGGCCACAAACAGCCCGCGCGTCTTCTCCTGCATCCAGGTTAGAAAGAAACCGAAAATCCGGCCGTGTTCCCCGCCCGATTCCGTCGTGGTAACGCCCCTCTCAATTTCGTCAAACCATAGAACCGCCGGAGCCATGTCCTCCATGGTGCGGCATGCGTCCACAAACGCGGATTCCGGGTTGCCATGCCTGCCCGAAAAAATTTCGGTCATGTCTACGCGATATAAGGGAAGCTGGAAACAGGAGGCAATGGCTTTGATCGAAAGGCTCTTGCCGCATCCGGGAATTCCCATCAGCAGGATGCCCTTGGGCACGATTTCCGCGCTGATGCTATCGCGCATCAGAAACAGCTTGCGGCGTTCCTGCAGCCAGATTTTGAGGCCTTCCAGTCCGCCAATCTCCGCAATGCTGGTATTGCTCGAAATAAACTCGATCACCCCGCTGCGGTTGATCAGCAGCCGCTTCTCTTCGAGCAGCGCCGGCAGGCATTCCGGTCCCAGCCGCGGATGCAACGCCCACGCCCGGCGCAAGGCATAGCGCGCCTCATCGAGCGTCAGTCCTTGCAGCGCAGGCGCGAGGCCGGCAAGAGCATCGGCATCAGAATCGCTTTCCCGCGCTCCCGTTCGCGCTACCTCTTGCCGAAGAAATTCGGTCAGCTCGACCTGGTCGGGCGGCCGCAGATCCAGGAACAGAATGCTGCGATCGAGTTCCTCCGGAATGAAGTGCACCGGCGAACTGACCACCACGAATTTCCGCTGATCGAGGCCCTCTTCATGCACATCGCGCAAACGCCTGCGAATTTCGGCCGAATCCCGAAGCGCCTCGTGAAAATCCTTCAGATGAAAAATGGCGGCGCCCGCATGCTCAAGAACGAAATCCAGCGCCGCCCGCGGCGATTCCGTGCCGGTTTGGCCTGCCCCGCGCCCCTGCCGCATCCCTTCGGTGCTGCTCCACGTCCACAGCGGCACCGATAGATCAGCCGCAATTTCGCACAGCACGTTAGCCACGCGCTGCTCCTCGGCCGTGCGAATGTATGTAATCGGACGTCCGGAATTCAAAATTTCCCGGACCATGCGGTACGCACGGCTCTTGGACTGCGGTTTGGCGGTCATTAGCAAAGGATGTCCCAATGGTTTTCTTTATGATAGACGGTCCAGCCGCGCGTCCGGACGAAACTGGGCTGATCACTGGCGCGTCAAAATAAGTGAACAACGTTTCAATGAGGAAACTCGCGCGATCCCAAGCCCTGGCTCTCTCGATTCTTATGGCCGCATGCCTGGCCCAGGCGGCCTCCTCAGAGGAATTTCCGGGTCTTCCCAACTTTCATAATGTCGATCCCCAGATTTTCCGCGGCGGCCAACCCACGCCCAAGGGTTTTCAGCAACTCGCCAAGCTCGGCATCAAGACCGTAATTGATCTGCGCGAGCCGGGATCTCGATCGCTCACCGAGAAACGGGTCGTCGAAGCGGCCGGCATGCGTTACGTCAGCGTGCCCATGCGAGGCTTCCATACACCCACTGCCGGGCAGATTTCCAAGGTGCTCAGCCTTTTCAATGACAGTTCGGCCGGGCCGGTATTTGTACACTGCCGGCGAGGCGCAGACCGCACCGGTACGGTAGTGGCCTGCTATCGGATCTCGCACGATGGCTGGCAGAATACGCGTGCGCTAGCCGAGGCGCGCTCCCTGGGCATGAGCATATTCCAGCGATCCCTCCGAACCTATGTTCTTGGATATAAATCCGCCCGCAGCGTATCCGCTTCCGCCGTCCAACCCGCCATCACCCCTGGGCGAGCCGTGGCGCTCTTCCCGGGAAATTAGCCTCACATAGTTCCAAGCTCTGTGTCAGTTGCCTGTCGCTTGTATGTGATCTCTTAGTTCGCCCGGCGCCGTCGCCACAACGCCATCAGTAGCAGGCCCGAGCCGGCCATCGTCCAGGTGGCTGGTTCCGGCGCAAACGTGGTTTGGACCGAGTTGTATGCGGCGTCCGCGATCAGTGCTTCGCCAGTAGTGGTCGGATGGCTGTCCAGGTCCCAAAACAGGTACTGGTTCGGGTTGACGCCCGCATTGCCCTGGGCATACCCGGTCACATTCGTATAGCCGTATGCGGCAGGATCCGCCAGGATCGCCTGGTAGAGCCCGTAAATATCTACGTCGGCTATCTTCACTCCTAGCGCATTGTCCAGCAGCGCGCTATCAGTCGATACATCGGTTGCAAACTGCTGGGATGCATCGGAAAACGCTGTAGCGAGCGAGGGCGTGCTCATCAAATCGAGGGCGCCGCGCGGCGTGGTAGCAAGCTGCGGCAGGTCGAGCCACAGAAAATCCTTGGCGCCAGCCGCGGCCAGCGCTTCGATGTCGCCTTCCAAAGAACTGGCCATCGCGGTTTCCGTAGCAGCGATCTCGGCCGCTGTCTCGCCCGGCGTTTCGAGCGCGCTGTACAGATCGTTAGCCCCTCCCCAAATAACGTAGAGCGCGTTCGGATTGGCCACGCCGCCGGTTGAGGTGAGATATAGTCCCACTTGGCTTGAAAGGCTCGGTATCGTCAGGGTGGGGCTATACGGCACGTTGTTCAATACCTCGGCTCCGCCCACTGCGTAATTCGTGCCGCCCGCCAGGAAAGGCTGAGCAACCGGCACACCCAGCATGGCAGCCAGATCCTGGTTCCAAATGCCTCCTGCAGTGCCAGCAGGGATGGTAAGGGGGCCATCCGTAAATACGCCTGGCTCGTAATTGGGGGCCGCCGGAGTTGCGCCGCTGGTAGCGATGTAGGCGTTTCCGTCGTCCGACAGACTGTCGCCAAAAACTACAAAGTAAGAGAAGAGAGATGCATTCGCAACCGGAGCAGCGGCAAAAGCCGCCATGAGGAGGGGTATGAGTCTGCGCATGGAAGCAAACAGTCTACCTCGCCACTTCCACCAGCGCAATCAATCGCTGGCGGCAACATTGAAGCCGCAAAAACATTACTCCACGAGCCGGCGATCGCATTCGGCAATGGCAGCTTCGGCCAGCTTGAGACGATGCGCCGTCTCGTCCGTCTGCGGTTTCCACGTTTTCCAGCGGGCCAGATTTTTTTGAAACATGATCCGCGCCCAGCCGTAATTGTGGTTCGCCAGGAGCATACGCCCATAGAGATCGTCGAGGTCGGAGACTGCTTCCATCGCTCGAAGGGTGGGCCGCGGGGCCGATAGCAGACGGGTTGCCCATGGCTCCCCGGCCGTGATGATCGCGGCGGCTTCATCGGCCTTACCGCGTTGAAGCAAGCCTTGCGCCTGGCGGTCCATCGACGCTAGCTGCTCGATGGCGTTGCCGTACCATGCCTCCTGCGCCGGATCGATCTTCGCCTGCTCTACCGGGCCTGGCGCGGGTCCGCAGCCGGCAAGAATCGCGGCGGCCATCAGGATCGTAAGGCGCACTGAATCCAGAATAGCCAAAAATCGATCAGTGCCAGGCTGTTTCGCCTGCGGCCTCAGTCAGTCGCGACCGGCCCTTCGCCGCCCGAAAGCTGTCGTAATATTCGCTCCCGCTCCGCAGTGGCTGTCGCTACCGCCGAATCGAGACCCATCCGGTAAAGAGCCGCGCCTAGCCCGGCAGCCAACGCCAGCGCCAGTCCGAATGCCCACTGGCTATCGAAAGCGTAACGCGCCAGGTACGCCAGCGCGACCGGAAGCAACGCCATGAAAAGCAGCAGTGAGTTCAGCCCTTGGAAGCGTCCGCGCTGCGAGACCCTCTCCGGCTTCATCCCTTGTGGATACCGCACCGAACTGATGTTTCCGAACGCCAGCATGTAAAGCGAACAGACGCCCACCACCAGAAACGCCTCGATCACCGTTCCCGGCCCATCGGCCAGCCGTAGAAGCGGAACGAGCGCGCTCAAAATCAACACCTCCAGGTAAACGAAAACCAGCGTAGCGATGTTCTTGCCGATCAGAACCTGGCGAAACGGTTGCGGTGCGAAGAAATAGATTTGGGCCGCCGCACGGTCGAAACCAAAGCAATTCAAATAGGTGACCTGGCTGAAAAGGATCAGCGCGTAGACCGATACCACCACTAGAAAATTATGCGCCAACCATCCATTGCGTGCGCCGCCCCCACGTAGAATTGTGGGCACCCAGAAGACGAGGCCGAAAGTGAAGCCCATCACGAACACCATGCGGAAGCGCGGCGTGCGCACCAGCGAACGCAACTCTTTTTCCACCACGGCCGCCAGCGGATCGCGAAGCGCTCGCGAGGGCAGGCGGTAGAGACGTTCCGGCCACGAATCCGCGCGCGCTGCGCGGCCGGCCCCTGTGGCCTGCGCGGCCATCGAGTCATACCGCAAACTACGCTCAAATTGCGTGCTCCCGAACCAGGCAGCAGCCACTATCCAAATCGCCATCACCAGCAGGGAAACGTACTCGGGACGATGGATGATCAGCCGCGCTACCGCCACCCACGGCAGCGCCGCCATGTGTATCACGGGATCGAAGGGGCTGAACGCCCGCCCGTTCACTCGAAAAGCGACGAGCATACGGGGCGCAGCGCCGCCAATCAGCAGAAGAAGTAAGAGCACCTCTCGCACTCTCCGCCTTGCCAGTAAACGCTCCAGCAGGCTGCGCAGGCCGGAGGCCAGCAGCGCGTTGAAAACCACGTAGAGCAGAAGCGGCAACACGGCCGCCGTCCCCCAATACGCGCCTCCCGTAGTGTGATTGCGTGTGAGCCCGATCGCGATGCCTGCGAGCACTAGAAGCATCTCCGCGCCGGTAGTCAGCCGCAACAGCACCTCGACCAAAAACAATTTCCCGTGCCGGACCGGATATACCAGCAGCTTGCGCATATCGAGGCCCGCGCCCATCGACGCTGAAATTACCGGCATCACCTGCCAGTAAAGCAACACCAGCAGCAGAGCCAGCGGCAGGCCGCTCTGCAACCCGGCGGAATCCGCGATGCGCGACAACTCCTCGGCCATTAGAGCGGCCACGCACCAGAATCCGTACCACGCACAGCCGATTACAATACGTAATGCCGTGCTGCCGCGGTGGCCTCCCCAGCGCATGCTCAGCAATTGGGCGCGTAAAATGGCGGCAATCATAACCAGGCGCCTATAACCAGACACCTATAACCAATCCAGCCGCTCCAGTTGCCTTTCCGCGCCCACCACGCGCACGAAGGCCTCCTCGAGCGATTCGCCGCCGGCGCGCAGTTGTTCGAGCGGGCCGGCAGTGACAATCGCTCCTTTGTGGATAATCGCTATGTGATCGCAGAGCCGCTCGACCACTTCCAGCACATGCGAAGTAAGGAACACGGTGGCCCCGCGACGCACCTGGTCGAGCAGAATGTCCTTCATGAGCCGCGAACCCACCGCATCTACACCCTCGAATGGCTCGTCCATGAGAAACAGTTCGGGATGATGGATGAGCGAAGCGGCCATGGCCACACGCTTGCGCATACCCTTCGAATATTCACCGATAATCTTACGGTCATTCGCCAGCTCCAGCAGCACCAGCAAATCGCGTGCGCGGTCCACGGCGATCGCGCGCTCGAGGCCGTACATGCGGCCCACAAACTCCAGAAATTCCGCGCCTGTCAAGCGGTCGAACAACAGCGATTCGTCCGGCACCAGGCCGATGCGGTGCTTGATCTCCAGTTCGGATTCCGAAGGACGCATTCCCAGAATTTCGATGTAACCGCTATCGGCGGGGATCAAGCCGGTAAGAATGCGAATGGTGGTGGATTTGCCTGCCCCGTTCGGCCCAAGGAAACCGAAAAAGGAGCCGCGCGGCACTTCCAGGTCAACGCCATTCACGGCGGCCTGCGCCCCGTAAAATTTCTTGAGGCCGCGCACGAGAATCGCAGGCGATGACATCGCTACCAGTGTAGCCGCCGCCCGCATCCCGCGTGCGCTACGATGGCTTCCGCTTGAAGATAATGATGTGCTGCCGTGGCAGCGTCTCAATCACTTTATCCAGCCGAAATCCCTCCGGTTCGATCTCGGACTTCACCTGCTCGACCGTCATTTTGTGCAGAGGCTGAATCGGCACCGTGGGGTCTTCGGCGCGGTATTCCAAGAGCACCATGCGGCCATCGGCTTTGAGCGACTCACGAATGTGCCGCAGCATCTTCCGCGGCTGGTGGAACTCATGGTACACGTCCACCAGCAGCACCAGATCCATCTGCCCCGGCGGCAACTTGGGATCGTCGGGCTCCCCCAATATCGGCATGACATTCGTGATGTGCCGCTCCTCCATATTCTTCTGGAGCAGCTCGAGCATCCCGGGCTGAATGTCGTTGGCGTATACCTTACCATTGGGACCGACGCGCGCCGCCAGCCGCCAGCTCATGTAACCCACGCCCGCCCCCACGTCCGCCACTGTCGATCCCTTGGCGATCTTCAGTTCATCCAGCGCCTGATCGGGGTGCTCTTCGGCCGCGCGTTCTTCACGCACCAGCCAGGGCGCGCCGGCTACTCCCATGGTCCCTGCGTACTGACGCCCGGTTACGGGATGTACGCCCGGCGTAGTTTGGGCCCAAAGAATCGAAGAAACGAACCCAATCAGGATGAAGACACCTGGTTTGCGCATGAGGTCACTCGTTCGTAGGATCGATATCCGTGGGAAGGTCTTTCGCGCTATCGAGCGCTTTTTGCATGGGCGGCCGCACCACCGCCAGCGTATCCAGCAGCTTTTTCGCGCCCTGATAATCGCCCTGCGCCTCGAGCGTTAGCAGTTCGTGATCCAGGTCCCGCACCGCGCTCTTCACCTTACTGAAATCCACGCGGAAAGTTCCATCCGCATCAGCCACGAACCCGCCCTTGTCGGTCAGGTAATTGAACTGTAGCGCCGTTCCTCTGGCATGCGCCTCGGTCAAGCCGAAACGCACCGAACGGAACGTGGACGCCAGATAGGTAGTGTAGAGTTGGTGCTCGCTGGCCGCTTCGTGCTGGATCAGCCCGTGGTCATACAGGTACTGCAGCATGAATAGCCCGGTGACATCGGCCTTGGCCTCTTCGATAGTGGCATACAACTCCTTCAACTGCGCCCGCGGCGAGGTCGTCCGCCCGTTTAATTGAATCTGCTGCGGGCCGATGCCGTGGCTCAGTTCGTGCGCCAGGATGTGAAAGAAAAAAGAATCGAAGCTCAGATTGCCGCGCTCGCTTTTGGCCAGCACGCGATCCGCCAGCGGTTGCAGAATCGTCCGGAACTTGGCCTCCTGAATATTTTTCAGCATCACCCGCTTGGCGCCTTTTTCCTGCACCACCCGCTCGTCGTTCGGCAGGTTGAAGGCGGCCGTGCGCACACCGTGCGCTCCATCGCCCGCAGCGAACACCTCATTCACCACGCGGATCGGCGCCAGCGCGCCCAGTTTCGGATTGCGGTAACGCGCATCCATCGGCAGATTGTTTTCGATCTCCTGCAGGTGGCTGCTCAGTGCCTTCAGGCGGTTGGTCTCGCGGGCGTCGCGTATGGTGATGTAAGCTTCGAAAGCCGCCTTGTAGCCGAAGATTTCGTCGTTGTAAGTTTCATACGGGCCGATGGTCACATCGAGCGGCGCATCCAGTTCCATCCACGCCACGTCGCTCGCATAATAATCGTTGGATAAGAACGCGTCGGCTCTGAGTGTCAGATATTTCTTCAGTGAGGCATTATCCGTGAGCGCGGCCGCTTCTCGGAGCAACCCGGCCGCCTTGGCCAGATCGGCCGCATACGCTTTGCTATAGGGAACCATGGTGAGCCGCCGGCTGCCATCCCGCCGGATCAGAGTGAAGAAACCTTCCGCCTGCTGACGCTCCGCCGGCCCCAGCGTTTTCACCCAGCTCTCGAACTCCTCGCGGCTCATGTCCTCCGGATAAAAATTCGCCCCCAGCGGTTTGCGCTCAGGCACGCCGGGCACAAAGGCCGTGTGGCCATCCAGGTCCGACCATGGACCTTTATTCAGCCAGAAATAATGAAACCGCGCCTTCCCGAGCGGGCTCGCATCCGCGCGCAGCTTGTCATATAACGCGCGGTCGCCGCTCCAAAGCTGGTCCATAAAGGTGAAATTGAGCACCCGTGCGGCCTCCACAAGTTTGGCCAGCGCCTGGCGGTCTCCGGGCGAAAGCGACGCAGTGTCGATATCCAATTTCACCGGCGCAAAGCGCGCGTCCATTCGTTGCAATTGGGCAAGATCAGGCATAACGGCGGCGGCAGCCAACAGGACCACCAGCGATTTCATAAAACGATGATACCGGATAGTGGGGCCAGGGCTTCGGCCCTGCCGCCGGGCTTCTGCCCGGCGTTTCTTAGTTCGCGAGACGGCACACTAGTCTTGCGGCGGCGTCTGCAGCGAACTGGCCTGCTGCACCCCCAAGGCCAATTCCGGTAGAATCCCCAGCCGTCGATAAATCGGGCGAACAAAAGCGCGGATGGTAGGGAGGATGTGGGCAAAATAAAGGCCCCCCGCAATGGCGATAGAGCCGCCAATCACGAGCGTAGCGGGCGCGCCGATGCGAGCCGCCACCGCCCCTCCTATCAGGCTGCCAAAAGGAGCCACTCCCTGGAACGCCATGGCGTAATATGCCATTACCCGTCCGCGTTTTTCGTCATCCACAATCGTCTGCAGTATGGTGTTGCTGGCGGCCAGTTGCTGCATCAGGCCAAAGCCCGTGAACGGCAGCAGCAGCAGCGACAGCCAGACTGCGCGGGAAAACGAAAAAGCGATCAGAGAAGCTCCGAAAATGGCCGCGGAAATAGGAATCATCCTCCCCAGGCCCAGCACGGTTTTGCGCAGCGCCAGCATCATCGCACTCACCAGGGCGCCTATCCCCGAGGCAGCCATCAGAAAGCCCAGCGTATGCGCCCCACCGTGCAGGATGTGCGAAGCGAAAATCGGCATCAGCACCGTATACGGCATGCCCACCAGGCTGGAGAGACCCAGCAGCAGGAGAATCGAGCGAATGGGGACCGAACTGCTGACATACCGCCAGCCTTCTTCGAGTTCCGCCACCACCCGCCGCGCTTTCGCCCGCGCCTGGACAACGCCCACGCGCATGGCGACGAGCGACACGATCACCGCGACGTAACTGATGCCGTCAATCAGAAAACAGTAGCCTTCGCCCACCGCGGCAATCACCACGCCCGCAATGGCAGGCCCGATCAAACGGCTCGCATTGACCATGGACGAATTGAGCGCGATCGCATTGCCCAGGTCTTCCCGCCGTTCCACCATCTGAATCACGAAGGCCTGGCGCGCCGGCATATCGAAGGCATTAATCATCCCCTGCGCGAGCGCCAGCAGAATGATTTCCCAGATGGTGATCACGTGGGCCAGCGCCAGCGCGGCCAGGGCGAACGACTGCACCATCGACAGTACCTGGGTGCACACCAGCGTGCGGTGCCGATCCCAGCGGTCTACCCAAACGCCCGATAAAGGTCCCAGAAAAAACGCCGGCACCTGCCCCGCGAAGCTCGCCAGCCCCAGTAGCAAAGCCGAGTCGGTGAGGCGGTAAACCAGCCAACTGGTGGCAACCCGCGTCATCCAAGTGCCGATGAGAGAAATCGACTGTCCGGAAAAGAACAGCCGGTAATTGCGCGCGCGCAAGGCGCGGAATGCGAAGCTCCAATCGGTCACCGTTCTATTGTCGATGGCGGAGCATGCGAAGGGCAAAAGTCCGCCGGATCATGCACAGCAATTCTGTGCGCAGCAATTCTGCGGCAACCGGCCGCGAAATCTGGTACTATCGGTATACGATTCAGCGCAATTCCTGAAGCCTCCCGCCCGTGCAGTGTTTTCAGGTGAATCGAACCCACAAACCTTGGAGAATGAATGAGCCCACTCTGGATGGGGATAATCACGCTGCTGGTGTTGCAGACCTCGGTCTTTTTCACAACGATTTATCTACATCGCTCGAAGACACACCGGGGGCTGGAACTTCATCCCGCCGTGGGCGCTCTGATGCACCTGGAGCTTTCCCTGTTCACCGGCGTGGTTCCCCGCCAATGGGCCGCGGTGCATCGCAAGCATCATCATTTTTCCGATGAGCAGGGCGATCCGCACAGCCCCTACATTTATGGCATGTGGACGGTGCTGTTCGGCAACTACTTCTTTTACAAAAAAGAGGCAAGCGACCCGGAAGTAATCCGCAAATACACCCCGGACTGGAAAGAAGACTGGATCGACCGGATTCCCGGCATGGAGTGGGCTGCCTTGGGCGGCGTGCTGATTTTCTGTTTGCTGTTCGGGCCGTGGTGGGGTTTGGCCGCGTGGACGGTGCACGCGCTGCTGTACGTGCTGCTGAACTCGGCGATTAACAGCGTGTGCCACATGGTGGGCTATCGCAACTTCGACAACACCGCAACCAACCTCCAATGGGTAGCGCTGCTCACCGCGGGCGAAGGGCTGCACAATAACCACCACGAGTTCCCTACCTCGGCGCGCCTGTCCTTGCGCGGGCGGGAATTGGATCCGGCATGGCCGGTGATCTGGTTCCTGGAGAAATGCGGGCTGGCGAAAGTGCAGCGCGTGTCCATCGACAAGGCGTTCGCCAGCCGCGCGGCCTGACAGTACCCGGCTTCTAAGTAGGCGCCGCACAACGAAGGCGGGCGGCGACTTTTCTCGCATCGGGCGCCCGCCTCTGTGCGGCTAACTCTCCAGCACGCCGAGGATCTCGTCTTCTTTGAGGATGAGGTACTCCTCGCCGTCAATCTTGATTTCCGAGCCGGAGTACTTACCAAACAGAATGCGATCGCCCGCTTTGACCTCCGGCGGGGTACGCTCGCCGCTGTCGAGCAGTTTGCCGCTGCCCACAGCCTTTACCTCGGCCTGCTGCGGTTTCTCTTTCGCGGTATCGGGAATGATGATTCCCCCGCGCTTTTGTTCGCCTTCCTCCAGGCGCTTGACCAGAACCCGATCATGAAGTGGACGCAATGCCATGTATTGATTTCTCTCCCCAACGATTATAAGGCGTCGGCCGGCAAGGAATGCCACGCACGGGAGGTTATTGACTGAAAATTTCTGATAGCACCCGGCCGGAAGATCCGGAGGGAGGCTCCACTGCCAGAATCACGGCCAGAGTGGGCGCGACATCATTGAGCGCAATCGACTCGGTATATTGGCCGGGGCGAATGCCTGTGCCCATGAAAATCAGAGGGATGTGGGTATCGTAACTGAACGTGGTGCCATGGCTGGTGCCGCTTGCGCTTGCGGAGAACAACCAATAGGGCTCCAGCAGGACTTCGAGATCGCCGCTACGCCGCGGATAAAACCCGTTCAAAACCCTGCGGCCGACCGGATCTTCAGGAACCCCGTTCAGGAGCTGTTCGCGAGTGTAGACACGAAACACGTGGGGGATGGCCAGGAGCGCCTGGGCCGCCACACGGTCCACCTCGGCGGGATCCAGTTTCTTTTGGGCGATGAGTGACTGATCGAGGTAGAGAGAACCTTCGGCGCTGTTGAGAATCCACTTGGCCTCGCCGTAACGGTTATCCAGGGCGCGCTCAACGGCCAAGGTGAAGGTCTGCTGCGGAATACGCCCACCGGGCATTTTGCGCGCGGCGTTGACTTCCGGGACGGGCGCCACACCGTGATCGGCGGTTAGCACTACCAACACATTGGCCAGCCCCACTTGCTTATCCACCGCCTGAAACAGTTGGCCGAGCAGCTTATCCACGCGGATGGCCATTTCGCGCACTTCGGGAGCATCGGGTCCTACCTGGTGGCCAACGTAATCGTTGGAAGAAAAGCTGACCGTTAGCACATCGGGGTCTCCGTGCGTGCCCAATTGCTCCGCCTCAAGAGCGCGCTCGGCGAAAGCTTCGATCAATTCATTGCCGAAAGGGCTGGCCGCCAGCGCGGCGTAGAGCCGCTTGGAGGCAGCGGCGGGCATGGTGTGGTTCAGCCAGGTGGCGCCGGCGAATTTGTCCGCGGGATGATTCTGATTGAAGTCTTTCACCCAGGACGGCAAGTCTTGAAAATAGTAAGTGCTGCTGACGAACCCGCCAGTATCGTTGTCGAACCAGTACGCGCCATTGGCCATGTGACCTGAGGGCAAAATGGCCGCGCGGTCTTTGAGCGAAATTCCGATTACGCGGCTTTTTCCGCCGTCGGCGATTTTCAACTCATCGCCCACCGTGCTTACCAATAACCGGTTCGGGGATGACCCTTCGCCCTTGCCGCCCAGGAGGCTGGCGCCGGGGTCGGAAACGCTGGTTACCGAGTGATGCTCTTCCCGGACATACCACTCGTTACCGACAATGCCACTTTCCGAGGGAGTTGCTCCGGTGAGAAAGGTGCTGTGCCCGATGGCGGTCACGGTAGGAAAATGGTCGAGATTCGCGCTGGTGAAAACTGCCCCGGTCTTGAGCATCTTATCGAGGCCCGAAGTGTAATCGCTGCGGAAGCGCGTGAGGTAGTCATAGCGGAACTGGTCGATCACGATGGCCAGCACCAGCTTCGGCTTGCGGGGCGCTGCCGCGGCCAGCAGGGCCGCCGCTAAGAGACAGAGAAGTATCTTTCTTGTCATGTGTAGGGTGCTGGATCGAGTATAGCTCGCGCTGAAGCGGGCCCATGTTTAAAAATCCATGACATCCCGCCAATGTCTACTTGGTTTGCAGTTGTTCAGCCCCCAATGTCCAGCCGCTTGACAGTAACCCCGGTACTAAGCTTTTAGCTTGCTGATTCTAAGTGGTTTGCGACTTGGGTAATAGAGTGCAACCGATATAGGCATGAGGGAGGAACGCTAACAATGCAGCAGCCACATAAGGAGCAGCGTAGTAAGCATCGTTTTCCGATGCAGAGGGAGCTACGTTTCAAGGTGTTGGATGGGGATCGAGTCGCTACCACCGGCATTGGACAGACTATCAATATTAGTAGTGGCGGTGTAGCATTTGAAATCACGGGCAAGGTGGCGGTGGCCATCGCTCCCGGTACGCTGATGGAGCTTTCTATCAGTTGGCCCATTTTGCTGGAGGCAACTTGCATGGTGCGGTTGGTGGTTTTCGGGCAAGTAGTGCGAATTCGGAAGCATATGCTGGCCTGCAGCATTGAGCGTTACGAGTTTCGCACACAGCGCCGCGTAACTCCGATTCCCCCGAGGTACCCGGCGGAAGATCCCTTTCGGCGATGGCCGGGGACAACCGTGAGGGAGGCAAAAGCGGCCAACGCCTGAAGGCCGGCACGCCCCGACTGCCGGACGCACCGCCTACTTTTGTGGGGCGGCAGGCTTGGACGGAGCCGCAGTCTCCGTCTTTGTGTCTCCCTTTGTCTCCGCTTTCGTCTCCGGCTTGGCGTCGCTTTTGCTATCGGACTTTGAAGATTTTTCGGAACTGTTGGAGCTTGCGGAGCTTCCGTTACGGCCGTAGTCCGTAACGTACCAACCGGATCCTTTGAACTGCAAGACTGGTGGAGAGAGCAAGCGATCCACTTCACCACCACACCCCTCGTGGATAGTCAGAGGGGCATCGGAAAACTTTTGCATCACTTCAAAGGTCTGATTACATTGACGGCAACGATATTCATAGAGTGGCATAACCCAGAAATCTTAGCTTGATTATAGCAGATTCGATTAGCGGTGGCCTCACTGCTGCAGGGGCCGGGGTTCAGGGACCGGGAGAAATAGGTGGCATGCGCACGGTTACCGTTTTCGAATTGCCGTTTTGGATTGCTCTTGCAAACTCCCGCACGTAGAATGGATGGGTATTCTGGGACACAGGGGGCCTAAGCGTCCAGGACCCGCAATTCGTGTTCCGCAAATTGCTTCATCCTGGAGGGTCCAATGCACTTTGGCAAGGCAAGCTTTGCCGCACGAATCACTTTTCTTTTTTGCCTGGCGGCCATCATGCTTTCCGCACAGGCTTTGTCGATCACTTCACCTCCCACGTTGCCGCCGGCATCGATTTCCGTGGCATATCCACCGGTTACTCTAAGCGCCACGGGCGGGACGCCACCCTACACGTGGTCGGTGCTGGCGGGTGGGGCGGTCAATAATCTTCCCGCAGGCTTGACGTTATCGACGGCAGGGGTGATTTCCGGAACGCCCACAGCGAGCTGCGCGTGTTTGCCGACGATTCGCGTAACGGACAGCGCCAGTAACGTGGCGACGCAGCAGTTTGCGCTGACCGTGGGGACGGGGGGCACACTGACGCGAACCGGCGTGATCGCGCAGGTGGCGGCCGGTGGCGGCTGGGCTACTACTATTTATCTGATCAATACGTCGCAGCCCGGTACAACCCAGTCCGGGATTCAATCGGCGACGATCACGTTTCGCGACGATAACGGGAACCCCTTGTTCTTTGCGTTGCATTCCACGCAGCAGGGCTACGCGCAATCGATCACGGCTGCATCGCAAACGTTCATCATGAATCCCGCCACAACGATCGTGCTGACGACGACAGCCGCGCTCTCCGCTACGTTGCAAGAGGGGTGGGCGGATATTGATACTACGGGTGGGATCACGGCATTTGCCATCTTCCAGCAGACACTACCGAATGGTGTGGTTGCAGAAGGCACCAGCGCGCAGCAGGGCAGCTTTTCGTCGAGCGTGGTTTTGCCATTCGATAATACCAACGGGAATACCACGACGGCAGCGTTGGTCAGCCTGGCAAACGAACCGATTACCGTTACTGCCACGATTTGGGACCTGAACGGCAACCAGTTAGGCACACAGCAGATTAGTGTGCCGATCCTGGGCCGCCCGGCGCCGTTCGCCGTGCCGACGCTGTTCCCGGTCACGGCGGGCAAGGCGGGCCTTGTGGTGTTCCAGAATTCGTCGACCATGGACTCAATCACCGGAATCGGCTTCAGCTTCGGTTCGCTGCTGGGCGGCAGTTTCACCTCAGTGCCGATGCTGCCTCCGCCGATGTGAGGCCAAGCGCGGGACCGTGCGCCAATGATAGAATGAGCAGGAACTTTGCCGTAAACGCGCACAACGGAACGCCGCGGCGTTGTGTGCGCTCTGCGGTAATTCCTTTTGCCTGGAGATATATGCGCGGTTGCATCTCCGGTGGCGAAGGACGAATCCAACTAAGTGTCTCTGGCGCACATGGTCCCCAGTTTGAAAAAAATTCGTTTAGAGGCCGAGCCTCTGCTGGCTACGATCGGCCACACCCCGCTGGTCCGTCTGGAAAAGGTTTCGAGCGCGTATCCCGGGATTGAAATCCTGGGCAAGGCGGAGTTTTTCAACCCGGGAGGCTCGGTAAAAGACCGGCCTGCGCTCAACATGATTCTGGATGGCGAGCGATCCGGCAAGCTGACCCCCAGCCGCATTCTTCTGGATTCCACCAGCGGCAATACGGGGATCGCCTATGCCATGATCGGCGCTGTCCGCGGCTACCGCGTGAAACTGTGCCTGCCGGCGAATGCCTCGATGGAGCGTAAACGCATTTTGAAAGCTTACGGCGCGGAAATGGTTTTCAGCGATGCGGGGGAAGGCTCGGACGGCGCTATTCGTTTGTGCCGCGAAATTTACATGCGCGATCCGGACTTGTACTTCTATCCGGATCAGTACAACAATCCGGCCAACTGGAAAGCGCATTTCGAACATACCGGCCCCGAGCTGATCCAACAGACAGGCGGCGCCATGACGCATTTTGTGGCTGCCATGGGCACCAGCGGAACGTTTACAGGAGTGACTCGCCGGCTGCGGCGCGACCTGCCCGAGGTGAAATGCTATTCCGCGCAGCCTTCGAGCGGTTTTCATGGCCTCGAAGGCTTGAAGCATATGCCTACCGCGATTGTGCCGGGTATTTATGATGAGCGGCTGGCGGACGGCAATTTCTGGATCGAAACCGAAGACGCCTACGCCATGGTACGGCGGTTGGCGCGGGAGGAAGGGCTACTGGTGGGAATCTCCTCCGGTTGCAACGTGCACGCAGCGACGCTGCTCGCACGGGAACTGGCGGAGCGCGGCGAGACCGCTACCATCGTAACCATGCTGTGCGACAGCGCCGATAAATATCTGAGCGAGCACTTCTGGGACGAATGAAACGATGATTCGAATTGAGCCGGAGCCCTGGGCGGCTATGGTGGCGCATGCCCGCGAAACCTATCCCAATGAATGCTGCGGCGCGATGCTTGGTTTAATTGGGGAGGAAACCAAGCTCGTGCGCGAGGCTATGCCGCTCGAAAATGCGTATGCGGGGGCGCAGGCGGCGCGCTATGAGTTGCGTCCCGAGGACCTGCGGGAGGCTGACAAGGCTGCGCGCGCGCGCAACCTGGATCTGATTGGTATCTACCACTCGCACCCCGATTGCGACGCGTATTTTTCCTCCACGGACCTGAAGAATTCGTGTCCTTGGTATTCCTTCGTCGTGCTTTCGATTCGCAAAGGCGAATTCGACCACGCTAATAGCTGGCTGCCCAACTTCGAACAGACCGAGGCGGCCAAAGAGGAGCTGCGTTACTGATATGGCGAAAGTTTTGATTCCCACCCCACTGCGGCAATTCACCGGAAAAATGGACGCGGTGAGCGCCCCCGGCAATACGGTGGGCGAGGTACTGCGTTCTCTGATTTCCCAATATCCGGACCTGCGCAAGCAGATTTTCACCGAAGAGGGCAAACTGCGCAGCTTCGTCAATGTGTATTTAAACGACGAGGACATTCGCTACTTGAGCAAGGATGCCACCGCAGCCAAGGATGCCGACACGATTTCGTTGGTGCCTTCCATCGCCGGCGGCTCGAGCGTGGCGGCCCCGCCGGAAGAAGAGACCCTTTCGAAGGACGAGATTCTGCGGTACAGCCGCCACTTGATCATTCCGGAAGTGGGAGTGGAAGGCCAGCAAAAGCTGAAAGCCGCCAAGGTGCTGCTGGTGGGCGCGGGCGGATTGGGCGCGCCGCTGGGCCTGTATCTGGCGGCGGCGGGCGTGGGACGGATTGGGCTGGTGGATTTCGACGTGGTCGATTTCACCAATTTGCAGCGCCAGGTGATCCATTCGACAGCGGATGTGGGCCGCAAGAAACTCGACTCGGCCGCCGAGAAGATGCTGGCCATCAATCCGCATCTCAAGCTGACCAAGCATGAAGTCGCCCTTTCGAGCGAGAACGCGCTCGACATTCTGCGCGATTACGACCTGGTAGTAGATGGCACCGACAATTTTCCCACTCGCTACCTGGTGAACGACGCGTGCGTGCTGCTGGGCAAACCGAATGTGTACGGCTCGATCTTTCGTTTCGAGGGTCAGGCGACTGTGTTTGCTTATGAGGGCGGCCCCTGCTATCGCTGCCTCTATCCG
>JASIAM010000007.1 GCA_030041985.1 Bryobacteraceae bacterium | reverse complement strand
ATTCCCGGCCCCCGGCGCTTTTACCACTTGGATATCTTTTCCCCCCGGCTGCATGATCATCTCGATGGACTCGCTGCGCAGCACATGGGTTTCGCCCGGTTCGCGTCCCGGCGCAGGCAAGGGCGCCTCTTTCGCCATGCTGTTGCCGGAAGCGTTCACGCGGGTGAGCACGCTCTGTCCGTTTTGGCTCTGAAAATTCATTTCGACGTGCGCAGCCGTCATGGTGGTTTCAGTGGCTTCCGAGGTGGAAGTAAGCTGCGCGTTCCCCTCGGCTTTGATTTGGTCCACCACGCCGTCATCGTTGAAATCCGCCCAGATATGATCCCCGGCGTACTGTAGCTTGCGGTTGGGATAAATGTCGGTTCCGTGCGCCCGGGTGGTTTCCACGCTACGGATGGACTTGTCTTCCAGGCGGACGACCGATTCGTAGCCCTCCACCACCGTGTTTTCGCGCGTCAGCCGGCCCCACGGTTTCAGCCACACCTCCTCGATAGCCTCCTGATAGTAAAGACTCGTGGCTTCGATCTTCATGGGCTTGGCATTGGGTCCGGGAGGGTACCAATCCATCTCGACGTCTTTGTACATGCGCAACTCGTGCGTGTTCGGATCGTAGGATGCCCCCACCGCCTTGCCATGCCCGTTGCGAAAGGTGAAGGTGGCTGGGCGGTCGGTCTGCGCTTTGCCGGTGTTGGTGTCGTAAGTCACCCCGGAAGAGTGAATCGTCGTGAGTTTGGGGTTGGAATCCTCTCCATTGGGAATTGCCAAAACGATATCCACCGGGCCATCGGAGTAAAGGCGCTCGTCGTTGGAGTAATAGGTCGCGGCCGGACTCATGACCAGGTCGTAGGTATCCTGATGCTGATGATGCAGCTTCAGCCGCACCCCGGTGAGATCGGTTTGGGTGGCATCTTTAGCCTGCCGGGCATCCTTGGCAACGATCTCAACCGCGACGGTGTGGTTCTCTTTGTCGTATCGTGTGTAACTCCACTGCTCCGCGTCCAGGCCAACCGATGCCGGCAAGACCGCCGGTTTTGGTAGCGCCTGCCGTTTCAGGGCCTTCTTTTGAGCCCGGTATTGGACGCCGACGGCGCTGACGACTATGGCCATCGCCACCAGCAGGAGCCAGCGCGCGCCTCGCATGGGGATATCTCTACTATAACTTCACTATGACTTCTGCGCGCAGGGAGCGGAGTGCAATTGGGGATTGGGGGCTAGGGGCCAGGAGCGAGGCCGGCTTGCCTTCTCCAGTCCCCAGCCCCCAACCCCAGTCCCTGCCAAAGGCGTGCATGAGTGCTACATTGTCAAGAAAAATATCTACTTGTATTTCAAATATTTGGTTTAAAAGCCTGGCACTCTGGGTGGGAGTGTGCTAATAATAGGGAGCGGAATCTCAGGTGGTCCGAACACAGGTTCCGCAACCCAATACACTTTCTGATTTAGGAGGATTCCATGACGATCCGTCCGCTTTATGACCGCATCGTGGTCAAACGGATTGAACAGAAGGAGCAGATGCAGGGGGGCTTGTACATTCCCGACTCAGCCAAGGAAAAGCCGCAGGAAGGCGAAGTGGTGTCTGTCGGGAAAGGTAAGCGCCTGGAAGATGGCCGCGTGGTGCCGCTCGATGTGCAGGTGGGCGACCGCATCTTGTTTGGAAAGTATTCCGGCAGCGACATCAAGCTGGATAATGACGAGTTTTTGATTATGCGTGAGGACGAAGTCCTCGGAATTCTGGAATCGCAGCCCAAAGTAGCGAAGAAAGCTTCCTAAGGAGTCGAAATACGATGGCAAAACAGATTGTTTATTCGGAAACTTCCCGTCAGGCAATTTTGCGCGGTGTCAATCAGCTTGCCGATGCGGTTAAAGTGACGCTTGGCCCCAAGGGACGCAACGTGGTTCTGGAAAAGAAGTTCGGTGGCCCGAACATCACCAAGGACGGCGTTACGGTAGCCAAGGAAGTCGAACTGAAAGACCCGCTGGAAAATATGGGCGCGCAGATGGTCCGCGAAGTCGCCTCCAAAACCAGCGACGTGGCCGGCGACGGCACTACCACCGCGACCATTCTCGCGCAAGCGATTTTCCGCGAGGGCGTAAAAGCAGTGGCCGCAGGAGCCAATCCCATGGCTCTGAAGCGTGGCATTGAGAAGGCCGTGGAGTTGGCGACGAAAGAGGTTACCAAGCTTTCGAAATCCGTGTCCGGCGGCGCAGAGATCGCGCAGGTGGGCACGATTTCGGCCAATAGCGATCATACGATCGGCAATATCATTGCCGAGGCGATGAAGAAAGTCGGCAAGGATGGCGTGATCACGGTGGAGGAGTCGAAGACCATGTCCACCGAGCTGGAGACCGTGGAAGGCATGCAGTTCGATCGCGGTTATCTCTCGCCCTATTTCGTGACCGATGCCGAGCGCATGGAAGTGGTTCTCGACGATCCGTACATTCTCATTCACGAGAAAAAGATCAGCAACATGAAAGATCTGCTGCCGCTGCTGGAGCAGATCGCGCGTTCCGGCAAGCCGCTGCTGATCATCGCCGAGGAAGTGGAAGGGGAAGCCCTGGCCACTCTGGTGGTGAACAAGCTGCGCGGAACACTCAATGCCTCCGCGGTGAAGGCTCCGGGTTTTGGCGACCGCCGCAAAGCCATGCTGGAAGACATTGCCATCCTGACGGGCGGCAAAGCCATCATGGAAGAAACCGGCATCAAGCTCGAGGGCGTGCGCCTCGAAGATCTGGGCCGGGCCAAGCGCGTCACGGTGGATAAGGACAACACAACCATCGTGGACGGCAATGGCAAGGAGAAGGACATCCAGGGCCGGATTAAACAGATCCGCGCGCAGATCGACGAGACGACTTCCGACTACGACCGCGAGAAGCTGCAGGAGCGGCTGGCGAAGCTGGCCGGCGGTGTGGCGGTGATCAAGGTCGGCGCGGCCACCGAAACCGAGATGAAAGAGAAGAAAGCTCGCGTGGAGGATGCGCTGCATGCCACCCGCGCCGCGGTGGAAGAAGGAATCGTTCCGGGCGGCGGCGTGGCCCTTCTGCGCGCTTCCAAGGCTCTGGCGGAGCTGAAAGCCTCGGGCGACGATCAGATCGGTGTGGACATTGTGCGCCGGGCTTGCGAGGAACCCATTCGGCAGATCGTGGTCAACTCCGGCACGGAAGGCGCCATCGTGGTTTCGAAAGTGCGGGAAAACAGCAACGCCAATTTCGGCTACAATGCCGCTACCGACACCTACGAAGACCTGGTTTCCGCCGGTGTGATCGACCCCACCAAGGTCACTCGTACGGCTCTCCAGAATGCCGCCTCTATCGCTTCCCTCATGCTGACGACGGAGGCCATGATCGCCGAGATTCCGGAGAAGAAGCCCGCTCCCGCCGGTCCGCCGCATGGTGGCCCGGAAATGGATTACTAAGCGTTTTTCAGTTTCGCTTTTTGGCCGCGCCTCTCAAGATGGGGGCGCGGCTTTTTTGTGTTTCTGAGAACCCCTGGTACCAGGCTGGGCCTTGGATAGGCGCGGGCGGGCTGTTCGGCATGATCGCAGTGCGCAAGGCGGTTCGGCGGAGGACTTAAGCGGGGCGGTTAATCGTCAATCCGGACGGTACATCCGAGCCGGCCTTGGCCGCTGCAGGTCAATGTAACGGTGCCTGGCCCGTTGGTTTCGGTGGAACCGTTTACTTTCACCTGTTTTCCCAGGCCTGGCCCCGCCAGATAACAGGCAGGCCGCGCCGCACCGGGTTTCGGCGCAGCCGATTGGGTCGCTTTGATGCAGGTGATTCTCGCGGTTCCGTTCACGGTGTAAGTGGCCGGATGCTGACTGCCGTTGATTTCCTGGGTGGCCGAAATTGTGTGCGGAACAGAGGCAATTGCGGCGGCCACGAGGGTTGCCGCCAGAATCGCCAGTTTTCCCGTATGGCGTTCCATTGGTAGTATTGCTCCTTATCGGAAAAACAACATCGTAACCGATTTCTTTTTCCGTATGCGCGGCGCGCCGCCCCGAAGGGCGGCGGCGGGGCAGAAGCCCCGGCCCCACTATTTTCCTACCAGGTGTGGGCCACTGCGGTCGTTTTCGTTGCAGATGAACTCGATCAACTCCGTATCCGGCATAATCCGGTCGCGAATAGTGACGGTCCATGGTTTGGTGTACGCTGTGGGGTCATCCACGGTTATCTTGATTTCTAGATTGCCGTAGTTGGGGCGAGTGAATCGCTCGGTCATTTTGCCCGCGTTAGTGAGCGGACTGCCTTCCACGTCGAGCCATACGTCATCGCGGAATCCCACGGTTTCCACAACGAGTGTGTCGCCCTCCCAGTGTCCGACGGAATATCCGTACCACCAGGGCTCGATGTCTTCGATTTTGGGCACGGGCCGGCCATCGGTGAAGATCTGGCGGATGCCGGCCTGCGCTTCGTAAAGAATCATCGTGACGGCTGGGGTTTGGATGATCTTTCGTGGCTGGGGATGCGTGTGCAGTTGCATCAGCCCCAGCGGAAGGCAATGGGCGTCGGGATTGTCCTTATTATTGTCCGCTGCGCGGCGCCGCCTCACTTCCGCCGCCAGGGGCCGGAACGGCAAGCCGCCCTTGAGCGTGGCTCCGATGTTGAAAAACTGGCTTGCCCGGGGGCTGAAAGCCTGGCGCGGCGCAGGGCCGAGGCCGGTGCCCGCGCGGCCGCCGAGTTCCTGAGACGGATCTACCGTGACCGGCCCCTCTCCTTCGATTCCGCGCGAGTTGCGGAAGTCCCAAACGCCGGAAAGGTCGGGCTTGCCATCCGGCGTGCGCGGCGTTGGGGCGTCGAAATTCACCTTGCCATCCGGTCCTCGCGGGACCTTGGGGGAAGGGTGGGTAGGCCATTGGGCGGAAAGTTGTGGAATCACTGCGAAGGCCATGGTGGCCGCCGCCAGATTCACCAGAATCCTCATCGGGCGACTAATCTCCTTACGTCGCTCTAGCTTACCTCTTTCGAGCCGGGGATCGCAGAAACGTGGCGGCGAACGCAAGCAGTGTCAGCACGGCGCCTGCGTAAACAGACAATGGCCGGTACTCCACCACGATGGTGCTATCGCCGCGGGGCACGATGATGCCGCGCAGGTCGCCATCTACTTTATAAGTGGTCTGGCTCGCCCCATTCACAGTCGCGCGCCAGCCGGGATAAAACGTTTCGCTGAGGACCAGCATGGCCTGGCTCTGTGCGCGCACTGTTAACTCGAGCCGCTGGGCTTCATACTTGGAAAACACCACGCCTTCCTGTTCCGGATGAACGGCCGGCTCAATCGTCTCCTTGATTTGGCCATTCACCAGCGCGGTACGGCTTACATCGTACGCGGGCGGAGCGCCGTCACCACTCACGACGATTTCATGCACCAGCCATGCTCGCGGCTGAGCGCCAGGGTTCTCGTAAATTTTCCAGGCGGAGTCCCGATACACAGGCCCAGGATCCTGCGCCGATGCCGGTTTCACGATATAGCGCACGTTCAGCAGATCACGCTTGAATGAAATGCCGGTGTAATCGGCCGGTAAGGTTACGCCGCCACCATCGGGACTCTGTATGCCGAAGAGGTCCCCGATGTTGGGTTTGGGATCGGCTTCCACCTGGACGCGAAAGGGCGCTCCCTGCGGCTTCGGCTGTGCATCCAGAAACCGGTTCACGCCTTCCAGACTCAGATTGCGCTGGAGATGATCGACGCCGTTTTTCTGCACGTTCATGATATTCACGGCTGTCCAATCGAAGGTGCTCAAATCGAACAGAATCAGGCCCACCACGAGAACCTTTGCGAAGTGCCCGCGGTTCCCATGGAGAATCCAGCAGAATAAACCATAGGAGCAGAAGATCAGCACAATCGATAGCCCTATCCAGGGCGAGATCTCCGGCTTCCCGAATATTGCCGGCACGAGCAAACAGGCCGCGCACGCGATCACCAATGCCAAAAGAATCTGGTTCAGCCGTGGCCAGGACACTTCTTTGGCTTGGGCGAAGAGCGTCTCCATTCCGAAGGCCGCCAGTATCGCCAGCGCGAAATCCAGCAGGTATAGGATGCGCGGCGCTTCGCGGGCCATCCACAGTTTCGGCACGATGGCGTACAGCACTCCGTTAAGCCAGGAGAAAGGGCCGAAGGAATACAAGACGGCAGCGACCGCGAGTCCGGCCAGGTAGCGCACCCAGGGATGCGCCCAGTTTCTGCGGATGCCGATTACCGCCAGCAACAGCGGAAACACGCCCATGTAGGGGTTGATCACCTCGCGAAAACCGAGGTTGCCGTTAAAGGCGTTGGGCAGCAGCAGGGCAATGATTCCGTGCGGCGAAAGGGAGTCACTCAGGAACTGGTAAGGAATCTTGTCACTGGCGGGCAGACCTCCGTCAGTGCCTAAAAATCGGATGGCCCGCGCGCTGTACTCCATCGAGGGCAGCAACTGAATGGCGCCGGCCAGAAGGCCCGTAATGACGAGCGTTCCGGCAGCCAAGCCCGCCTTCCGCCATCGCTGCGCAGGTGAATCCGCGTGGAGACCGCCCGCTCCGTAAAAACACGCGGCTGAGACAATCACCAGGACTTGAAGAATCACGACGTGAAAGCCGCCCGCCAGGATCGGCATCCCGAGCGCCAGCCCCCCGAACGATGCCTCGCGCAGGAGCAGCCGGTGATCGGGCGCGCGCAGCGCCCGGAGCAGAAAAAGAAAAATGAGCGGCAGCCAGATGGAGCTTTCCAGCATGTGGGGCCAGCCAATGTGCGCGACAAATCCGCCGAGCGAAAAGCAGATCCCTGCCGTGAATGCGGCGAAGCGGCTGAGACCAAACTCCCGCACCAGCAGAAACAGAAAACAGGCTGCCAGCAAATGCGCTCCCGTCCACCACGCGTTATAGAGCGCAGGCGAAATCATGGAATGCCGGTTCAGCGGAAACAACGCCAGCACAAGGTGGAGTGGATAGAATGCCGCGGTCTGCATTTCGCCGATGAAACTGTGCCCGCCGAATGTGTATGGGTCCCACAGCGGCAGCCCACCATGCCGAATACTATTTACCCAGAATCGTAGCCATGAGTACGCCTGATTCACGCCTTCCGATTCGGTAAGCAAAGAGAACTGGTTGGTAAGAAGAATCTTCCAATAGAACAGCACGATGGTGGGCACAAACAGAGCCAGCGAAGCCAGTGTCACGCGGTTTCGCTCGATCGTCCGGACAAAATCTCGAATCGCGCGAGGCGGACGCCGCACCATGCCAACCGGGACACTAACCAAGGCGACGCCCGCGCGCAGACGTTCACTCCACGGCGCTCCCGCCACCACAATGGCGGCGAGGGCCAGCGCGCTGCTGAAGAATAAATACCAGCCGAGAAGCGGCGGATGGTACTCGATCACGATTTCGCTCGCGCCCGCAGGTAAATGCAACCCGCGGAATGCGCCATTGGTCAGTAAGAGCGGCTGCGGCTTCCCGTTCACTCTGGCTTCCCAACCCAGGTACATGGCTTCCGAGGTTGCGAGGTATGCCGGTCCGTTCGTCGCGACCGTGAGTTGGACGCGATTGGGACTGTATGCCTCGACCTTTACGGGAGCCACAGCCAGGCCGCTGCGATCCGCGGGAATATTCTCGACGATGGCTTCCTCCGCCGGATGAAAATCGGGCCTCGCTAAAAGTCGGAACGTGGCCGCTTCGCCAGGCGACCGCCGGATTCGGGAGACCAGGAAAAAGCGAGGCAATGCGTTGGGAATGCGGTAGGCGAAATACCCCGAAAGCCTGGCCTGCTCGACGGGACCTGGCTCTTCCAAACTCGCGGCTCGCACCTGCTCCGCAGGTAAAGGCTTGCCGGCGAGCAGCCATTCGGTGTTGAGCATGGCGAGCAGCGGCGAACCGGGCCGGTTCACGGGAAGCTTGCGCTCCCACCATTCGCCGCCGCAGAACAACCGCCGTAAAGACCGGATGCGCAGCAGCATGAATGGATTCGTTCCATCAGTCGTGGGGAGTCCGAATATTTCCGATGCGCTGATAGGGCCGAACGCACTATCATCCAGATAGTCGATGCGCGAGGGCGGCGAGGTGTGGTTTACCAGCGCGCGAAGCTGGCTGACAAGGCCCGTCGAGCCGCCAATCTGGTTGCCCGGATTCTCCTGCTTATAGCTGCCATCGTTCGAGTTCATGGGCCGGTTCGAGCCGGCGTGGATGAGATCGACACTGGTTCCCAGTGCCACGATCCATAGGATAGCCGCGGGCGCGCGATTTCCGAGCCGGTGGAGCGCCATGGCGGCGGTGACGCCACCAAAGAAGCAGAAAGCCATTAAGGCGTACTCGGCGTACAATGCACCCCGCACAAGCGCCGGCAGACGCGTGAAGATGAAAGGATAAACGGGTGTATGCTCGCCCAGCATCCACAAAGCCGAGAGGAAGGTGAGAATCAGGAAGACCCGCTCGCGCGCCTTGCCAAATACCGCTGCCATCGCCAAAAGCGGCAAAGTGGCGATGCCACAATAGACATATAAAAAAGTGAAGTTGTAGGGCAGCTTCAAGGCCTGCTCCGCCTCGAAGATGTGGTAGTAGTCGGGCATCACAAGCGAAACCAGGCTCTCCAGCGGTAAGCCGCCACCGCTCAGTAGCCAAGTCCCGCGCTGCGAAGCAATGCTTACTTGACTGAGATGCCACAGCGGAACGAACGCGACGGTACTGATGAGGGCGCCCAACAGGAAGCCTGCGGCAGTTGCCGGAATCACACGCCAGGAAGCCTCACGCAGCGCAAACAACGCCATCATTGCCAGACCAACGGAGACGGCAACCACCAAGGTGGTAGCCACGAAGCCCGCCAGGATGCTCATGCCAACGGCTAGGGCAAGGATCGCGACCCAGCGTGCGCGTACGCGATTGCGGTTCTCGAACACGGCCAGAATTGCGAGCGGAAGCCATGCCGCGCAACAAATCGCGCCCAAATGTTGGGCCTGGGATGCGAAGTAGCCGCCAAGCTGGTAGACGGTGGCTCCCAAGAAGGCTGCGGGCGTCCTGAGTCCGATGCGCCGCAGCAGCCAGAACGAAAACACGCCCGCCAGAATCATGTGCAGCGGGACCAGCAGTTCTACCCAGTAGTACAGGCTCTGTCCGTGGCCCGCCGCGAGAATGGCGAGCCAGGTAAAAGGATAGAACAGTTGCGCCTGCGGGTCCGCATGAATCGGCACGCCACCGTAAAAATAGGGGTCCCAGAGAGGCGGTATGCCGCGGTGAATCGATTGCGCCACGAAGGAAATGAGCGGCAGATGGAAAAATTCCAGGTCGTAGGGGATGTGGGCTCGCGGATTGACCACTACCCGCCAGAAGAAAAGCACCGGCTGCAACAGCAGCAGACCAAGGGCAAACGGCTGCCACGGATCGCGCGGCCGGGCTTCGGAGTCCACTTCCGGAGCCATCCGATGGAGCGTACTCGGTGCCACAATTGGATGAGTCGGCAAGGGTCCGTTTCCACTACAGCAACCGCCATCATACTCGCGGAATTCCGCAATCGGCATGTGTTGTAGGATAGGAATATAACACTCCTGCCCCCCCATGGCGAGTTACAGCCGCTTGACACCCGCATCTCTGCCACCGCATAGTGGTGAATATTCCTTGTTATTCAGGGAAGCGGAAAGGCTGTACCCTTTCCAGGGGCCGCAACGTCAAGATTGGAGCAAGGCTCATGACCATCCGAAAACTCGCACTGATCGCCATGGTCGCCACCGGTTCTGCGGGGCTGGCGCTGGTATACCCGCTGCCAACGCGCGTGTTCGCCGCCGGTGCGGACGATGAGGATCTAACCCAGGGAGTCCGTCAAATGACGGACGTCTTCACGCTAATCGAGCAGAATTTCGCTGATCCAGTCTCCTCTGAGCGCGCTTTCTATGAAGGCGCCATCCCAGGGATGTTGCGCACCCTCGACCCCCACTCCAATTTTTTGGACCCGAACGAGTTTCGGGATATGCAGCGCCGCCAGCGCGCGCAATACTTTGGCGTGGGCATGGAGATCATGCTGGACGAAGGCAAAGTGGAAGTAGTCCGTCCCTTTCCCGATTCACCGGCGTGGAATGCCGGACTCCGCCGGGGAGATACCGTAGTCGCTGTGGATGGACACCCCACTGATGGCATGGACACCCAGGACGTCGCCAATATGCTGCGCGGTCCGCGATCCACCAAGGTTTCGGTCACCTTTCACCGGCAGGGCGGCAATACGCCGGTAACGGTCTCCGTTACTCGCGATGCTATCGAGACCAAGGCTGTGGATGGCTTCTGGGTAAAGCCTGGGATTGCTTACCTGGACATCAGCACATTTGAATCCGAAAGCGTCTCCCAGGAGATGGAGTCTGTGTTCCAGACTCTCGGCGAATCTTCGATCAATGGCTTGGTTTTGGACTTGCGTGATAACCCTGGAGGCCTGTTGAACGAAGCCGTAGCCGCGGCGGGGCACTTCCTGCGCAATGGCCAGACGGTGGTTTCGCACCGCGGGCGCGCCGAAGAGGAACAGGTTTTCCGGGCCAAAGCGAAGCCGTATGGGCAAAACTACCCGATAGTGGTGCTGGTGAACCGGCGCTCGGCTTCCGCTTCCGAGATCGTCTCCGGCGCGCTGCAGGATCATGACCGCGCCTGGCTGCTAGGCGAAACTACTTTCGGCAAGGGCTTGGTGCAGGGTCAATTTCCGTTATCCGAGGGCGCCGCGCTGCTGCTCACCATCGCGCATTACTACACGCCCAGCGGGCGGCTGATTCAGCGCGATTACGAGCATCGCTCATTCTTCGACTATTACTACGCGGGCCGCAACGATACGCCCAATCTGCAGGACGTTAAGGCCACCGATAGCGGGCGCAAGGTATATGGCGGCGGCGGCATCACGCCCGACGAGAAATACGACCCGCCCAAGGCCAACCCGTTTCAACGGAAGCTGCTGTCCACGGGAGTATTTTTCCATTTCGGGTCGGAGTATTTTAAGGACCGCATGCCCATGCTCCCCGCTACCTGGATGCCCGAGAATGACACGCTGGAGCGCTTCCATACTTTCCTGAACGAGCAGCATGTCGCCTTCGACGAGGCCGAATTCTCCACCAACCGCCAGTGGGTGTCCGATCAGATCCGCTGGGAGCTGTATAGCCGCGCGCTGGGACGGCAAGCCGCCGATCGCGCCGCTATCGAAAGCGACCCTGAAGTGGCCAAAGCGATCGACAGCATGCCCAAGGCGCAGGCGCTCTTCCAACAGGTGCAGCGCGTGTTAGCACGCCGCTAGTCAGGCAAGGAGCGAACTGTGGGGCTTGGCCGCAAAGAAGGCGAGCCATTACGCTGCTCCTTCTGTCACAAAAGCCAGGACGTCGCCGGGAAACTGATTTCTTCTCCGAGCGATTATCCACGCGTGTACATTTGCGATGAATGCATTGCAGTGTGCAATTCAATAATAGAGGACGATAAGGCCCAAGCTGCGGAGGAGGCGGCAGGCGGTGGCGGCGGACGCCTTCCCGAGCCTGAGAACAAACTGCGTATAGCGTACGAGATGCTGGGTCAGCTAGTGCCTGATGAGCTTGACGCGGTATGCCATCTGCTCGAGGTGCTGGTGGGGCGAAGGCCGCGGGGCACGGCCAGCGGTTACGCGCCGTGAGGCGCTAACGCCGCACGGTGGAAAACGCACTGTGCTTCAGCGAATTGAATCGGCTAATATGGTGAGCCTCAACGATTTCGAAAAGTTGCTCCCGACGCTTTCCCCTGGGGAAAAGGCGCAGATTCTCAAATGGGTGGTCCAGGAACTGGGCGGCGCCTTTCCGGGGATTGACTCGCGCGCGGATGTATGCGGCGGTGAGCCGTGTATCGTCCGAACCCGAATACCAGTCTGGCTTTTGGAACACGCGAGACGGTCGGGTGCTACCGAGCAGGAACTGTTGACAGTTTACCCGTCCCTCCGCGCGGAGGACCTTGTGAACGCGTGGGCGTACGCGCGCTCTCACGCGACTGAGATTGATGCACAAATCCGGGAGAACGAGGCCGCTTAGTGGCCCGGTTCTATTCCGATGAGAACATCCCATTACCGGTCGTGACGCAACTTCGATGCCTGGGGCATGATGTGTTGACATCGCTGGATGCCGGAAAGGCGAACGCCTCGGTTCCCGATGCCGAGGTTTTGGCCTTTGCTTCAGCCGAGAATCGAATCCTCTTGTCTCATAATCGCAGCCACTTTCTTCACCTCCATCGCAGAAGGACCGCCGCTCACATGGGGATGGTGCTTTGCACTTTCGACGTAGACTTCGTAGCATTGGCGCAACGCATTCACGCGGCAGTCTCTGCCAGCGGCGACATTCGGGACCAAGTAGTTCGTATCAATCGTCCGTAGGTCTCTCGATTACGGTGTCCTCCGTTCGCTGCCAACGACTCCGGCTGCGCGGGGCGGAAGCGGCTATTCCACCAACTCTTACCGCCGCCTTCCCCCAAACCGCCGGCCGCCGGAGGGTGGACGGAACGAGGGGCGCGGCGCGGAAAATCCCTTATTTCTTCCGAATACGCGTGGGCTCGATTCGTCGCTCGGGTTGCGCGCACCGGGCGTGGCGTACGGAGAGTTGCGGTAGCCGCCGCTCTTCGACGCGTAGGGGGAATCGCGGAAACCGCCGTTTCGCGCGTAGGTGCTGCCGGAGTAGCGCTCTTGAGTCGCCGTTCCATTGGTGCCGTAGCGCGGCGCTTCCGATTCGTAGTCGCGGCCATAGTAAGTTTGCCCGCGGTCGCGGTAGGTGCGATACCCTTCCCAGTCATCGCGCGGCAGCGGGCGGTAGTTGTAATTGAACAGCAGATCGCGCAGGAGGGCGTACTGCCCATACCACACCCAGAAGCTTTGCCCATCGCGGTGGTCCCAATAGCCGTATTGATTAGATCCCTGCGAGGGCGGCGCCATATAGGCGAAGCCCGCGGGCTGCGCTACGCGATTGGCCTCGAAATCGTATTTGCCGGCGGCTTTATGTTCGACGGCCATGCCCAAGTCGTTGCGCATGGCATCGTAAGTAACTTGCGGGACGGCCACCCACTGGTCCTGCGAACTGGTGGCGCCATTTTTCGCGGCGGCATCGGCCAGATGCGTGCTAACAGTGCGGATCTTTTGCTGAAAGCTGCGGTCCGAACCATGCCCGCGCGCTTCCATATCGACGAGGATCTTGTCCCAGGAATCGTAGAGCTGACCGGACAGCGCCTGGACTTCGGCTGCTTTTTTGGGCAGCGAATCAGCGTCGGATTGGAGCCGGTCGTCGGCTGAGAGAAACGCGCCCGAGTCGAAGTCAGGCGGCGGCCTGACGGCTTCGGCCCGCGCGGCCGCCGTGGAGTTCCAGGTGGCATCGGCGTCGGAGACAATCCCTGTGACGGAGGCCAGCCGCATATCCAGGTCCGCCTTTTTGTCCGGCCAATCGGATTGCGCGCGCGCTACAGCCGTCTGCAGCGGGGTCAGGTCGAAAGCCTGAATGGCCTTGTGCTCCCGCTCCATCTGTTGCGCTTCGGCGGGTAGGTGCTGGGAACGTTCGATCCAGCCGGTCACGTTGCTTTGGATCGCGGCAATCTGACTCTCGGCCGTGTTGCGCAAGCCGCGTTCACTCAAAAGCAGCGATTCCGCCCGCTGGCGGTCCTGATAACGGCCGCGCTTTTCCAGGTTCGTGAGCATGCTCATCTGCTGCCGGCCAGCCGATTGCAGCTCGGCGGATACCTGCGCAAACCGCCCCGGTACCTGTTGGCTCGGAGTCAGGTCGCGAAACAAGGCAGCGTGCGATTGCTGTTGGGTCTCAAAATTCTGCTGCGCGGCGTCCAGTTGTTTTTGCGCGGCGGCAAGTGCGGATCGCTCGGTGTCGATCTGCGCCCGCACGCTGCCCGGCAAGTGATCGAACGCGTTGAAGGCGACGACCACGATCAGAACGGTAAGCATGACGGCGAGAAGTCGTAATGTGTTTCGGCTCATGGTTCCCCTATCTGCCGCGATAGACGGTGACATCTCCTTCGGGAATTTCGTTGTAGAGCGACACGGCGAAAGGCTCGCCCTCCTGCTTGCGCACACTCAGCAAGCCTTTGCCGTCCTGCTCCTGAAATTCCCAGTGGTAGAACGCCGCGGGGCGGCTTTGCCCGTCGCGCCAGGCGCGCACTTCGCGGCTGCGGCGGTAGCACCAAACTTTTCCATCGAACTCGAAGGAATCCGCGGTGTTCTGGCGCTCGTCCATTTGGGCCAGGTCGTCCTCCGCCAAGCCGAGATCTTCGAGAGAAAGTTTGCGCGCATCGCTGTGGACCGCCAGTTCGACATCTTCATCGCCGGCCACGCGCAAGGCAACGCGCCGCTCCCGGTAGGTGCCGCTCAATTCGAACCAGGGATGGGCGCCGGCATCGAAACGCGTGTAGCGATCGGCGGTAAAGTCGAGGTCGCTGAAGTTGTCTCCCGCTCCGTTAATGGAGATCACGTCTCCGGCGCGGGCATCAGCGATCTTGAGATTGGCCAGGTCGGGTTTGCCGGCGCCGGACCCCAATGGCTCCGGCGCGCGCGCCTGTAGCCTCTGTTTCTTGAAAAGTTGCATAAGCACCCAAATCAGCAAAATGATCAGGATCGCGAGGATGACGAAGCTAGACATAGTGCTTGGGCAGGTTCGAAACCTGCCTATTTACGCCTGGGCCTTCTCCCCGCTTGGTTGGCCGGCACTCAAACTGGAGCCGCCTTCCGGCAGCCCTTTGGGGATGTAGGGCGGCGGGGTTGTCCCCTTGCCTAGCTGCCGCTCCTTTTTCAAGGCTTCCAATTCGGCATCCACGCTATGGCCCCCTAGTGCGGCAAATTGCTTTTCGAGGTCGTCATCCTTGCCCACGGAAGCGAGTTGGTCAAACGCTTTGGCGGTGGCCTCTTCTTTCGAGACTGATTCCTCAAAACGGTTCAGCGCGGCAAAAGCGTTATCGGCATGGCCCACGCCCGCCATGGCTTCGGACACCTTGCGCTGGGCCATCGCGGCATTCTTGCGCGCCACCAGCGTAGTGGCGGTCCGTTCGCCTTCGTCGATTTTGGCTTTGAGTTCCGCCACCTGCTGTTTGAGTTTCTCGCTGGTCTGATGCGCAGCCTCTACGGCCTGCTGCATCGACGCCACCTGCTTGTCGCTCTCGGCTTTCTTGGCCAGCGCCCTCTTGGCCAAATCTTCGTTATTGGCATCCAGCGCCAGCCCCGCGCGGTCTTTCCATTCCTGCGATTGCCGCACGTACTTCTGATACTCGGCATCCAGGCGATTATAATTGCTCATGGCGACTGCCGAGGCGCGGACCACGCGGTTCAGTTCCTCCTTCATGTCGGCCACCGTTTGTTTGACCGTGGACTCGAAGTTGGCATCCTCGAGGGCATCCACGCCCTGGTTGGCCCGGCCCCGCATTACACGGCCCATGCGGCTGAAAACATCGGCTAAAAACGGCATACGTTTCCTCTCTATTAGGATTGCAAACTACCCAGCAGCCGGCGCGCGCTCCAAACGTCCACCAGCAAGAAATGCACACAGGACAGGATGTCGTCCTCATCCTCCGGTCCCCCGTCCAGCAGCTTGCAGAAATTGTTTAACGTGATGGCCACGTTTCCTCCGCCGGCTTCATAAAGCTGAAAATAGGAAGTGGAAATCCCATTGTCCGCGGCCAACATCCGCGCCATAAGCTCGGCTGTGACGGCGGTACGCGGGACCACCGTGCAAACCAGGGATAGAAACAGGATATCGCCCTGCAGCACCGCCTGGACGCTTACACCACTCTGCACTTCGGTGATCTTCAACGAGTCGGCAGCCGGTTCGGAGATGTCGTACCCTTTCTCCGCCAGCAGCGCATGAATCTGCCCCAACTCGGGGACGCTTGTGACTGTCATAGGTTTCGGATCGGCTCCTTATGCGATACGCATTTTACCTGGAAACTGTTCCGTGCCGGTAATCCCCTATCGCATTTCGCAATAATCATATTGCAATTTGTGATTGCTTGTCAAGAGGCTTGAGTATGGGAAGCTAGGGGAGCCAAGTGTGGCGCACGTCCCCCACCGCGCCCATCCGTTTCTTCGTGCTGCCGGCCGCCGCTAGGGGCGCCTAAACGTCGTTCACGTCGAAGGTGGGACCGTAGGAACTGCCGTCCGGCATCTTAAAGACGAGCACTTTGGCCGCTGCGGGCTGCAGAGTAAACATCGTATTGATGGCGTTCTGCAGGATCAACTCGCTGCCCTGCAGCCAGGCCGATTCCAGGGTCTGCAGCAGATTCGCAAAGATCTGGTTAAAGCCCTGAATTGCCTCGTGTACGCCGGCCGGAGGGTTCTGGTAACCGCCCGCCGGTATCTCCTTTACCGGAATCACAGCGGGAAACGGTACCGCGGCGCCCGCGTACTGCCACTTGCCATTTACCTGAACCAGTTCCTTCTCGTGGTAAATCTCGCCGAACTTATAGTAATGCGCCAGCTCGAATTTCCCGGTAACCGGCTCCTTGCCGAAATCCGGCGAATCGGGTGTTTGCGAGGACCCCTCCCCCTGCTCCTTGATCTCGGTGATTGCCTCCTCCACATCGGCAAGCGTGGAAACTACGAACACCTGCAACATGTCCTCGGGACAAGGCAGGTTTTCCTGTCCGAAACAGACCGCCAACTGGTTAGACTGCGACAAAGCCGGTTTTATTGTCTGGAATCCTGCGAGGATGGCCGAGTAAAACGCGCCGATGGTCGGATAAGTCTGGCCGAGCGCCAGAGCGACCGGACCTTTCTCGGGATACTCAATCTGCATGTAGATGTTCTGGACGTACTGCTTGCTCAACCCGGCCAGATGCACTGTCAGTTCGGGCCGCACGCCGCCCGGTAAGTGGCCGGGATAGTGAATCGTCTTGTTCTGAAAAGGCGCGTAGATGGATGGAGTTCCGCCAATGGCCGTTAGCATATTGCAGGCGAGTCCCAGGTGAACCATTTCTTCGTCGATGATGCTGATAATCAAATCGTTCACCGGACCCGAACCGCTGCTGATCGTCCACAAGCCCGAAAGGTAGGGTGGAAGCGTGGAGACTTCTAACTCTATAGCGAACTGCAACATTTTCTTCAGCCAGCCAATATCCTGCTGGTCGCGGGGCGTCTGCATGAGATCGATAATGTTCATCGGATTCATCCTTGTCTGATTTGCTGTCTGAATTGGCTTGTCTCTGGACTCGCGGCGATGCAGGCGAAAGCGCCTGCCCCACCTCACACTGGCTTCACTGTTCCGCCCGCAAATTGGCAATCGTCTCCCGCATCTTCGCCGCCTGCGCCCAGTCGGGGTGATGGGTCAGAAAATCTTCCAGGTCCGCCGCTGCGGCGCTGCGTTCCCCGCGGCGAGAATGGATCTGGAACAGCACCATTTGCGGATAAGTGAAACTTGCGGGATCGAGCTGGCGCGCCCGCTCCAGGTATTTTACGGCTAAGTCGAGTTGTCCCACGGAATAATAGGTCAGGCCGAGTTGGGAATTTGCCAGCGCGTCGTTGGGGCGCTCGAATACGGCTCTCAAGTTATAATTCATCGCGTCGTCAAACTTGTGCAGCGTCAGCGTGACGCCGCCCAGGTTCACTAGCGGTTCGTATAATGCGGGATCGGCTTCCACGGCTTTGCGAAAACATTCCTCCGCCCGGCCGTATTTGCGCGTCTGATAGGCGATGACTCCCAAACTGTTCCAGGCCGCGGAAAATTGCGGCGCTAGCTCGACCGCATGCTCCAGGTGTTTTACGGCCGCATCGCCATCGCGCCGCCCCAGCTCTTTCTGCGCCTCCTGGTAATCACGGGTGGCGGCGGCGGGAATCGCGAGCTGCCGTGTCGAGACCAGGTGCCGGGCCAGCGTGCTGGCAAATACGAAATCGGCGTCCTGCAAATCCAGTTTTATGGAAATGCGTCCCTTGGAATCCGCCAGCGCTGGTCCGATCTCCACCGTGCGCCGGGCCTCGCCGCGCCTTCGATTGAAGATCGCGAGCGTATAGAGGCCGGGGCGGAGCTTCTTGAACCGGAAATGGCCGGTGAGGTCCGCGATGGTTTCGGCCGAAAATGGCGTGCTCGTGCCGAACAGCGAAACCCGCGCGCCCATTGCCGGAACCACTTGCCCTGACAATTCGTACATTTCCGCCGGTTCGGCAGCAAAAACCCCGGCCGCAAAAACAGCCGAAGCGACCGCCACGAGCGCCAGGCACCGCCGCATAAACGTTCTTAATTCTATCGCTGGGCATTCCCAAATACACCTGTGTCCCAAAAACAACGGTCATCTTCCATCTGTATGCCGCGGTGTAATCTAGCAGCATGAACCGCCTGCGATTTCTTTGGCTGCTCGCCGCGCCTCTGCTTTTGGCCGCGCAGGATCGTCCCCTAGCCTCGCTTCCCTATACCCCCACCCTCAACCCGGCATTTATGGACCGCAGTGCCGACCCCTGTGTGAATTTCTACCAATTCGCCTGCGGCAATTGGGTCAAGCTCAACCCCATTCCCCCCGACCAGGCGCGCTGGGATGTGTACGCCAAATTGGAAACCGATAATCTCCGGTACTTGTGGGGCCTGCTGCAGGAATATGCCAAGCCATCGCCCGGCCGCACTGCCAATCAGCAGAAAATCGGCGATTATTTTGCGGCCTGCATGGATGAAGCCTCCGTCGAGAAGGCCGGCGCCGCCCCTTTGC
>JASIAM010000066.1 GCA_030041985.1 Bryobacteraceae bacterium | reverse complement strand
AGCGGTGACCAGAAGTGCAGAGAAACGTTTACCGCTCAAGCCACCGGTCGCGCCTCGGCCGCCATCCTTCAGCGTGCTGTTGACATCGAGTTTCGAGAGCCGGACCGCGGGCGCCAGACCGAACAGCAGCACTGCGAAAATCGAGACTGCAACCAGGTCCAGCAGCAACTTACACGATGCAAAATCTTACATTAGGGGGCGCGGTTCCGATCTCTCCGTCATCCCACCCTCCGTGGAGCCAGGCTTTCCTACCCCGCCGCTAAAATGATATGGTGCTCATCCAAACCGTTACCGCGGGAGTTCCGAAGAGAATCCGAAAATCCCGTTGGTATGCGGCTGTTCCCGCCCTGCTTTTCCTTCTACCATCCCCCGACCGGCCACCGAAGCCAGCGCGATAAAATAAAGTTATGGGGCACACGCCATCCCATTGCCGCCCCGCGCTCTTCGGCTCTGATTAGCGCGTCCTTGCCTTGCGGCCCCACGTTTGCTGGAAATATAGGGAAAGTTTAAGGAGAAGGATATGGTTCAGATCCGGGAACAGGTTCGTCCGGACCTGCCGGTCGTCTCGGGCCCGCTGCCCGGACCTCGCGCGCAGGCGGTAATCGCACGTGACGGTGAGTTTGTGTCGCCCTCTTACACTCGCTCGTATCCGCTGGTGGCGGAGCGGGGCGAAGGCGCCATAGTTGAGGATGTCGATGGCAACCGCTTTCTCGATTTCAACGCCGGTATCGCGGTGGTTGCCACGGGACATTGCCATCCGCGGGTGGTGGAAGCCATCCAGAAGCAGGCGGCGCGCCTCATCCACATGTCCTGTACCGACTTTTATTACGAGGGAATGGCGACGTTGGCCGAGAAGCTTTCCGCTATTGCACCGGGAAATGTGCCACGGCGCGTGAGCTTCGGCAATTCCGGCGCGGAGGCCATCGAAGGATGTATCAAACTCGCGCGCTACGCCACTGGCCGCGACAAGATCATCGCCTTCTTCGGTTCTTTCCATGGGCGCACCTTGGGCGCACTTTCGCTCACCGCCCGCAAAGCCGTACAGCGCCGCGGCTTCGGCCCGCTGCTGCCGGGTGTGGTGCATGCGCCTTATCCCTACTGCTACCGCTGCCCGTTCGGCAAACGGCCGGACGATTGTGCCGTGGAGTGCGTCGGCCACATCGAAAATACGCTGCTGAAGACCATCGCCCCGCCGGAGGAAACCGCGGCCATTGTCGTAGAGACGGTCCAGGGTGAGGGCGGCTACATCGTACCGCCGCAAAAGTTTTTCGACGAACTCGCGCGAGTGGCGCGGCAAAATGGGATACTCCTCATTTTTGACGAAGTGCAGTCGGGCATGGGGCGCACCGGTAAGATGTGGGCAGGCGACCACTTTGGCGCTGTCCCGGACGTACTGGCGGTGGCGAAGGGGATCGCCAGCGGGATGCCTTTGGGCGCCACTGTGGCGCGAACCGATCTGATGAACTGGCCGCCCGGCGCGCACGCTTCCACTTTCGGCGGCAACCCGGTCGCCTGTGCGGCCGCGCTGGTCACTATCGCGCTGCTCGAAGAGGAACTGGTGGACAACGCGGCCCGCATGGGTGCGTACTTAATGGACCGCATGCACGATTGGCCCCAACGGTTCCCAATCGTGGGCGAAGTGCGCGGGCTGGGACTCATGATCGGCATCGAACTGGTGCGCGATCAGGCCACGCGCGCCAGAGCCCCGGAGCTGCGTGACGAGGTTGTCGGACGGGCGTTCGAGCGAGGCCTCCTCGTTCTGGGCGCCGGTGATAATACGATCCGGCTGTGTCCCCCGCTGGTAGTGAACCGCGACCAGTGCGCGTTTGCCGTAGAAACGCTGGAGGCATGTATCAGCGAAGTGGGAAACCGGCACGCATGAGGACTCTCGACGTTGGCTGCGGGATTCGCAAGCAGCCCGGTTCCCTGGGACTCGACCGCAATCCCGCCAGCCGCGCCGATGTTCTGGCCGATCTGGACCGCTTCCCCTACCCGTTTCGCGACAGCTCGTTCGACCGGGTCACCGCTGTCCATGTGATTGAACACCTGAGCGACGTGATTCGCGCCATGGAGGAGTTTCACCGCCTGGTGCGGCGCGGCGGAACGGTCCACATCGTCACGCCGCATTACACGGATTTCAGTTCGTTCTGCGACCCCACCCACAAAAGCCACCTGACCAGCTTCAGCTTTCGCTACTTCGGAGAAGACCACGGCGGGTTTGGCTATTACTCCTCCGCGAAATTCCAAGAGATTTCCGTCCGCGTAAAGCTACTGGCTTTCTGGAAGTGGCTGGGATTTGAATTTCTGGTGAACCGGTTTCCGCGCTACCGGCGTTTTTGGGAATATTATCTCTGCTTTTTGGTGCGCGGAAAAGTGATGGAGTTTGAGTTTCGAGTTTTAAAATAAGAGTGATCGGATTACTGTACCGGGCGGCTGACGCGCTGCGGCGCCGGCTGCTCGCCGATGACCACGGCCGCGTGGGAGAAGACATGGCGCATCGCTACCTGCGCAAGCGCGGCTGCACGGTGGTAGCCCGCCGCTATCGGCCTCCAGCAGGTGGAGGCGAAATCGACATTGTCGCCTGGCAGCAAGGGAAGCTGGTCTTTGTGGAAGTCAAGACCCGCGCCACTGCGGCATTTGGTCCGCCCGAAAGCGCTGTGGATGCGGCCAAACGGGAAGCCCTGGTACGCACCGGCCGCGATTATGCTCGCCGCGCTGGTGTGGAGTGGCACAATGTTCGCTTCGATATTATCAGCATCGTCTTGAGCCGCCCTCCCGAAATCGACTGGTGGCAGGACGCCTTCGCGCCCAGTGAACCGGTTTTCCGGTTTGGCCCGCCGCTTAGCGAGCTGAGTAGGACAACGAAGTAGACCTGCAAGTATTCAGCGCTAGAAGCTGATTTTGGCGACGATCTGACCTTGCCGTGGAACCTCCGCCGTTGTCGACGTGTTGATATACCCGAAGCCGGAGACCACCGTCTCGCCCGCGGAGCAGAGGCCGGTGGCGCCCGAGGCGGTGATGCAGGTGGGCGTGGTCTGCGGGCTGGTGGTGCTCGGGTTGTTCACTTCGGTGCGGTTGAAAATGTTGACGAACTCCACCCGGACACTAAGGCTGACCCGCTCCTTGATGGGGAACGTTCGTCCCACTCCGAAGTTCTCCACAGGCCGGCGCTGCTGGCGGAAGGCGGTATAGTATGCCGCGCCGCCATACTGGCCAGGAGCGGGATTGGTCCACGCCGCCGGATTCAACACAATCGTCTTAGTCGGATCGAAGCAGTGGCAGTTGAGGTTTACCAGGTAGAACGGCTGGCCAGTAGGGATCTGATATTGGTTGGTCACAAAGGTGAGATTGGACATCGTCGCAGTGGCGAGGGCACTGGGGTAGCCGGTGGCGTTCGGTGTAGGGGCCAAAAGGGGTACCCCACTCGCCCAGGTGCCAAATGCGTCGAGAGTCCAGTCGCGAACGATGTACGATATCACCTTGTTGGACCCCCATTTCGGCAGAGTGTAGAGGATGCTCACCCGGGTCTGAAAAGGTTGGTTAAACTCCGCAATGCCTTTCGCCAAGGCGAAGTTTTCGGGGTTGGCAGTCCCACCCATAGTGTTTAACGATTTGGACCAGGCGAACGCAGCCGTGGCCGAGAGGCCGTGAGAAATCCGCTTGTTGGCGGTCATCTGCAGCGAGTTGTACCAGGTATCGCCGAGGGGCGCGGCGACTGAATTGACACCAGCGTTGAACTGCGGGTACGGCCGCAAAGACTGGGCCACGGTAGCGGTCAGCGGGAAGCCGGCGAAGGGCACCTTGTCCATGAACGGCCCAGCCCCGGGAGAATTGAGAGGCGACGTCAGAATCGCCAGATCAGCCGGATTGCTCAGGCTCAGTCCATAGTGACTCAAGAGTTGCGGGCTCAGGTAATTGTAGTTCACCATGGCCCCACCCTCGTCTACATAGGTTGGCCACCAGATCCCGCGATTGCCGATATAAGACACCTCCACTACCAGATTGGTGGAAATCTCGCGCTGCACGGTGAAACTGTATTGATACTGCCGGGCCGGTCTTCCCGCGTTCGGGTCGACGTATTGCGGCCCGGTTCCGGGAACGACGCCACCGATCGGATAATAGCTGGGGCTGTAATTCGGCCATGCAATCTGAGCAGGTGTTAACGGCTCGCCACGAACCGTCACGTTTGGCCAAGTCATGACCGGCTGGCCGGGAACGGTGGGGCCAAAGGGATTGCTAGCGGTGGCGTTACCGGAGGCGTTTCCGTTGAACTGGGCCACGCCTGTGCCGGAATAGAGGATGCCAAAGCCGCCGCGTAGCACGGTTTTCGGCGCGGCCTGATAGGCAAAGCCAAGGCGCGGTCCGAAGCCATAAGGGTAGTTATGCGCGAACTGGCAATGACAGGTGGCCTGGTAAATCGCATCTCCAGGCATATTTCCGGCGGTAGGGTCGGGCAAGGTTGGGTCGAATTGCGGGGAGCGGCCGTATTGTTCCCTGTAATACGTCGAGTAGTCGTAGCGCAGGCCGTAGTCCAGCGTGAACTTTCGCGTTATCTTCCAGCTATCCTGCGCATACAGCCCCAATTCATGTTTTCCATAGCGCGC
>JASIAM010000065.1 GCA_030041985.1 Bryobacteraceae bacterium | reverse complement strand
GGTACCCGATACTTGAAAGCGCGTTGGAACCGAGGCTTGTGCGATCTCGGGCGGCCTTCGGTGGGATCTGATTGGAAAGAATATGGCAGAGGCGCGAACAACGAATTTAACCGTCCTGGCGATCTTCCCCGGCGACGAGGATCAGATGTCCTTGTCCCGGATACTCGCTCATTCGAGTTGGAACCTGACCCTCCTCCGGAATTTTCGGGAAACCCAGATAGCACTGCGCAAAGCCCTTCCTGGGGTTGTCATCAGCGACAGTTCCCTGTCAGACGGCCACTGCTGGAGGGACCTTCTCTACGAAATCGAAAATATGGAAGATCCACCGCTGCTGATTGTCGCGGATCGCCTCGCTGACGATCGTCTCTGGGCGGAAGTGCTCAATCTCGGCGCACACGATCTCCTGGCGAAACCGTTTGATAAGCGAGAGGTCCTGCACGTGGTGAGCACCGCATACAGGCGCCGCGAGCACCAGCGATTGTTACGGTCACTGCCCAGATCCCCACTCTCAGTGACCGAAATGAAGGAACTGAAGACAGAAACCGAACTTGTCGCCGCCGGCGGTGCTGCTGTGGCGATACTCGAAGGCGATGGCGCCAAAGGGGACGTTGATTAGCGCAAATCTTGCCCCCCAGCCTATGACTTCTGTTCCACTGAGTGAACCACATGAAGAAGGTGCTCATAGCCGACGATAAAGCGGCCAGCAGGGAATTGATCCGCATCCTGCTGGAGCAATCCGGTCATGTGGTCTTCGAGGCTAGTGACGGCCATGAAGCCGTACACAGCGCCCGGGAAATCCTACCCGATTTGATCGTTCTCGATCTCCATATGCCAGCGCTGGACGGCTTCGGAGTGCTGAGCGAACTTCGCCGGGACCTGAGATTCGCGGCGATACCGATTGTAGCCCTCACTGCGAGTGCTATGCAGGGTGATCGCGAGCGGGCACTGGCCGCAGGCTTCACCGGCTACATTGCGAAACCCATAAGTCTAAGTGCGTTGCGAAGCGAGATGCAGCGCTTGCTCGCATAGAATTCGTCGTCGGACCTTTATGAATCTTAACAGTTAGAATGCGACTGGTCGGTCTCCCGCGCATCAAAAGCGCGCCACCCGCTTCTGCATCTCGATAAGGCGGCCGATGCCTTCGCGCGCCAAGCCGATCAGGGTCCCCATCTGCGCGTCATCGAAAGGAGTATGTTCGGCGGTGGCCTGCACTTCGATGAAGCGGCCCGTCCCGGTCATCACCACGTTCATATCCACGCCCGCTTGCGAGTCTTCTTCGTAGCATAGATCCAGCATGGGAACGCCCCCCACCAGTCCCACACTGGTAGCAGCCACATAATCGCGCAGCGGCGTGGATTTCAGCACCTTCAGCTCGACCAGTTTGCGAACCGCCAGCGACAGCGCCACAAACGCTCCCGTGATGGAAGCCGTGCGGGTGCCGCCATCCGCCTGGATCACGTCGCAATCGAGCACGATGGTCCGCTCCCCCAGCGCCGTCATATCCACTACCGCGCGCAACGAGCGGCCGATCAATCGCTGGATCTCGTGTGTTCTGCCGGAAGGATGGCCCTTGGCAACTTCGCGCGCCGTGCGTTTGGCGGTGGCTCGCGGCAGCATGCCATACTCCGCCGTTACCCAGCCTTTTCCCGCATTGCGCAGGAAGGGGGGCACTGTGTCTTCCACGCTCGCTGCGCAGAGCACTTGCGTGTTGCCAACCTTGATCAGCGCCGAACCTTCGGCCGTCGCCAGGTACCCCGGCACGATCTCTACCGGACGCATCTGTTCCGAACCGCGCTTATCCGTTCGCATGTTTGATTACTTCATAGAGAAGGATCATTACCAGCACCATCGACACCAGCACCAGAACTACGCAGGAAACGGCCGCCGGCGGGCGGCTCGGTCCAGCCTTGCGCCGGCCTCTGGCCGCCTTGAACTTGGCCATAAAATGCGATGGTATCACCCTCCTTTGCCGCTGCATGTGAGAATCGAATGGGATGGCACGGTTCGCATGGGTGTGCAGAATAATGAGCTGTTCGCCCGCGCTGCTGTTCACCGCGTGCAGCCACTCAACAGTTGTTCCCGATGAATTGCCGCTGGCCGTAGCCGCCGTATGGCATCGCACCTCGTTCGATCGTCCCCCGGTCTCCGCTGCTCCCGATCCCGTGCCGCACTCTGCGGTGAAGCAGTTTCAATCGGCAACCTACGAAGGTCCCGGCAAGCTCGGCGTCCGCATATACGTGCTCGACTCGCCCGCCGCCGCCCTGGATTTGTCGCAGCGCTGGGCGCCTCCGGCAGACACCGTTTTTTTTAACGTTGGCCGGTTTTTTGTGGTGATGAACTGGCAGGACGCGGACCGTAAAGCCTTGCAAGCCTTTTCGTCTGATCTGCAAATGCGGCTGGGGAAAGCAAAACAGGGGACGTAAAATGTGGGGTCAGGCCTTCCGGCCTGCCGCCGGGCTTCTGCCCGGCGCAACGTTCCCACCTTTTCGAAATTTCCTCCCTTTACTTTCAATCGCTTGCCAGTCCATAAGTCCCTTCCCCACCCGTCCAGGGAGATACTAAGATGTGGATCGAAACCACAACTGCGAACACGGGGCCAAGAGAGCAGCCGAACCCGGGAAATCCCGTTTCCTCCGGACGGATTTTGCCAAAAGCAGCCCGCGATGCGTCTCCCGCTCCTCCCAAATGTCAGCAATTAAAGAAGTTCTAAGAGCTGGGTACACCGCCGCCCGGGATGCGCCTCTTATAAGCTCGCCTTCCCCTCATGTGGCTTGGAAATTGCGCGTGACTATTGTGGAAAGGATCCATTCTTGCGATTCGTAACAATACAAAGGGAAGGCTACACGGAACCCGCCCTTCTCAACGATCAGGAAATGATCGGACTCCAGCGAAACGGTTTTCCCGATCTCCTATCCGTAATTGCGGGAGCCGGCGACGCTCTGGACCGCATCGCGCGGTGGGCGTACCATCCGCCGGGAGGCGAGCGTTTCGATCCAGCCCTAGTCCGGCTTGCCCCTCCCATTCCACGTCCGCCTAAGATTATCTGCATCGGCTTGAACTATCGTGATCACGCGGCCGAATCCGGCCAGCAGGCGCCGGAGGTGCCCACCGTGTTCGCCAAGTTTCCCACCGCCCTGATTGGCCACGGCCGCCCTATTGTCCTGCCGAAAGCTTGCACACAACCAGACTACGAAGCGGAGCTTGCCGTGGTGATCGGCAAAGGCGGCCGCAACATCACCGAAGAGCACTGGCAAAAGCACGTATTCGGCTACACCATCATCAACGACGTGAGCGCGCGCGACTGGCAGAACGCCACATCACAATGGATGATCGGCAAGACTTTCGATACCTTTGCCCCAATGGGACCTGCGATTGTGACCGCCGATGAGATTCCGGACCCACATAATTTGGACATTACGCTGACCTTGAGCGGCAGCGTGATGCAACACTCCAATACCAGCAACATGATTTTCCGCGTGCCGTGGCTGATCGCCTATCTTTCGCGCGTATTCACATTGGAACCGGGCGACATCATTGCCACCGGGACACCCGCCGGAGTGGGTTTTGCGCGCAAACCGCCGCGCTGGCTAAAGTCCGGAGACGAGTGCCGGATCACCATCCAAAGGGTCGGCGAACTGGTGAATCCGATAATCGCCGAATAGCGTGCGATGTCACAATCTACCTATGGACCTTCGCTATGGCTTTAATGGCCGCCGCTGTCACCAATCTCCTTTGCTGTACGTCCAAAACATCAGAAGCTTGGCCGTACCTGGCCTGCGGCCGGGGTATAATCGATAAAAAGGGCCTCTGGAGTTTCACTATCTATGAATAGCCGCCTGAAATACCTTGTGGTCAGCAGTTCAACCGTCCTGGTGCTTCTGCTTTTGATTGGAAGCGTTCTTGGCCAGAGCACATCCAGCGACGATCCTTACAAGCATATCGGCGTTTTCGCGGACGTGGTTTCGCGGATCAAAACTGAGTACGTCGAAGAACCCGATATGAAGAGCGTTACGCTCGGGGCTCTCAACGGCATGCTCGAAGCCATCGACCCGTTTGCCAGCTACTTGAACGCCGACCAGTACAAGGATTACCTAAAAAATAAAGATATCAGGCGTGCCGACGTCGGGCTGTTGCTCTCCAAGAAGTTTGGCTATGTCGGCGTCGTGGGGGTGGTCCCCGGTTCGCCGGCCGCCAAGGCAGGATTTACCACGGGCGACATGATCGAAAGCATAAAGGATATCGCCACCCGCGATATGCCGCTGGCTTATGCTGACCTTCTCCTGCGCGGGGACCCAGGTAGTGTCATCGAGTTGAGCGTGGTGCGGGTATCCAAACCCGAGCCGTCCACGGTAAAGCTTACGCGCGTCAACCTCACCGTGCCGCCCGTGGAAGACCAGATGCTGCCGGGTCAGGTAGCGTACATCAAACCGGAGACCCTTTCCGCCACCAAAGTAAAGGAAGCCGCGGCCGAGATCGAGAAGTTACAGAAGCAGGGCGCGCAAAAGCTGATTGTCGACTTGCGGAACACCGCCGTCGGGGATCCGGAGGATGGCATCGCGTTTGCCAATCTCTTTATGAACAAGGGATTGATTACCTACCTGCAAGGCCAGCGCGTGCCCCGTCAGAATTTCAATGCGGATGCATCGAAAGCAATAACCACTCTTCCCACGGTGGTGTTGACCAACCGCGGCACGGCCGATGCCGCTGAGGTCGCCGCTGCCGCCCTCATGGACAATAACCGTGCTCAACTGGTGGGCGAACCGACTTACGGTGAAGCGTCCATGCGCAAAGCTATTACCATGGAAGATGGTTCGGCGATCATTCTTTCCGTAGCCAAGTATTATTCGCCGGACGGCAAATCCATCCAGGATAATCGCGTCACGCCCACTAACCAGGTGCTCCAGCCGGAGCCCCAGGTCGATGTTGACGATTCCGGCGAGCCGCTGCCGGAAGCCAACGACCAGCAGCAGCCCGAACAGCAGAAAAGCCTGCAAGATGACCCCATGGTCAAAAAGGCGTTGGACGTACTAGGCGCCCGAGCCTAGGGGTGAGGCAGGCCGTCCTGCTTCTTACAGCGTCTTCAAATAAGCGATGACATCGTCTTTTTCCTGATCGCTGAGAATGTCCTTGTAGGCAGGCATTCCATTGCCGCCGTCGTTGATTTGCGCCCGCACATTGGCCTCGTTGACAGGTTTGCCACTGGCTAGCTTGTCGCGTTTGAACAACCCCTTGAGGCCTGGGCCAATCTTCTGGTCCGTGCTATCGGAGTTGTGGCAGACGCTGCACTGATCGAAAACTTCCTTGCCCTTCGCCGCGTCCCCAGCCGCGAAACTGATGGTTGAGCAGGCCACCCACGCGGCCGCTATTAGAATGATTCGAGTTCGGTACATGTCGTTTATCTTAGCGGGAAAATCAGGGCGGGAGAATCACTCCTGAGTGCCATCGATTTTCTGGCCACCGAAAGTGGAGCGTAATTCCCCCCAGCGGAAGGAAACCAAGGCTCCCAGGATGGCAGCTACCCGAGCGTTCAGGCCCGCGAAGAATCCTTGATATTTGCCGATGAAGGTGATGCGGCCCAGCATAAAGTCGCCATGCCGCATGGCGCCCCAATCCCCTCCGTAATGCCTGGCGCGGGCCTGGGGAACCAGCAGGATTTCCTTGCCCCCGCTGCGGATGTAGGCTGCCAGATCGGCGTCGGAGCCGAATTGCCCGTAACGCTCATCGAGCTGGCGCATGGATTTGATCACGAACGCGCGCAGCATCAACGCGGCGCCGCGCGCATAGCTTACAGCGAAAGGCTCGGGCCCGCTGACCTCCGCTGGCCGGTATTCGCCGTCAGGGGGCAGGTTTCCGATTTGCGGCGCCGGCCGCCCTTCCCCATCTACCAGCAGCGGGCACACGGCGGACGCGTCGTTGCGCTCATCGAGCACCGCCGCGAGCCGTTCCACCGTGTCCGGCTCCAGTTCCGTATCGTCGTGGAGGAATAGGACGTAGTCGGCTTCGGCGGCGCGCCAGCCAATGTTCATCGCCTTGGTCAATCCGAAATTCTTCGGCAGGCGAAAGAAGCGGATGTGGGGAAAGTTGTCTTCCAGTTGAGCGCTGCCATCTCGCGAGCCGTTATCAACCACGATGATCTGCAGCGTGGAGCGCCCCTGCGATTTCTCCACCGATTCGAGACATGCCCGCAACAACTCCACGCGGTTGCGCGACACGATCACAATCGATACGCGCGGCGGAACCGGTTCCTGGTTGCCTTGTGGAGTCAAGCCACTAGAATACCGCGGGAGGCCGCGATCCCGCCGAACTACGTCATGGTGGCGAGCGCGGCAAAAACGCGTATCATGTCGCGGTGCGCCAGGACCGCGCCGGGATCGCGTTGCATCGCTTCAAAATACCTGCGGGCGAACACGGCTCCATTCTCGGATGGGGATACCAGTTCTCGGGCGCGCGCAATCAGGCGGTCGGCATCACTCGCGGTCGCAGGGTCTTCGAAATCGAGCGTTTCATCGACCAGCACGATAAACTGCGAAAGCTCGCGCAGCCAGCCAAACCACGGATCGTTTAACACCAGGTTCAAATATTGGCCGGTAGTAGAAATCCGTTCGACATCGCGCTCATAGGCGGCGCGCTCGGAATCGAGCAGGGCTTTGTGCAGCTTAAGCAATCCGTCGCGCAGTTCCGTGAGACGCTCGCGAACCCGGTCAGGCATGGCGTTTTTCATGGTAACGCGAAGGGGAGGGTGCCGTATATTCAATACTTATGAAACAACCCGCGTACGATCCAGGCCTGACACAGAAATTTGCCGGTCCGCTGCGGCGCATCATCAATGAAGACGGCACCTTCAACGTCCACCGCAGCGGAACAACTTTGCACGACTATCATCCTTACCTGCAACTGATCAACATGTCCTGGCTGGGATTTCTGGGGACAATATTTCTGGGGTTTGTCGTGATCAACACGATGTTTGCGGTGGTCTACTTTCTGTTGCCCGCCGGACAGATGCAGGGGGCCGACGCCCCTAGCAGCCTGCACCGTTTCCTCAACGATTATTTTTTCAGCTCGCACACACTGACCACCGTGGGCTATGGGAACATCGTGCCGAGAGGGACGGCGGCGAACGCTATAGCGTCATTTGAAGCACTGCTCGGAGTCCTGGGATTCGCGGTCGCTACCGGGTTGCTATTTGGGCGTGTCTCGCGGCCATCCGCGCGCATCGGCTTCAGCCCCAACATACTAATGACGCCCTACCAGGATGGATCGAGCCTGCAGTTTCGCGTGGTGAACCGGCGCACCAATTCGATTGTCGAGCTGCAGGCCCAACTTCTGCTAATGGTAGTGAACACGGAAAATGGCGAGCCGCGGCGGAGTTATGAACTGTTGCGCCTGGAGCGCGATCGCGTTCTGTTTCTACCGCTCACCTGGACGCTGGTACATCCCATTGATGAGCAAAGCCCGCTCCGGGGCAAGAGCGCGGAGGATCTGGCTGGCCTGCAGGCGGAACTGCTAATTCTGCTCAAGGGACACGACGACACTTTCAACCAAACCGTGTTTGCGCGCCGCTCGTATCGGCACGATGAAATTGTTTGGGGCGCCAGTTTCTCTCCGGCATTCTATGTCGATCAGGATGGGGAGCTGGTGTTGGAGTTGCGGAAAGTGGGAGAGTACACCGTATAAGCGCAGTAAAAACGCTGTGCGGCCATCGCTCCCTCGGATGTGCTACATCTCGTAAGGGACGTTCGCTATCCCCGAACCCTTTCGGGAATCTGCGACTCCAAAGATGGAAAGAAACATGCTCTGGAGGCCGTTACATGACAAAAGGGACACAAGCGCTTCACAATTTGGGCCAAAGTATCTGGCTCGATAACATTACGCGCGAACTGCTGCACAGTGGAACGCTGAAACGGTATATTAATGAACTTTCGGTTACGGGGCTGACCTCAAACCCAACCATTTTCGATCATGCCATCAAAACCAGCACCGCCTATGACACGGCAATCGGTGGTCTGGTGCTGAAGGGCAAGTCCCCCGAGGATCTCTTTTTCGATCTGGCGGTCGAGGACATCAGCCACGCCGCGGAGTTGTTTCGGCCGGTCCATGACCGCACGAATGGGGTGGATGGTTGGGTATCTCTGGAAGTGTCGCCCTTGCTGGCTTATGACACCACCAGTACGCTAGCCGCGGCGAAGGATCTTTACGGGCGGGCGGGTCAGCCCAATTTATTTATCAAGATACCGGGAACCAAGGAAGGTCTGCCGGCGATTGAAGAAGCGATTTTCGCCGGCGTCCCGATTAATGTCACTCTGCTGTTCTCCCGCGAGCAGTACCTGGCGGCGGCGGATGCTTTTCTGCGCGGCATTGAGCGGCGCATCGAGGCGGGCTTGTCACCCGTAGTGGGTTCGGTCGCATCTCTATTCATCAGCCGTTGGGATGTGGCCATTGCGGGCAAAGTTCCCGAGTCACTACGGGAGAAGCTCGGTATTGCTGTGGCCAAACGTACTTACAAGGCATATCGCGAGCTGCTGAGTTCCCCGCGCTGGCAAAGAACGTTCAATGAAGGCGCGCGCCCGCAACGGCTGCTGTGGGCCAGCACGGGAACCAAGGATCCGAAAGCATCCGACGTTTTATATATCAAAGGCCTGGCAGCTCCGTTTACCGTGAACACCATGCCGGAGGCCACGCTGAAGGCGCTCGCGGACCATGGCGAGGTTGACTCCATTCTTCCCGCCGATGGCGGTGATTGCGAGGAGGTGATCTCTCAGTTCGCAAAGGCCGGCGTCAATGTGGACGCCCTGGCAGCTCAGCTTCAGGAAGAAGGGGCGAAGTCATTCGTCAAGTCGTGGAACGACCTGATGACGGTGATCTCAGAGAAGAGTGCCGCCCTCAAAACGGCCGCGGCCCACTGAAGGCTCGAAAGGAGAGCGGAAATGGCAACGCAAGCGACCGGCACAGGCGCCGAGGCGCTCCCCAAGCGCAAGGCGTGGAAGGCCCTCCAGGAGCACTACGAAAAGGTTCGCTCCTTACACTTGCGCGATCTGTTTGCGAGTGACCCGCGGCGCGGAGAGCGAATGACAGTGGACGATGCGGGTATCTTCCTCGACTACTCGAAGAACCGCGTCACCGATGAGACGTTGCAGCTACTGGTCCAACTCGCGGAGGAATCGGGCTTGCGCGAGCGGATCGACGCCATGTTTCGAGGGGAGAAGATCAATATCACCGAGAAACGTGCCGTTCTGCATGTCGCTCTGCGTGCGCCCAAAGGAACGTCGATCGTAGTGGACGGCGAGAATGTAGTGCCCGAGGTCCACTCGGTGCTGGATAAGATGACGGGATTCTCTAACAGAGTCCACAGCGGCGCCTGGAAGGGGCACACCGGGAAGCGCATCCGCAACGTCATTAACATTGGGATCGGAGGGTCCGATCTCGGTCCGGTGATGGCTTACGAGGCGCTCAAACACTATAGCGACCGCGCGATGACATTCCGGTTTATCTCTAATGTGGATGGCACTGACTTTGCCGAAGCGGTGCAAGATCTGGATGCAGCCGAGACACTCTTTATTATCTCTTCGAAGACGTTTACCACGCTCGAAACTATGACTAATGCTCACTCGGCGCGCGCATGGTCACTGGCCAACCTGGGCGGCACTGAGCTTTCTGTTGCAAAGCACTTTGTTGCGATATCGACCAACGAGAAAGAAGTGGCTGCGTTCGGGATCGATACAGCGAATATGTTCGGTTTCTGGGACTGGGTAGGCGGGCGCTACTCCATGGATTCGGCGATCGGCCTTTCTACCATGCTGGCGATCGGACCGGATCATTTCCGGGCGATGCTGGATGGCTTCCACCAGATCGACGAACACTTCCGCACGGCCCCGTTTGCGCGTAACCTTCCGGCGCTCATGGGTCTTTTGTCGGTCTGGCACAACAACTTTTTCGGCGCCGAGACAGTGGCCGTTCTGCCGTATGAACAGTACTTAAAGCGTTTTCCCGCTTACCTGCAGCAACTGACTATGGAGAGCAACGGAAAGCATGTGACTCTCGAAGGAGCCGAAGTCACTTATCCAACGGGTCCGATTTACTGGGGCGAGCCGGGAACGAATGGCCAGCACTCTTTCTATCAACTGATCCATCAGGGAACGCGGCTGATCCCCTGTGACTTCATTGCTTTTGCGAAAACACTCAACCCCCTGGGCCAGCATCACGATATGCTGATCGCGAACGTGTTTGCGCAGACGGAGGCGCTGGCATTCGGCAAGACGCCGGAGCAGGTGAAAGCCGAAGGCACGCCGGAATGGTTGGTTCCCCACCGGGTTTTTGCCGGCAACCGGCCATCGAACACGATCCTCGTGGAGCGGCTTACGCCGGAGACTCTGGGCAAGCTGGTGGCGCTTTATGAACACAACGTATTTACACAGGGCACGATTTGGGATATCAATTCATTCGACCAGTGGGGTGTCGAGCTGGGGAAGGCGCTAGCACAACGGATTATCCCGGAACTGGAGAGCCGCGAAGAAACCACGCTGGGCCATGACAGTTCTACTAACAACCTGATTCGCAGATACCGGAGGCTAAAGGACTAGATATGCAGCTCGGAATGATCGGACTGGGACGGATGGGAGCCAACATGGTGCGGCGGCTGCTGCGCGGAACGCACCGGTGCGTAGTATACGATAGATCCGCGGCAACGGTAGATCAATTAGTTCAGGAAAAGGCAACAGGCAGCTCTTCACTAAAGGATTTCGCAGCGCAGCTTGCTAAGCCTCGCGCAATTTGGATGATGGTGCCCGCGGGAGCCGTGGATGACACCATTACCGATCTTTTGCCCCACCTGGAGGCGGGAGACATCCTGATTGACGGCGGTAATTCGTATTATATCGATGACATCCGGCGCGGGAAGGCATTGGCGGCGAAGAAGATTCACTATGTGGACGTAGGGACGAGCGGCGGCGTTTGGGGTTTGGAGCGGGGATACTGCATGATGATCGGTGGCGAGAGTGACACGGTGAAACACCTCGATCCCATCTTTGCGAGTCTCGCACCGGGGTTAGGCGACATATCGCGAACCCCGGGACGCGAAGCATTGGATGGCACCGCCGAGCAGGGTTATCTCCACTGCGGACCGAACGGCGCGGGGCACTTCGTGAAAATGGTCCACAATGGCATCGAGTATGGTCTCATGGCGGCGTACGCCGAAGGGTTGAGTATCTTGCGAGCGTCCAATGTGGGTACGCGCAAGGACGTTGTGGACTCGGAGACCACGCCACTGCGCGACCCGGAGCATTATCAGTATGAACTCAACTTGCGGGACATCACGGAGGTGTGGCGGCGCGGTAGTGTGATCGCCTCCTGGCTGCTGGATTTGACCGCCTCCAGCCTGGTGAAGGATCCGGATCTGGCGCAGTTTGCGGGACGTGTCTCGGACTCGGGCGAAGGGCGTTGGACGGTGAAGGCAGCGATCGACGAGGGCGTGCCCGCGCCAGTGCTCTCTACCGCGCTGTATCAGAGGTTCTCCTCGCGCGGTGAAGCGGATTATCAGGACAGGCTGCTTTCGGCGATGCGCTATCAGTTTGGCGGCCATGTGGAGAAGGCAGCGGGGAAATAGTGAGAGAGGCCCGCCAATGAGTGACTCCCATTCCGATGCACTGGTGTTTTTCGGCGCAACCGGCGATCTCGCATACAAAATGATCTTTCCGGCGCTGCAGGCCCTGGTGAAGCGGGGGCACCTCGATGTGCCGGTGATCGGTGTAGCCAAGGGAGGTGGAACGGTCAGCCAGCTTCGCGCGCGGGCGCACGACAGCCTGGAAAAACACGGCGGCGTGGATTCGGCGGCTTTCGAAAAACTGAGCAGCCTGTTGCGCTACGTAGATGGCGACTATAACGATGCGGCTACTTTTCAGGCCCTCCACAAAGAGCTGAACGGAGCCGAGCGGCCGGCGTTTTATCTGGCTATTCCGCCTATGTTGTTCGAAACCGTGGTGAAACACATAGCGGAATCGGTCAAGGCACCGGACGCTCGCGTCATCATCGAGAAGCCGTTCGGCCATGACCTCGCCTCGGCGCGGGAACTGAATAAAACCTTACATCGCTTCCTGCCCGAATCCGCCATCTTTCGCATCGATCACTATCTGGGCAAACAAGCAGTAAATAATGTCGTGGTCTTTCGCTTTGCGAACGCGTTTATGGAGCCTTTTTGGAATCGCAATTACATTCAAAGCATGGAAATCACCATGGCAGAGGCATTCGGGGTGGAGGGGCGCGGCGGATTCTACGATCAGACCGGCGTTATTCGCGACGTAATCGAGAATCATCTTTTCCAAATCCTGAGCAATCTGGCGATGGAGTCTCCCGCACGCGCCGATAGTGAGAGCATTCGCGATGAGAAGGCGAAGGTACTCAAGGCGATTCCGGCAGTGGAGAAGGGAAATGTGGTTCGCGGCCAGTTCCGCGGATATCGGACGGAAGCCGGTGTCGCTCCCGATTCGAAGGTGGGAACGTTCGCAGCTTTGCGGCTTGAAGTAGATTCCTGGCGGTGGAAGGGTGTGCCATTTTATATTCGTGCGGGAAAGAACCTGCCAGTAACTTGCACGGAAGTTCTCGCCAGGTTCCGCAGACCTCCGACGGTCTTCCACAACGCAGGCGACTCTGCGAATTACATGCGCTTCCGCATCGGTCCCGAAATGACGATCGCGGTAGGAGCCACTGTCCTGGGCCAGAACGAGCAGGAGGGAAAGCGGCCGGTCGAAATCATAGCGAGCCGTCATCCGCAACCGGGAGAGATGGACGCCTACGAGCGAATCCTGGGTGAGGCTATGGCGGGAGATCCCACTTTGTTTGCGCGCGAGGATTACGTGGAGGAAGCGTGGCGGATCGTGGATCCTGTGCTCGCAGCAGATACGCCGGTTTACGAGTATGAGAAGGGCAGTTGGGGACCGAGCGAGGTTGCAGGCAAAATAGCGCCGGAGGGGGGCTGGCACAATCCCGCCGCTACCGGCCAGGAGGACTACCGTGTTGCCGCTTGATGTTCGGGACGATGCCGACTCGGTGGCGCGCGAAGCCGCGGCGGCGATTGCCAAAGATGCCCGCGCGGCCATAGCCTCCCGCGGCCGATTTACGCTGGCTGTGAGCGGAGGCCACACGCCGTGGGTGATGTTGCGCGCGCTGGCTCAGGAAGATGTCCCATGGGCGGCTGTACATGTGTTCCAGGTGGACGAACGCGTGGCGCCGCCGGGCGATCCCGACCGGAACCTCACGCACTTGCGGGAGAGCCTGCTGCGGTACGCGCCACTGGGCGCGGATCAAATCCATGCCATGCCGGTGGAATCGGCGGATCTCGAAGCCGCTGCGCGGCAGTATGCCACTACTCTCGAGCAGTTCGCCGGATCGCCACCAGTGCTCGACCTGGTTCACCTCGGTCTCGGTCCAGATGGCCATACGGCATCGTTGGTGCCGAGTGACCCGGTACTCGATGTTACGGACCGGGATGTAGCAATCACAGGAACTTATCAGAGCCGGCGCCGGATGACTTTAACATATCCGGTGATTAACCGCGCCCGGCGCATACTTTGGGTAGTGACTGGCAATGAGAAGATCGAAATGCTACGACGGCTGCTGGACGGCGATGAATCGATACCGGGCGGCCGGGTGAGCCGCACACAGGCGTTGGTATTGGCGGACCGCGCGGCAGCGGGCCATTTGACTGCAGGGACACCTGGGAGGAGCTAAGATGCGCATTGGAATCGCCACCGATCACGGCGCCTTCGCCTTAAAGCAGGATTTGGTGGAGCAGCTCAAAGCAGCGGGCCATGAAGTGGTCGATTTCGGGGCGCATACTCTGCAGCCGGACGATGACTACCCTGACTACGTAATCCCACTGGCGCGGGCTGTGGCGGCGGGCGATGTAGAGCGCGGAATCGCAGTATGCGGCAGCGGCGTGGGAGCTTCGGTTTGCGCCAACAAAGTCCCAGGTATTCGCGCGGGACTGGTGGCGGATCACTATTCGGGCGGCCAAGGGGTAGAGCACGATCACATGAATATCCTGTGCATGGGTGGGCGAACCATTGGATTCTATGCGGCCTGGGATATCCTGCAGGCGTTTCTGGGCGCCCAGTACAGTCAGGATGCGCGCCATCTTCGCCGCCTCGCGAAAGTGGCAGCGCTCGAAGCGCAGCCGGCAAGGAGCAAAGCATGAGCACCACGCAAGCCCCTTCCGGCTCGATTCCTTACTTTGCGGCGGCAACTACCTGGCCGTGGTCGCCATTGCCTTCCACGCAGACGCGTTCGTAGGCTTCGATAATCGGTTCGGTGCCAGCGTGCTTGGCGGGAAAGGTCAGATTATTCCAGTCATCGGGCGGAGTCTTGTCAGTCACTCGCCGATTGGGGATAGTAATGGTGAACGGTCTGGTCAGTACTGTCGGGTCGGTATAAGTGGCATCATAGGTGAAGCGGTCGCCATTGGGATCGAAAATGAAGCGCTCCTGAATGGTGGCGTTCTCGCTCACGAACTCACCGCTTCTGCCAAGCCGCGCTTTGGAATTGTTGTTGGTGGTATCGACTAAGAGTGTGTTGCCCTGCCAATGGCCGCGGGAATCTCCATTCCACAGCTTGAGATTTGCGGGCAGGTGCGGCCGGCCATCCAGGTAAATTACGCGGTTACCGGAGTCGAAGAGGAACAAAACGTAACCGGGGTACTGGCGGATCTCATAGCCGTGCCACATGAACGACTTAGTCGGGCCGCCCGGAGCGCACCGCGCGAACGGCTCCACGTACTCCGGTTTGATCGGGTTGTTGAGATACTTCAGAAACTCCTGTTGCTTCGCGCGGGCCCATGGCTGCAAGGGAACCTGCCCATCGGGTGGATCGCTGACGCGGCTGGGGGCGCGCTCACTGCGGGGCTTTATCGGCCGGGCATTCTGCCGGCCTTCCCGTGGCGGGCCTTCATCATCGCCTCCCAGAGGGCCTTGTGGGTCAGTAAGGTTGTTATGGTTGCCGATGGTATTCGACCAGTGGCCTGAGATATCAGGCTGGCCATCGGGCAGGCGCGGCCCCGTCCACTCACCTTGCGGCGTGGGGACAAATAAAGTTTCGCGCCACCCGCGCGCACCCTGCGCGGAAGCAGCGGTAGGAGCGATGGCGAGTGCTCCGAGGAAGAGAGCAGGCACGCAATGCTTCAAGTGACTTTTCATGATTTCACCTCTATTCATTCGAAGCAGGAAATGGATAATATTTGTCGTAATCTAATGTGGAGCAGTAATTCTCGATGATCTGCACGTTCGGCTCGAGGCGGCGATAGAGTAGAACCTCGATCGTCCACGGGCGCGTGTATACTTTCGGATCTTCAAAGGTGGCGCGATAGCGGATGGTGTTGCGGTCTAGAAAGCTCCAGCGTTCCACCAGGTGAAGCTCGTCGCTATTGAAATCACCCACGCGATCGAGCCAGGTTTCCCCGTTAAAGTCGGTGACATCCACCACTAGTGTGTCGCCCTCCCAGTGGCCGCGAGAATCTCCCAGCCAGAAGTCGATGTGACCATCCGGGTGCTCAGTGCCATTGGTATTGATTGTACGAACGGGATGGCCGAATTCATATAAGAGGGTCAGATCGCGCGGCCGCTGAAGGATCTGGAACGGCTCGTTAGAGTAAATGCCCCGCGGCGTGCCCAGGGTGAAGCACTTCGTTCGCGGATCGGCAGTCGCGCGCGCGGCGAACTTCTTCGCACGCTCGGCCAGCGCCTCTGGCCGGTAGGGAATCACGTCTCCTACTACGATGCCGGCTCCGGGCGGACCGTCCTTGGTGGCGAGATGCGGCTCCAAACCATAATCGGCACCACTGAGGGACTGCCAGATGCCGGAGAAATCTGGCTTTCCGCCGGCTGTGCGTGGAATATTCTGCGCCGCTTCGGGCTTGGCAGTTTGTCCGAAAGCGCTCGCGGCCGTAAACACCAAGCTCGCCACTGCAAGTAAAGCCAGACTGCGGTTACTCACTGCTGCGTCCTCGGAGAATCGGAGTCGGCTGATCCGGTAAACAGACTGCGCCCGTCCGGGAGTTTCACGCTGGCGCCGTTGACGGTGGCAGAAGCGTCTTTGGCGCGATAGCCTTTCACTACCAGTTCGACCCCGGTGGGAAAGTCGCTCTTACGCAATCCCCGGCGGAGCAAGGCATTGGGCGCGCCGAACTCTACTGCCCAGTTGGTGACTTTGCCATCGTCACTTTTTACATCGATATAAATCCAGGAGTGGGGATTGGTCCATTCGATCCTGGTGAGAACCCCTTTTAGGGTAACCGGTTGATCGATATTGTATTCGGCGGAAAACGAGTGATGCGCCAGCAAGGGGACTGCGGCAAGGCCCGCGGTCAAAAGTGTAAGATGCAAGAGTCGCGATTTCATCTCAGGTCCTCCTTATCAGAAACGGCTATTGCTTCTTCGCGTTCGGATTAGGTGGTCGCGGTACGATTTTGGTCAGCGTGCCACCGTCTTGTTCGTAAGTCTGGGCACCGGCCGCTCCCGCCACTCTGAATCCCGCTTCGGTGAGAATGTCGGCGGCACGTCCGGCACGTGCGGCATGATTGGAAATAGTGATAATTGTTCTGTCTTTCGGTATATAGGCCAGGCGATTTTTCAGATCATTGATCTGAACGCTTAAATATACCGGAAATCCTCCGATATCCTTGACTTCATCGGGGCGCCGAACGTCGATAATCAGTATCTGGTCCGGCTTACTCAGAAGCTCGTCGATTTCCGCGCGAGTGAGGACCTTGGCTTGAGAAGTCTGCTTCTTACCTTGTTTCGCGCCGTCCGCCTGACCGAAGACCAGCGCTGCCGCTATTAATAACATCAAAACTGGCTTTTTCATTTGTCTCTTTCCTTTCTTCCTGATACTTGCTAGTATTACAACGTTAAGTGCTATGGAATGCTGGCGCGGCCCGCGGGGCACCCGCAATATGCGCAGAAACCTGTCCAAGTGAAGAGCACATACTGGATCTCACGACGCATCTGTGGCAGGGTCCACCCAGAAGTTTTTTTTGGTGCGGAGACTTTCCAGGGTCATGAAGGCGTGCGCCAACATGACCATGCTGACATGGTGATGCCAGCCAGCCCAGTTCCGTCCCTCATAGTGATCGAGTCCCAACTCGTCTTTGAGTTGAAGATAGTCCTGCTCAATCTTCCATCTTGATTT
>JASIAM010000064.1 GCA_030041985.1 Bryobacteraceae bacterium | reverse complement strand
CGGCTCTGCGCAAACCATGCCGGTCAACGGGCGCATCCCCGTGCCCAACGCGAGGATCGAATCCGATCACAATGGCCTGTTCACCTCGGGGACCCTGGGGCGCTACTCCAAAGTGCTGCATTCGGTGCTCGAAAGCCACATGAGCGAAGCCACTTTAGAAGAAGAGATGTCCCGGTAATGGATGCTTTCATCGTAATTACCATCATCAAGCTGCTGGTGATCGCCTTCGTGCTGCTCACCGCGGTGGCCTATTTGCAATGGGTCGAGCGCAAGGTGATTGCGCATATCCAGGTCCGCCCCGGTCCGTATCGCGTCGGGCCGCACGGGCTCCTGCAGCCCCTCGCGGATGTCATCAAGCTGGTCACTAAGGAAGGTCTCCTCCCTTCCTACGTGAACCGGCCCCTCTATCTGTTCGCTCCGTTCATCGCCGTGGCCATGGCGCTGCTTTCCATCGCCGTAATTCCTTTCGGCCCCACCATTACCGTTGCCGGCTATAGCACCTGGATGCAGCTTACCGACTTGAACATCGGTGTGCTCTTCATCTTGGCCGTATCCTCTATGGGCGTCTACGGCATTGCACTCGCGGGCTGGTCCTCGAATAACAAGTACGCCTTGCTAGGAGGCTTGCGCAGCTCGGCGCAGATGATCAGCTACGAACTGCCATTAGCCCTCGCCATCGTCTCACCGCTTCTGCTTTCCAATACTTTGAGCCTGCGCGATCTGGTCGGCTCGCAGGCGGGCGATATCTTCCACTGGAATATTCTGAAGTTGCCCTTTCCTCAGATCGTCTCGTTCATCATTTTCGTGATCGCCGCCTTTGCCGAAACCAACCGCATTCCCTTTGACCTCCCCGAGGCCGAGAACGAGCTGGTAGCGGGCTTCCATACCGAATACAGCAGCATGAAATTCGCTTCGTTCTTCATGGCCGAATACTTGAACATGGTGACCGTCAGTGCCATGGCCACGCTGCTGTTTCTGGGCGGCTGGGAAGCGCCCTGGCCCGCCGCTTACGGTTCGTCGCTTGTGCCCACGGTCATCTTCGCCATCGCCGGTTTGATCGCTTTCTATCACGCTTCTAACCCGCCTCACAAACTCGATCGCTACACCTTCGCCGCGACCGGAGTCATTTTCCTGATCATCGCCGCCATCTTTCTCGCCCCCATCGTGCAAAGCTGGCTCCTGCCCCTGTTCTGGTTCCTCGCCAAGACCGGCCTGATCCTGTTCGTCTTCATCTGGATTCGTGGTACGCTGCCGCGTTTCCGTTACGATCAACTGATGGGCTTCGCCTGGAAGTTTCTCTTCCCCGTAGCCATGCTCAATCTGCTGGTCACCAGCTTCCTGGTTGCCTGGAGATCCTGATGGATGTCGTTCTGTTTCTGATTTTCGCCTTTATCGCAGTTGTGGCGGCGATCAACGTGGTGGTGCAAACTCACCCCATCGCCAGCGCGGTCTCTCTGATAGGCGTTATGGGATCGTTGGCCATTCTGTATCTGTTGCTGGGCGCAGAATTCATCGCGGTCGCGCAGGTAATCGTCTACGCCGGTGCCGTGATGGTGCTGTTCATCTTCGTCATCATGCTGCTCAACGCCGGCGCGGAGGTCAAGCGCGGCCGCTCGCTGCTCGTGCAGCTTCTAGGCGCGCCCCTGTTGATCGCGCTGCTTGGTCTGCTCGCCTATTTTGTGCAGCGCATCTTCCCCCGAAATGTCACTGTCCATTTCGGCGGCTTCACCGGAGGGTCCGCGCAAGCTATAGGCCGCGCCTTGTTCACCACCTACCTGCTGCCCTTCGAGGTGATCTCGCTGCTCATCCTCATCGCCATTTTGGGAGCCATTGTCCTCGGGCGAAAGGAGCTCGATTAATGACCCAAGTTCCGATTTCCTGGTTTCTCACCCTGAGCGCGGTGCTGTTCGCGCTAGGCGTAGCCGGATTCTTATTCCGCCGCAGCATCATCACGGTCTTCATGTCCATCGAGCTCATGCTCAATGCCGTGAACCTGAGCTTTGTGACCTTCGCATACGAGTACAAACAGGTTAACGGCCACCTGTTCACTTTCTTCGTGATGGTCGTAGCGGCCGCCGAAGCCGCCGTGGGCCTGGCCATCATTCTGACGGTGTTCAAGAACCGGGCAACGCTGAATATCGATGACATGGATTCGATGAAAGATTAAGCGAACACATGAATAAACCACAGAGACATAGAGCCGCGGAGAGAGTGGGGCCAGGGCTTCCGCCCTGCCGCCGGGCTTTTGCCCGGCGCTTCTCCGCGCACTCTGCCTCCTCCGCGACCTCAGGTTTCAGCATTTCCGAGATCGGCCGAGAGCCAACCCCTCGGATGGCTCAGCCGGTGTGCCGGGCACACCAAAACATTTTCGAATTTCTCTGTGCCTCTGCGCCTCTGTGGTTGGGAATTAGTGTTCTGCGGTTAGGAGTCGCTCTCTAATGCAACTCTGGCTCATTCCCATATTTCCCCTCGCCGGGTTCCTGATTAACGGCCTCTTTGGAAAGCGTTTTTCCAAAGGCCTGGTGAACGTCTTCGCCATCGGCGCCGTGCTGCTCTCCTTTGCCTGGGTGCTCAAAACCATCTCCGGATTAGGCGACCTCACCTCGCCTTACACCGAGCACTATTTCACCTGGATCCAGAGCGGCGCTTTCACCATCAACTGGGATTTTTCCGCCGACCGTCTCACCGAAGTCATGCTGCTGGTAGTCACCGGCGTCGGCTTGCTCATCCACATCTATTCCATCGGCTACATGGCGCATGAGCACGGCCCTCACCATGGCGGCTACTACCGCTTCTTCTCCTACATGAACCTGTTCATGTTCTTCATGCTCGTGCTGGTGCTCGGCGCCAACTACCTGGTGCTGTTCGTAGGTTGGGAAGGCGTGGGCCTGTCCAGTTACCTCCTCATCGGTTTCTACTTCACCAAGAAATTTGCCACCGACGCCGGCAACAAGGCCTTCATCGTCAATCGCATTGGCGACTTCGGCTTTTCGCTCGCCATGTTCTACATCGTGAAGACCTTCGGCACACTGGATTTCAACTCGGTCTTTTCGCGTGCCGCCGGCATTCCCGAAAGTACGCTGACCTTGATCGGCCTGCTCCTGCTCGTCGGCGCCACCGGCAAATCGGCGCAGATTCCCCTCTATGTCTGGCTGCCCGATGCGATGGCCGGCCCAACGCCCGTCTCCGCCCTCATTCATGCGGCCACCATGGTCACCGCGGGCGTCTACATGACCGCGCGCTCCTGGCCCATTTACACGCACGCGCCCGCCGCCCTGGAAACCATCGCGGTTATCGGTATCGCCACCGCCTTCTTCGCCGCCACCATCGGCATGGCGCAAAACGATATCAAAAAGGTATTCGCCTACTCGACTGTTTCGCAGTTGGGCTACATGTTCGTCGGTGTGGGAGTGGGCGCGTTTTCAACGGGAATCTACCACCTGGTGACCCACGCCTTTTTCAAAGCCCTGTTATTCCTCGGTTCGGGCGCGGTCATCCATTCCCTCTCCGGTGAGCAGGACCTGCGCAACATGGGCGGGCTGCGCACCAAAATCCCTTGGACTTTCTGGACCATGGTCTGCGCCTGGATCGCTATTTCCGGCGTTCCCCTCACGTCCGGCTTCTTCAGTAAGGACGCCATTCTGCTCGCGGCCTACCAGCACGCGCCCTGGATCTATTGGGTCGGAACCATCACTGCCGGCATTACGGCGTTCTACGTGTCGCGCGCCATGTTCCTGACTTTCTTCGGCAGTTACCGCGGGCACGAGCATCACATCCACGAATCACCCGCCGTAATGACCCTCCCTTTGGCCGTGCTCGCGCTGCTTTCTCTTGCCGGCGGTTATCTTTTCCCCGTCCCCGCTTTCCTTAGCAATCTCTTCCCACCTATGGAAGAGGTGGAAAATTCCAGTCTGATGGCCATTTCCGTGGCATTTGGCCTCGGCGGTATCGCCCTCGCGTACCTGATGTATGCCGTCAAACCGGCCCTGGCGGATTCGTTCGTTTCCGGCATAAAAGGCCTCTACACGCTGGTCTACAACAAATATTTTGTGGATGAGATCTACGATGCCACCGTTGTAAAACCCCTCGTGGGCGGCTCGCGCTGGGTCCTCTGGCGCGGTGTGGATGTCGGCATTATTGATGGCTTAGCTAACGGCATAGCGACCGCTTCACGCGGTGTCGGAGGTGTTCTGCGCCTCGTGCAATCGGGCAATATCCGCAGTTATGCCGCCTGGGTGGTCTTCGGCTCGGTAGCGCTCATGGTCGCGCTCGGTATGCTTGCGGGAGGCGCCCGATGAACATATTGACGCTCATCCTCGCCATCCCGCTCGTAGGTTTTCTGGTCGCCCTTCTGCTGCCGCGCTCTTCGCCGCAATCGAGCCGCGTCTGGGCGCTCATCATTTCCCTCGCGACCCTCGTCGTGGCGCTGTCCCTCCCCTTGCACTTCGATTACTCCCAGGTCGAACAGTTCAAAATCGACGTGCCCTGGATCGCCAGCCCCGATATCCACTTCTATCTCTCCGCCGATGGCGTAGGCATGTGGCTGCTCGTCCTCACCACCTTCCTCACCCCGATATGCGTCCTCATTTCCTGGCGTTCCATTCACAGCCGCGTCAAGGAATTTTTCGCCTTCCTGCTGCTGCTCGAGTTCGGCCTCACCGGCGTCTTCGTCGCACAGGATCTTTTCCTCTTCTACGTGTTCTGGGAAATCTCCCTGGTTCCCATGTATTTCCTGGTGGGCGTCTGGGGCCACGAGCGGCGCATTTACGCTGCGGTCAAGTTTTTCCTGTTCACCATGGCCGGCTCGGTGCTCATGCTGGCCGCCATCATCTATCTCTACAACCGCGCGGGCACCTTCAGTTACACGGCCATTCTCAATATGCTTTCGAGCGGCCGCCTGACCTTCGAGCCCACCGAGCAAATGCTGCTTTTCCTGGCGTTCTTCATCGCCTTTGCCATCAAGGTGCCGCTTTTCCCCGTGCATACCTGGCTGCCCGATGCGCACGTCGAAGCGCCCACTGCCGGCTCCATCATGCTGGCCAGCGTCATGCTCAAAATGGGCACTTACGGTATTCTGCACTTCTGCCTGCCGTTCTTCCCCGCAGCCTCCCACCGGTGTGCGCCCTGGATCGGGGTGCTCGCCATCATCGGCATCCTTTACGGGGCCCTGGTTTCGCTGGTGCAGCCCAACATGAAAAAGCTCGTGGCGTATTCTTCCGTGAGCCACCTCGGCTTGGTTGTGCTGGGCATCTTTTCCTTCAGCCAGCTTGGACTCGATGGCGCTGTCTACCAGATGCTTAACCACGGCATTTCGACGGGCGCGCTCTTCCTGCTGGTGGGCCTGATGTATGAGCGCAGGCACTCACTCGAAATCGCCGACTACGGCGGTGTCGCGACGCCGGCGCCTTGGCTCTCCACTGCATTTCTGATCACCGCGCTCGCCAGCATCGGCCTTCCCCTGCTCAACGGTTTCGTCGGTGAATTTCTGGTGCTGCAAGGCACGGCCATTTCAAACTATTCCTGGACGATTTTCGCCGCCATTGGCACGATTCTCTCCGCCTGCTACATGCTGTGGCTGTACCAGCGCGTTTTTTATGGCGAAACGCGCGAACAGGTTCGCTCGCATATGCCGGACCTGAATATTCGCGAATGGATAGCCGTGGTTCCTCTGATCATCATGATGGTCTGGATGGGCATCTATTCCCAATCGTTCCTCCCGCCCGTAACCAAAACCACCGCTCGCGTTCTCGACCAGGCCCAAGTCAACGTCCCCTTCCGCGTATCAGCGCCGAAGGCGGTACCCAGCCGCGTAGCGGCCCAGTCCCCACTCCCCAGCCCCCAGTCTCCGGGTTTTTCCCCGGCCCCTGTTCAGGAGGTGGCCCGTGCCCATTAGCAACTTCATCAACGCCGGTGATCTCATTCGCTTCCTCCCCGAGATCATTCTGAGCGTTGCCGGCACTCTGCTCATGGTTCTCGACCCTCTGGTGAACCGCCGCTCTTCCAACCTGTTCGGCACGCTTAGCCTGTTGGCCCTGATCGGCGCCCTGTTCGGCTCGGTGGCCGCTTATGCCCAGGCTGGCCCGGCTTTCGGCGGCATGCTCTCCGTCGATGGTTTTGCCACATTTTTCCGGATGCTCGTAATTGTTGTCGGCATTCTAACCGTCCTTCCCTCCTACCGTTTCCTCGCGCGTCAGGACGCCGAAACCGGCGAATACCACGCGCTCCTCCTCTACTCCATCGCTGGCCAGTGCGTCATGGTCTCTGCCAACGACCTCATCATGATCTTCATCGGTCTCGAGATCTCCTCCATCTCCAGTTATGTGCTGGCGGGCTACCTGCGCGACGACAAACGAGCCAATGAAGCCGCGCTCAAGTATTTCCTGTTGGGGTCCTTCGCCACCGGGTTTTTCCTCTATGGAGTGGCCCTCATCTACGGCGCAACCGGCACCGTGAATCTCACTCTGGCGCGCGCGGCCATCACTGGCGCAAACTCCCCTTCGCCCGTCTTCATCGGCGTCGCGGCGGCCCTCATGTTCGTCGGCTTGGGCTTCAAAGTGTCGGCTTGGCCTTTTCAGATGTGGGCTCCGGATGTCTATCAGGGCGCGCCCACGCCCGTCACCGCCTTTCTCTCTACAGGTCCCAAGGCCGCGACGTTCGCCATCTTTCTGCGGATCTTTATGACCGCTTTCGAGCCCATTGGCAACGGTTGGGAACCTCTGGTTTGGATCTGCGCGCTGCTCTCCATGACCATTGGCAATTTCGCCGCGCTCCTCCAATCCAACGTCAAGCGCCTGCTGGCTTATAGTTCGATCGCTCACGCCGGCTACGTGCTGGTCGCCCTGACCGCCCGCTCCGACGTCGGCACCGCGGCCGCCATGTTCTATCTCGCCGCCTACGCCTTCATGAATATTGGCGCATTCGCTGTAATCAGCCACATCTCCGGCAAGGGTGAGCGCTATCAGAACCTCGAAGATTTCGCCGGCTTGGCGCAGAAGCAGCCCATGACCGCGGCCTTGCTTACTATCTTTCTGCTTTCCCTGATCGGCGTGCCATTAACAGGCGGCTTTTTCGGCAAATTTTATATCTTCAAGGCAGCGCTCGAATCGCACCTGGTGTGGCTCACCGTTCTCGGCCTGCTCAATAGCGCCGTCGCCGCCTATTACTACCTGCGCATTCTGGTGATGATGTACATGCACGAACCCAGCGAAGCAGCCTCCGGCGCCGAACCACTGACGGTAGGCCTCAAAGCAGCCCTAATCCTGCCGGCTCTCGGCACGCTTATCTTGGGAATCTTCCCGTCGTGGGTATTGGACTTCGCGGGCAAATCCTCCAGCCTGCTGAAGTAATTAAGTGGGGTCAGGGCTTCCTCCCTGCCGCCGGGCTTCTGCTCCGCGCGTTCGGCTGCACAACCCCTTCTATCCTGACTCGCCAAACACCGAGCGCCTCTTTGAGCAACGCCTTCAGCGCTGGCGACTTTAATTGTGCGGCAATTGTGCGGCCTCGGTAATGGCCACATGACGATGAACTTTCCCCGCACCGGCCAGCAAATGCATGGCGTCAGGCAGAGAGGCTCCATACGGCACTCCGATCTTGACCCCTGTTTTGCTGAGGATAAGCGTCGCCACGGTCCCCTTGTAACCACGGCAGTAGTTATAACCAAGATAAGCGGGTTCGATGTTAGTGAGGGAGATACAATGGTCGTAGTTGTTACCTACGACGAGCCCGAGGGCGGGTCCTACCATTCCGTAGGATTAGCGATGCAATCTCTGGTCCCAGATGTGAAGCAGCGGCGCGGTCTGACTCCGATAAGTCGCCGTCAGGCGGTCGAACCGCGCCATGCGAGCTGTACCAATGGGTAGTAGAATCAACGCAGGATGTTTTATGTCGTCACGGAACTCATTTGCCTCAGTTTTCCTCGCTGTTATATCGTGTGCCGTCCCCGCCCATGCCCAGATCATCGGACAAACGATCGTCAATAACTATAGCTACATTCAGCCGGGAATGCCCAATTACGGCATCGCGCCAGGTTCCATTTTCATAATGGGTGGAACGAACGATATGACGGAATCTACTGTCTCGCAGGGCGTTCCGCTCCAGACTACGCTTGGGGGAGTAACCGTTACTGTTACCGTGGGCAATGTCACCACGCAAGCAATTCCCTACTACGTGTCGCCCGGTCAGATCACCGCAATTCTGCCGTCGAAGACACCGGTGGGCAATGCGACTGTTACCGTGACGTCAGGCGGGCAATCGGTTTCTGCCACAACGACCGTGGTGCCGAGCGCTTTCGGCCTGGCTACGGTGTCATCGCCTGCGGGAGGGGTCCCGTTGACTGCTGCAATTGCGCAGGACGATAACGAAGGCGGTCAACTCCTGAGTCAAACTAATGCGGCGAATCCTGGGGAATACCTTACTTTCTGGGGAACCGGATTGGGCGCCGTTTCCGGGGATGAAACGCAGTACCAGACCCCGGAAAATCTGACCACACCGATCGAGGTGGATGTCGGCGGGGTGAACGCCACAGTTACCTATCATGGCCGGTCGATTTATCCGGGTCTCGATCAAATCAACCTGATTGTTCCAGCCGGAGTCTCTGGCTGCAACGTCTCAGTGGTCGTGGTTACAGGCGGCGTGCCCAGCAACTTCGCCACGATCCCGGTGGCGGCGAGCGGGCGCATTTGCTCCGATCCGGCGTTGATTCCAGTTACAACCAGTCAATACCAGACACTATTGGGCCTCCCTAATATCAATGTGGGAGCGATCTCTCTGGAGACGCTGCCAATCATCAACGGGAGTAGCGCCGCTCTTCCCAGTGACTCGGCTTACGCTATATTTCAGAAATACACAGCCCAGCAGTTCGCATCGAGCGTCTCCCTCCAGGTGCCGTCCAGCGGCGGTTGTGTTGTTAACTTTGATCTCCTTGCTTCTTCCGGCGCCCCACTGCCTCCGCTTATAGGCTGGGGATCGAGCGAGGCGCTCAATGCGGGTCAGCAGATCAATTTGAATGGGCCGGATGGTTCGCTTGTTTTGCCCTTCTATAACGGGGGGACATACTTCGAGCCTACTGGGGCGTCACCTGCGATTGTTCCCCCATCCGGCGGGACCTTCACATTTAGTGACGGTTCCGGAGGTTCGGACATCGGAACCTTTACAACCAGCCTCAGCGAGACGATGGCAAATCCGCTGGTGTGGACGAATAGTTCGTCCATTACTGCGATAGACCGGACGAAGGACTTGTTAGTCACCTGGGCCGGCGGCGTCCCTGGGAGCTATGTTTCCATCTCCGGGTACTCGACCATTTACAAGGCATCACCCAGCGCCGCCGGCCAAGTGGCCGATTACATATACTTCGCCTGCACCGCGCCGCTGGCAGCCGGGCAATTTACGGTACCTGCGGCGGTGCTCGAAAGCTTACCCTCGACGGGCACGCAGCTAAACGACTACTTAACGCCCTCCCCTAACGGGTCTTTGTACGTAGCAAGCGAGAGCATTCAGCAGTTCTCAGCTCCTGGTTTGGATCTCGGCCTGCTGTCTTTTATCGCGGGCAGCGGAATCTCCGTTCCGTTCGAGTGAAACTCGCTTATTGACCCTCGCACAATCTAGAGACACGTGCAGGCGTCTGCTTCGCCCTCGAAGCCGTACCGTGAGGGAACGGTCCCGTCACAGATTAGGCAAAATTCGACGGCCGGGGATGGCCAACCGCCGCGCATATAATAGCTATTCCGATGAAAAACCCTCGCAGTAGTCAATGGTTTCAAAGTCCCGGCTATCCCGGCTTCTCCCATCGCGCCTGGCTTCGCTCCGAAGGATTCCCGGCTGACATTTTCGAAGGCAAACCCGTGGTCGGCATCTGCAATTCCTGGAGCGAGCTCAACAACTGCAACGCCCATCTCCGCGAAGTAGCCGTCGCCGTCAAACGCGGCGTGCTCGCTGCCGGAGGTGTGCCGCTCGAATTTCCTACGATCTCTCTCGGCGAACTCTTCATGCAGCCCACCGCCATGATGTTCCGCAACCTCATGGCCATGGACGTCGAAGAATCCATCCGCGCCAACCCCATCGATGGCGTGGTGCTGCTGTGCGGCTGCGACAAGACTACTCCCGCCCAATTGATGGGCGCAGCGAGCGCCGATATTCCAGCCATTGTCGTGCCCGGTGGTCCTATGCTGGCCGGCCGCTGGCGCGAGCATCGGCTCGGTTCGGGCACCGATGGGCGCAAACTCTTCGACCTCTACCGCACCGGCCGCCTTACAGATGAAGAATGGAATGAAATTGAAGGCTGCATCGCCCGCACCTCAGGGCACTGCACCGTCATGGGCACTGCTTCCACCATGACCAGCCTGGCCGAAGCGCTCGGCATGTCGCTCCCCGGCTGCGCCAATATCCCCGCGCCCGATTCGCGCCGCCTCGCCATTGCGGAACTGAGCGGGCGCGCCGCCGTCCAACTAATCGAAAACAATTTGACTCCGTCGCGTATCATGACCCGCCAGGCATTTGAGAACGCCATCACCGTGCTGATGGCTCTCGGCGGATCTACGAATGCGGTGATTCATTTGATCGCCATGGCCGGGCGCCTCGGCATTCGCCTTACACTCGATGACTTCGATTGCATTTCCCGCCGCACGCCTTACCTGGCCAATGTAAGACCTTCCGGCGAGCATTTGATGGAAGATTTCTTCTACGCCGGCGGATTGCCCGTCTTGATGAATCGTATTGGAGACCTGCTCCACACCAATTGCATTACGGTCAGTGGCCAAACCATCGGGGAAAACATCGCCGCCGCGCGCTCATCGAACGATGCCGTCATCCGTCCTCGCGAGCAGCCGCTCTCCGCCGAAGGTGGCATTGCGGTGCTCTACGGCAATCTCTCTCCGCTTGGCGCAGTCATCAAGCAGATAGCGGCCTCCCCGGAGCTCCTCAAGCACCGCGGACGCGCCTATGTGTTCGAGAATCACGGCCAGATGGCCGCGCAAATCGACAGTGATGATCTCCCCGTCGACCGCGATTCGGTGCTCGTACTGCGGAACTGCGGTCCCAAGGGCGCGCCTGGAATGCCGGAATGGGGGCATATCCCCATGCCGCGCAAACTGCTCAACCAGGGTGTCAGCGATATGGTGCGGCTTTCCGACGCCCGCATGAGCGGCGTCTCTTACGGAACTGTGGTCTTGCATGTTGCCCCGGAATCGGCTGTCGGAGGACCGCTGGCCGCGGTGGCCACCGGCGATGAAATCATCCTCGATGTCCCAGCTCGCAAGCTGGAGTTGGCCGTGCCCCAGGAGGTCATCAACCAGCGCTTAAGTAGCTTCGTGCCGCCGCCGCGCCACCATGACCGCGGCTACCGCCGCCTGTTTCTCGATCACGTAACGCAGGCCCCATCAGGCTGCGATTTCGATTTCCTAACCGCCGATTACAAATGACAAAAAATCAGGACATCCCCTTGATTTTTCGGCGTATGGAGGCGTACGATATGCGCATGCGTCTATTGAAAATATTCACAGTGGTCTTGATCGCTGGGTTGGCGCTGTTTGCCCAGGAAGAAAAGAAGGGCGGAAAGAAGGGTCCCAGTCCCTTCGATAATCCGCAGAATCTGAAATTGCTGCAAAAGGACGGCCTGCGGAACACGATGCTGTCTTTCAATACGGCCCTCGGCGTGATGTGTGGCGAATGCCATATGGCCAATCCGGGCGGCGGCTTCAACTTCCCGAGCGACGAAAATCCACATAAAAACGTCGCGCGCATGATGATCAGTATGGTCCGCGACATCAATTCCAAATTCCCGGATGGCCAGCAGCATGTACGCTGCTATACTTGCCACCGCGGGTCCACGATGCCGCTTACCGAGCCTCCCAAGTAATCCCCCGGGCAGGTACTGGTAGGTACCCGGCCTGCCCATTCACTCTCAATTTTTGCGAGACTGCTTTCATGCCCTGGTTTTCCGGGCGGATGCGCCTCGCTGCGCTGCTTCTATGCACCCGCCTGGCTTCTCCGCAAACTCTGCCGGTCCCTTCCAAAGAAACGCTCCTCTACAATATTGAGTGGCGCCTGATTAACGCAGGAAAGGCCACTATCGAGTGGCATCCAGCCGTCGGCAGCGATCCCGGCTGGCAGGCTAAGCTTCATGTCGAATCCATCGGCCTGGTATCGAAACTCTACAAGGTCGAGATGGAGTCTACTAGCAATCTCAGCCAATCTCTTTGCGCAATATCCTCACTTACTTCGGGGCGGGAGGGCAGCCGGCGGCGCGAAACGTCCGTCACTTTCGATGCCGAATCTCACAAGGCCACTTACCAGGAACGTGATTTGACAAAGAATTCCGTCATTGCTACACAGGAGGTCTCCATTCCCCCATGCGTGCACGACGTCCTCGGTGGCCTGTTTTATCTGCGCACCCTCGATCTCGAACCCGGCCAGAGCGCGGAAGTGCCTGTTAGCGATGGCAAGAAAACCGCGATGGTGAAAGTGGAAGCCCAGCAGCGCGAAGAGGTGAAAGTACCCGACGGCGCCTTCAAGACCATTCGTTATGAAATTAACCTCTTCAACAACGTCATCTACCGGCGTCCGGCGCATCTTTATGTCTGGCTTACGGATGACCGCCGCAAATTACCGGTCGAGATTCGCGTGCGCCTGCAGATCACCATTGGAACCATCACGCTCGAACTCGCACGGCACGAGTAAGTAGGCTCTAAGAAATTATCTGGCGCTGATACGTTGCCTGTATTTTCGGTGCGTATAATAGCGAGACAGTAAAGTCTCGATAACTTCCATCCCTTGGTCAAGGGACGTCAGAGTTCGCGAAAGGAGTGTATATGCGCCGCTCGCTCGGGTCCATTCTCGCAAGTTTAGTAATCTGTAGTTTCGTTTCGATCCTCCACGGGGAAGTTGTGGTGAGTACTGCACTGGATCTGAGCAGTTTTCAGATCAGCGCGGGCGGACTCCCTGTCATGATTTCGGGGGTGACAGCCAGCGCCTTTGCCTCAGTTTTCGACAACTTAGGAGGAGCCTGTACAGCAACCGGCGCGGTGCTTACGGGTCCCTGCTTCGGATACGATTCCGAGACAACGGCGTCCGCATCGGTCTCAGCCTCTCAGGGTTTTGCCAGCGCGGCCGCCGGCGCCGATCCCTCCGGTCTCACAGCCAACGCTTCCAGCTCCGTCAACATCCCGGACGGCATACCGGACAGCGCGGGAACCAATGCAGTGGGCCCCTACGGCGACCTTTCAGGAACTTTCGAGGTGGTGGACAGCACCACTCACCCGGTGACCGTGAATTTCTCCGCGGCGCTCAGCGGCGGCCAATCTCTATTCACCGATTCTGCCGGCGTGTCCGCTTACTCGGAGACTATCTTCAATTTATTAGTGCCCGCCACCTCCAGCGCCAATCCCGCCTGCGCGGCAGGCTCGCTGGACGAACTCTGCTGGGATCAGCCCTACACCATCGGCCCTTCCCAGACTGTCACGAACACCATCAATACCGCATTAACGTATAGTGACAACTCACTCATGACTAATACGCCCTATTATTTCGATGCGCAGGTGGATGCGGAATCTTTGGGCGTGAATACTCCGGAGCCTTCATTTTTTGTTGTGATTGCGCTGGGATTAATCGCGATACCGCTAGTCCGCTCGATTTCCCGTCGCGGCCGTGGGCATGCGGCACAACGGCTGTGCGCCGCCGCGGCTTTGATACTGTCGTTTGCCGGATTGGGTCAGGCCAAGTACATTGGGGGTGATCCGCCGAAATCGAAGTGTCCACCCTGCGGCTGCGGCTGCACGCGTCCCGCGAATCAGCAGCGCTCGAACACCTCCAGCACCGTCAGCGATTCCGAAGGCAATGCGGCCGAGACCGTACCCATCTCTACTGTGCGGAGCGCCAACCGAAACACTCTGGACTTCGCTCTGACCTATAACTCGTATAATGCCGATGGCTCGCGGGCTACGATCGATACAGTGGTGGGCTACGGCTGGACTCACTCCTTTAATATTTTCCTGTTCGGCCAATTAGGCTCCATGTTCCGTTATGATGGCGATGGGCGGGTCACCCGCTACAGCCTGGGCGCAGGAGGCGCCTTCATCACTGCCGCCGGCTACTTCGAAACCTTAACCCAATCCGGCACGACCTTCACCATTACAGATAAAGATCAAACCAAGTACACTTTCATGCCTGTTGCGGGAACGCCCTTCCTGGTTGGTGGGCCGGTGTACCGGATAACGCAAATCGTCGATCGCGATGGCAATACCACCCGGTTCACCTATACGAGCGGTAATCTGACTGGAGTGACCGATCCTTATGGGCGCACCATCACTTTCAGTTACAACGCACAGAACCATCTCAGCAGCGTGAAGGACCCGGCCGGACGAGTCACCAGCTTTCAGTACGACACCACGGGTCACATGCTGACGAAGATCACTGACCCCCTGGGCAAAACCATTCAGTATTCCTATAATTCGCAGTTTCAGATCACCAATAAAGTCGATAAGGCTGGCCGCACATTTCAATATGCATACAATTCCAGCTTTCTGCCGGCAGCAGTGTACGACGCCAGCCATACCGGTCCCTTCACCCTCTCCAATCCCAACAACTGGGCCACCGATCCCACGCAACTGGCGCAGAATCAACTGCGGGTGTATCTACCTTCGACCACAACTAATACCGACGGACGCGGCAACCAGTGGAAATATCAGTACGATGCCAACGGGTATCTCTTGCAGGAAACGGACCCGGACGGATCGATCACCAAATACACCTATGATCCGGCAACGCTGCAACTCGCGTCGATGACCGACGCCAATGGGCATACTACCAGCTATGTGTACAACTCGGAAGGCGACTTGACGCAAAAGACGGACGCGCTGGGCCATATCACCAAGTACACCTACGACCCGGCATTCAACATAATGACCAGTATGACGGACCCGCTGGGCCGCGTCACAACGTATACCATCGATCCGGCGAACGGAAATGAGACTTCGGAGACCGACCCGTTGGGCTTCTCGAGCCATTGGACCTACAACCCCGATGGAACGGTCGCAACCTTCACTGACAAGAACGGCAACGTAACCCACTACCTGTACGATTCCTCAGGCAACCTGGTGGAACAGATTGATGCCTACGGCACGAGCATTCAAAGCACAACTCAGTTTACCTACGATGCCGTGGGCAACCGTATTTCCATGACCGATGCTCTGGGCCGCGTAACACAGTACCAGTACGACAGTATGAACCGGGTGATTCAAGAGACCGATGCGGTCGGAACAGCGCAGCAGCGCACCATTCAGAATTTCTATGACGGCGAAGGGAACCGGACCGAAGCGATCGATGGGCGCGGCATAGAGACGCTATACCAGTACGACCTGCGACAGCGGCTGATCACGGAAACCGACGCGGTGGGCACCCCGCAACAGCGCACCACGGCCACCACCTATGACAGTAACGATAACCGCATCACGGTGACCGATCCACTCGGCCGCGTCACTCAGTATCAATACGATTCGCGTAACCGGATGATGCAGGAGACGGACGCGTTGGGCACGCCGGTCTCGGCGACCACCAAGACTGCTTATGATGCGGTTAGTAACGTCGTCAGCGAGACGGATGCCAACGGGCATACAACCACCTACACATATGATGCCCTCAACCGCCGATCGAGCGCGACCGATGCTTTGGAAGAAGAGACGCTGTACTTCTACGATGGCGGAACTTTCGCTGGTTCGATTACCTTGGGCGGAGCGGCCGTGACCGGCAACCAATGCGGGGCCACGCCGGGGTCAAGCCTGATTACCAAACAGGTGGACCCGGATGGAACAGCCAGCCTGCACGCAGGGACCACTTATAGCTATTACGATGCCTTAGACCGGGTGGTGATCATCGACCGGAAGACGGGCTGTATCGGGGGAAATTCGGGGGCGGGCTGCCCGAATACCATCGATACTGCTACCGATGCGGTCACCCTGTACACTTACGATCCTGTAGACAACCGGTTGACGTCGACGGAGCCGGACGGGAACACTACGCAATACTTTTATGATCAAAAGAACCGGCTGGATAAGAAGATCAATGCCGCCGGTGATACTACCCTGACCACCTATGACCTGGTGAATAACATAGTCACAGTGACGGCGCCCAATCTGAATGTGGCCACGAACGCTTATGATGCACTCAATCGCGTTGTCACGGTAACGGACAGCATAGGCCTGGAGGAGACAGACAGTTATGATGCCGATAATAATCGCACCAGCCATGGGGATGGCGATGGCAACATCACGACGTACGCATACGATGCCCTGAACCGGATGGTGACGGCCACCGATCCACTCAGCAAAACCACCACCACCGCGTACGATCTGGTGAATAATCTTCTGACCGTCACGGACCGCAATGGTAACACGACCACTGATACCTATGATGCCCTGAACCGTAAGATCACGATGACGGATGCGCTGGGGAACGTGACCGGGTGGACCTACGATGAGGTGGGCAACCTGATCGAACTGACGGACGCCAATTCGCACAGCACCCAGTATAGCTATGATGCGGTGAACCGGCCTTTATGCGAAACCTATGCCGATGGCACTATGCGGTGCTATGTCTACGATCCGGCAGGCGACCTGATCAAGCGCGAAGACGCGATTTCGGGCCAGACGGTGACATACACGTACAGTGATCTGTACTTTCTGCTCGAGCGGGCGTACACGCCGAGCGGCGCGCAGGATACATTCACCTACGATCTTTCCGGGCGCATGCTGAGGAACCAGCGGGCGAACGGGCCGTTCACCTGGCCCGAAAGCTTCCAGTACGACGGCGCTAACCGGTTAATCCAGAGCGTGCAGGATGGCCGCACCATCAATTACACCTACAATCTCCCGGCCCGTATGCGAACTTTGCAATATCCCGGAGGGCGCGAGGTCACGGAATACACCGATGCCCGGATGCGAATGGACCACATCGACAATAACACCAGCACCACGCCACCCATCGCGCAGTACACGTACGACTTGGCGAATAATATGCTAACGCGCAATTACGCCAACGGCACGGCGTCATCATACAGCTATAACGCCAACAACTGGATGCTCAGCATTACGCACAACAGCCCGGCGGCGAGTCCGAGCACGTTTGCGGGATTCCATTATGCCTACGACAACGAAGGCAACAAACAGTATGAGCAGAAGACACACGATCCGAAGCATTCGGAGTGCTACGGATACGATGTGACGTACAGGGTAACCAGCTATCAGTCGGGCACATTGGGAAGCCCGGCTCCCTGCCCGGCCGTGCCTCCACCCACGCCGCCTACGCAGACGAGCTATGTTCTCGACCCGGTGGGTAACTGGAATAGTAAGACGACGAACGGGACGACGCAGACGCGCATGCACAACTCAGTGAATGAGATCACGGAAATCAACGCGATCCCGCTGACCTATGACGCCGATGGAGACTTAACGAACGACGGGACCTACAAATATCAGTACGACGAAGAGCACCGGCTGACGTGCGTGACCAAGGCTGCAACGTGTGTGACCTTCTATGGCCAGTACCAATACGATGCCTTGAGCCGCCGTGTGCAGAAAATAGCGGACGTTTCCGGAACTCCGGCTACGACACTTTATTTTTATGATGACGGCCGGATTGTTGAGGAAGAAAACCCCGCGTTTATCACGCAAGCGACTTATGTTTACGGAAACTACATCGATGAAATCCTGACGATGGATCGAAGCGGCTCAACTTATTACTATCACCAGAACCAGCTTTGGTCAGTAGAAGCGATCACCAACAGTTCAGGAAATCCTGTCGAGAGATATGACTACTGCGGGGGAGATACACTACAGTGCGGAGATCCATACGGCGCGGTGACGATCTATGACGGCTCCTTCAATCCGATAGCGCCGAACGCCTGGGGCACGGCGCACAGCGCGATCGGGAACCCATGGATGTTCACGGGGCGGGAGTTCGATGAAGAGACGGGCCTCTATTACTACCGGGCGCGGAGTTACGATCCGCTTCAGGGGAGGTTCTTGCAGAGGGACCCGGACGATTTGGTGAACGGTCCCAATCCGTACCAATACGGATTCGATAATCCACTCGGATTTGTGGACCCTACGGGCAGCCAAGCGAAACCGTATGACCAGATGTCACGGGAAGAACTGATGAAGTTATACGACCCGCTGGCCGCGCGCTGGGCCGGTTTGGACTTGGTGGCGAACTTGGACCCACAGGGAGAATTCGCGCGGAAGTATAACATTACTCCAGCTCAGATAAGGGACGCCCAGGAGAAGATTAAGCAGATGAAGGCGATTCAGCAAGAGCTTGATCGCCGCAACCGGGCTTCGCAGAGCTGTTCCAGGGGGAACCCCTGTCAGGTCTTCTGGACGATCATGAATCTCGCGGGCGAGTATGATGTGATCTCGGAAGGCATTTCAAACATTGAAGCGATATACAACATCGCTACGATCGGCGGCTTTAAGTTAGTCACTCAAGGCGGCAAGGCTCTGACGAAAAAAGAAATCGCGGCGCAACTGGCGAAATGGGCAGCGCCCAAAATCGCAGAAGCGCTCGGTGTGCCCACTGATAAAATAGGGTATGCAAAGAAGCTCCTCTCGGACATCTTGGACCCGCAGAAGGCTTGTTTCGCACTGGCGGAATGTGAGGCGACCGTTAATAAGAGGGGCGGCATTTGGGAGCGGAGAAATGCCGTCGGGAGAGCTATACGCTCCTGTGCCTGGGATACCAAGGGCGTTAATTGGTACAAGAGTGGTTGGCTTGTAAATCTCCAAAACTGGCTGGGCTTCTGAAGATGCGCCGGCATTCGATTCTGTCAGAGTCGAGGCGCAACAGCGTGGGGACGTAACACAAACACATCCATGTTGACGTAAGCCCGGCCCAGCGCTTCCGGGTCGAGGATGCCTTGAAACTCGGCGTTGCGCAGGTGGGCCCGGAGCCATCGCTCTTCACGCCCCCAACCGGCTATGAAGATGCGGAAATTGCGGACGCCGGCCTTTTCGAGGAAGCGCTCCAGCATAGCGAAGAAACGCACGCCCTTTTCCGGCATGAGGCGGCCGATGTAGCCGATCACGAAGGCGTCATCCGTGCGCCGCCGGTGTTGCGGAGAGAAGGCTGCCGCGTCCACGCCGCGGCGCATCAGCATTACAGGCTTTCCGGTACGCCGGGGCGCAACATGCCGACCAGCTCCGGACTGGGCGCAAACAGCACCACGGCGGGGAGCCGATGCTGCACCCCAATCTCGATGAGATGATCAGGCACATCCGGCGCCGCGGCGTTATCGCCAACACGTTTCCCAGCGGCCATGTGGCAGCAGCCACGGCATGCGCACTCATCCTTCTGCGCGTAGCTCCGTTGTGGGTGGGACTGGTGTTTCTGTTTCTGGCAATCAGCATTGGGCTGGCGGCGGTGCTGGGCCGTTACCACTATGCGGCGGACGCCATTCTGGGAGCACTGGTGGCGCTGATAGCCCACGTTGCCGACACCGCGGTAGCGGCCATTACACGCTGATCATTTGACTGGCAGAAATCGCTGCACGCGTTCACCGGCAAACACCTCGCCAGTGTAGATGATTCCCTTCGAATCCACGGCAATCATGTGCAGGCCGAAGAACTGGCCGCCGTTTTCGCCCATGCTGCCCATGCGGCCGATTACCTTGCCGTCCTCGCGGTTGAGAAACCAGATGTGATTGTTGGTGAGATCGGAAATATAAAGCAACCGCTGCGCCTTATCGGGCGAGAACATCACGCCTCCGGTGGAACCGCCCACGCCGGTCATGGGCGCCAGGATGAATTCCTTAAGGAACTTGCCCTGCTTGGTAGTGACCTGAATGCGGTTGGCGTTGCGGTCGGCGGCATAAACGAATCCGTCGTTGGAGATGTTCAAAGTGAGGTGGCCGCGGAACTCTTTCGGCATAGGGCCGCCGGGAGTATAGGCGCGATCGGCATCATTAGTGGTGATTTGGGAGAGGGTGTGGCCATAGGCGCCCCAGCCGCGCTTGAACTGCAGGGTATCCAAATCAAATACCATGACGCGGCCGCCCAGATAATTGTCCGCGCAATAGAGCTCGCGGGCCGGTTCATCCAGGCGTATTTCTTCGATGCCGCCAACGATCATGGGCGTTGTGGGAGGATACTTGGCGCGGAAGGCTGCGATGGCGGTCTGCCGGGCAGCGACAACCGCGGGAGCGGGTTGGCCACGCCCGGCGGGCGGAGTGAGAAATCCGGCGACGGGACCGGCACTCCCGCGGCCCGGAATGTGAGCAGCGGTAAGAGGCGGATCAGCGGCTGCGCCCGGCTGCCGCTCAGGGACGCGCGGCACCTCACCGGCAACTTTGCCGGTTTTCGGATCATACTTGCGAACCGTGTCCTGCCCAATGTAGACAAAGCCTTTGCTATCGACAGCCATGCCGTGGCCTTGGGGCGCATCGAAAGAACCAATCACGTTGCCGCTCTTGTCGATGTGGATCATAGCGGGAGGGCGGACACAGCAATCGGCCAGTGGCGGCGTCAGTTCGGCTTCGAGTTCGATGTCGGTGAGATCGTTGGGGCGATTCAGGACCCAAACGTTATCGTCTTTATCTACGGCCAACCCGGTAACACCGCCCAACTTCCACTTGTTGGGGAGTGGTTTGGGCCAGTCGGGATCGAATTTGAATTTGGGCGCGGCCTGTTCCTGCGCGCCGGGCGAGCGGGCCACGCCCAACAAGCTGAGGCTTGCCGCGAAGGCGAAACCCGTGGTCCATGCTTTCCGATTGCTGTTCATGAAACCTCCGTGGCCACGAATCGGCCATCTGACCGTCCCAAATTATATGTCAGCGGCGAAAGCATTAGCGGAGAGGTTGACAGACAGGCGAGTCGCGCCAGCGCGGCGCCACAAGGATTTTTCTGGTGGTGGTTCCGGCTCTGTTGAGTTTTGCGAATTATCTGACGCCGCTGATGATCGGCGCCCGGGACACGGCTCTGCCGCGATTGAACGCGTTCAGTTTTGGGGTATTTTTATTTGGCCGTTCCCGGTTGCCAAGGGTGTTTCCCCGTTCACCTTCGCCAGCAGATTGTTCAGTTCCTGAATGCGCACGGGTTTTGAGAGATAGCCATCCATGCCCGCCTCGAGGCAGCGCTCCCGGTCGCCGGTCATGGCAAATGCGGTCATGGCAAAAATGGGAATGTGCCGCGGCGTGCCCCGCTCCATGCGCCGGATTCGCTCGGTGGCTTCGTACCCGCTCATTTCGGGCATCTGGACATCCATCAGAATCGCATCTAAATCGGATCGGCACGCAAGCTCTTCCATCACCTCTTTGCCGTTATTCGCCAGCACGACGATGTGTCCCAATTTTCGTAATAGCTTAGTCGCCACGAGCTGATTCACCTGGTTGTCCTCAGCCACGAGGATGTGGAGGGAGCGCCCGCTGGGCTTTAGTAGACCCAAGGCTGAGGTTTGGGCGACTGAGACGACTTCGCCCGCGGCGGATTTAGCTATACCCAGGCGCGTGGTGAAGTGGAAACAACTTCCTTGGCCAAGCTCGCTTTCCACCCAGAGTTGGCCGCCCATTAAGGAAACCAGCCGCGAGGAGATGGTCAGGCCGAGACCAGTGCCCCCGAAACGCCGCTCTACCGAACCATCGCCCTGAACGAAGGCCTCAAAGATATCCCGCTGCTTGTCCGCGGGTATGCCGATCCCTGTATCCTGGACATCGAATTGGAGTTCTACCTCACCATCGGCCACCGCTCCGGCCGTAACTTCCAGGGATACTCCTCCGCTTTCTGTGAACTTCACGGCGTTGCCCACCAGGTTGATAAGGACTTGTTGCAGGCGGATGGGATCCCCTACCGCAAGGCCGGGGACGGTGTTCGCAATTGTTGCCTCCAAGGTGATGTTTTTCTGCGCGGCGCGATTGGCCAGCAACTGGATCGGGGCGCGGATCGAGTGGTGCAAATCGAAAGGGACAGGGTAAAGGTCGAACTTGCCGGCTTCGATTTTGGAAAGATCGAGAATGTCATTGATAACCGCCAGCAGGCCTTCCGCGGAGCTTTTAATCGTGGCCACGAAATCCCGCTGCTCTTCCGATAGCCGCGTATCGATTAATAGATCCGCCATGCCCAGAACTCCATTCATGGGTGTTCGAATCTCATGGCTCATGTTGGCCAGGAATTCACTCTTGGCCCGGCTGGCACTTTCGGCGCGGGTTTTCGCGTCCCGAAGCTGAGCGTTCACTTGCTCCAGTTCACTGGTCCGGCGGCGGACCTGCTCTTCCAGGCTATCGCGGTGGCTGCGTAATTCATCATCGCGATGCTGAATCTCCCCCAGCATGTCGTTGAAGCTTTCGACCAGTTGGCCCAACTCATCGCTGGTGCGTTTGTGTGCGCGGATACTGTAGTCTTTGCAGTAGCGCACCGCTTTAGCCGTCGCGGCCAGGTGCACCACCGGTTCGGAGATGAGTTTCTGGAGCCGGAATCCGAGCAGGTAGGCGGCCACGGCCGAAAGAGCCAGGATCGCTAATAACCCCTCGATGGAATGGGCGTTCTGGGCCCGCAAAACGGCCAGGTCGGATTCTAGGTAGATTACTCCTATCGGTTGGCCCTCGAGATAAATTGTGCGGAATGTGAGGAGCTTTCCATTCTGAAACCATGCTCTATCGGAACGCGGTAGAGGAGGAGGGACAAAGGGACGGCGGAGGTCCGCGCGGCGGTAGGTAGCGAAGACCGCTCCGCGGGCGGAATAGATACATGCGCCGGCAATGGCTCGTTGCGCCTTTAATGCCTGTAACATCTCGCCCGCTGCCTGGGCATCATTGAAAGAAAGTGCCGCCGTGCTATTTTCCCCGAGAACCTGTGCCATAATCTCGGCGTTGGTGCGAACACTGTGGCGCATCCGTGCGACGGCCACTCCAAACATGGAGCCGCAGGCGAGAATTGAGGCTGCCGCCACGCTCAACATGATCATGGCTTGCAACTTCTGCCGGATCGACAGGCGGCGCCACCTACCGGACATTTGCCGTCTCAAGGGCTTACCTCCGTGACCACTTTGGACAGGCTGAGGAGCTTGGAACTGAAGCGTAGTCCGGAGCGCGCGCCAGCCGCCGGGTTGATCTCCATCCGGATAGTAGAATCGACCACCTTTAAATTGATGGTCCCGCCTTGCTGGCAAAAGCCGGGCACTTCGGAGACTGTGAGAACCGGCTTGCCGCGCAGAACTCCGAGGATGTCGCGAAGCTTCATCTGCTCCGACGAACTGATGAATACGATGCCGCAGTGTGTGGCTTCTTCCGCGGAGCGAAAGCGCTCGACGATGAATCGCCGATTGCCCGCCAGCTTGCCTTGTACGATCCGGTCCAGTGCTTTGCCAAACGGATCTTTCCCGAGTATTCCGATGCAGATGGGGGTGTTATCCGGAGCGGGAGGCCACTGGACGAAACTGGCCACCTTATATAGGGACGCGGCCTTGAATTCATATTCGGAGGCAGACTCCGCCTGCGCCGCGCCGCTGTGCAGGAACAGCGCCAGCCACAATCCGCAAACTATGGATGCAAGAAACAAGGGGCTTCGACCGCTCACCTACTCATATCGGCGGTTCGGGGACTTTGGAACAGAGTTGAGAGTTATCAGTTATCAGCCTTCAGCTTTGGTTAACCCGGACCGGTAAGTCCTGGATAAAGTTTTGAACGGAAGCTGACGATATGTTAAGAGGTACGGCAGAGGGTGGTGCGGGAGGTTTTAGCTGATAACTGACAACTGACAACTGACAACTAAACACCCATAACTTACCGAACAACGAACGGTAGTGAGACCGTCTTTGTCTCGATGTGCTGAGTGACGTGATCGAACAGATCGATATCGAAGGGCTGCCCGATGCGATTTCCTGCCAGATCTTCAAGGCCGGTATCGACAACCAGGTTGTAGCCGCCCGCCTTCCAAGGCTGTTGGGGTGTCAGCCGCCATTCGGTCTCGTGCTTGTCCACGCCCACGCTCCCCGGCACGCTGCGGCCCCGTTCCGATATCTGAATCATCCGCTGCAAAAGCGCATAGTTCATCGGTACCGGGAAAATCAGCAGTACGGGATCAAATGTATCCGCTTTGGGAGCAATCACTTTCCATTGCGCAGGATCAGGCGGATGGCGCTGGGATGGACCGCCACGGAAGGATTTCCGGAACTCCCCTGTCATGGGAACACCCCGCGCGTCCGGCCAGTCGCGATCAATCACGAGCGTGTAGCTTTTCCCCTCCACAATCGGCGGCCCCATCGCTTCATTCGAAGTAAGTCCTCGCTTGATGCGTCCCGGGTCGAAGGTCAATGTGAGCCGTTGGAAGCTCGGGTCCCAAAGCTCTTCCCCGGGGAGGAACACACCGGGCAGGACTTTGCCCTTGTCGTCCAGCATACGGACATGCGAGCCGGCCTCACCGCGACTCATGGGTTGGGAAAAATAAATGTAGAGCCGCAGTTGGTTACTGGGGAGAACGTCACCAGTTGGATAGATTTGCTCGACGCGTGCAGTAGGAACCGTGGGGCGAGGAGGTCCTGAGAAAACCTTCTCGATGAGATCTGTGCTGCCTGGCTTGCGGAATACGGCGCGGTATACGACGCCGTCTGAAAATGGGAAACGCGGGTGAAATACAAGAGAGCCGTGTTCGATCGCGTAACTCCCGGCTAAAGGCGGCACATCGCCGCTCCCGGCATAAACCGCAAAAAGTGAAGCCCAACCCTTTGCAGGCTCTTTCTGCGGCGGGGACCAACCTGCTACTCGAAATGCCCCTCCTTCGAGTTGAATCGAAATAGAATCCGCGATCGCGGCAACGCTCGCCAGGAGGAAACACGCGATCGCGGTAATGGCCAATTTTCGCAAGCTTCGGTTCTACGGAAGCGCGATCGTCTGAATGTTCAGAGGCCCGGATCTTCCAGCGAGAATCACTGCGTTCGAGTTGTCTAACTGCGCGAGTTGCCGAACGTTCTGGAGGTTGCTGAGCGAATCATAAGGAACACCAGCAACGTCGGTAACGGTCGGCGAATCAATTGGTTTGTAGGATTCGAGGCTATCGGCCTTGAGTTTTAGCACGCCCAACGAAGTGTTTGCGACCAGGATATAGTCATGGCCATTCTTCTTGTACGGAACCATGTCGAGTGGCTGATTCCCGGAGCCTAGATCCGCAATAGTAACGCCTTTCACCTTGGCTCCTGGTTTCAAATCGCTGACCGGGATCTTGACCAGTGGCGTGCAGGTGTAGGCAGCCAGTACGTACTGCTGACCTTCAATCGTGTACGGAACGAAGGTTCGGACAGGAGACTGTGTTTCGTACCGTCCGTGCGAAGCATGCCAAATTTGGAGAGTGGCGCCTTCCTCGGCCGTCTTGAACGGAAAGGGAATCGACCGCAGAGCCGAAGACCATTCTTCATTCGATAGCCCCGCCACCATCAGGTTGCCATTCACATAATTCATATCCGTGATGGTCATCATTCGCGGATTCTGGCGGGCGCTAGTGTCTGGCTTAGGAGCATCGCTGAGGCTGACGGAGGAATGTGGGATGTTGTCCAGCGATAGGAGCGAAACATCGCCCGCAGCGTTCACGCGTACAATCAGGGGCATGGCATCCGGCCCTTTGCCCCGGGAAGCGGACAAGTAGAGGTTTTTCGATATCGGGTTCACCTTCATGTCGTTGATGACGACCTGATCCGGCGCGACACCCACCACAGCGGCGATTTTCGAATCGATACCCTGCACGTTGATTTTGGGATCGGAACTGGGTGCCGTGTGGTCGTTAGTATCCAGGGCGACAACTTGGCCCCCGACAGAATCACCGACGAAGAGCACTCCATCGGGGCCAAAGGCAAGCGCACCCGCGGACGTGAGTTGCGCTCTTCCCGGCGTGAGGCTTGCAGTGGCGGACGTATTGGCCGCAGCAAGAGTGAATGCCAGCGCCACAGCCAGGCATAATCCCGCCGCAACGCTTATCAATTTTACTTGACGATTCATGAGCAGCTCCTTGTAAGGATGTGGTACCAGGACTATATCACTATCGAAATGCCCGGTCAACGCGGGGACCGCCGGGAAACGGAATATCACCGCGTCCGGCGCGGCACGCGCGGCACGAGCCGGGTCCCGGTTTCTTCCCGGTAGTGCTAAGCTGAACAAAAAAGCTGAACATAGACATCCGCCGCGGAATTAACCTTACGGCACCCAATGCGCGCGAGCAATCCGCCATTGTGGGAGGTCATGACCCATGAAGACACGAATATTTGCGACCCTCGCGTTCAGCGTGCTGCTGCACGCCCAGAATTCTCCTGCTCCAGCGGCTAAGGAAGCA
>JASIAM010000063.1 GCA_030041985.1 Bryobacteraceae bacterium | reverse complement strand
AGTGCGCCATGTAATCGCCTTCGGCATCGAGCTCGGCTGCGCGTTCCACAATATCCTCGAGGATGCGCAGAAGTTCGGGCGTGATTTCCTCCCGGCGCGCTACGGCCGCTTCCACCGCTGCTCGCTCGAATTTTCCGGTGACTCTTTCGAATCGGTGCAGAATTTGGACAGTTTCCATGGATAATTTTGTAATCCCTTTTATTGAGACTAAACCGGGCCGGGCAGGGCCGCGGGAACCGGCTTTACAGGGCGCCAGAAGAGCGCCGCCAGAAGAATGGTCAGGGCCTGCACCGCGGCAATCAGGGCGACACAGGCGGGCCATCCGCCACGGCTCCAGAACTGGCCCGGGACGGCCGCGCCGAAGCTGCCGCCAACGTAGTAAAACAACACGTACAAGCCGACCGCCGCGGCGCGGGCTTCGTGGGCTACGACACCGACGTAGCTCGTGGAAGCCGATTGCGCGCTAAACGTACCGATGCAGCATAGGGCGAGACCGAGCAGAATCATTGGCGGCGAAGGGATGAGCGTCAGCAAAATGCCAAGCATACCGCCGCCGAAAGCGACCGTAATGGTAAGGCGCTGGCCCACACGGTCAATCCAGCGGCCGGCAATGGGCGAGGCTGCCGCCCCGGCGAGATACACCACAAACAGTAAACCCAAGGCCGAGGCGCTCCATCCGAACGGCGGCGCGGCCAGATAGAAATTCACGTAGGTAAACGTGGCCAGCATGGAGAAGAGCACACAGAAACCTACGCCATAAGTCGCCAGCAGGCGTGAATTGCGAAGGTGACGGGCCATGGCGCGCGCAGTGGCGGAAGCCCTCGGAGCTTTCACGAAACGCTTTCCGGCGGGCAACCATGCCCATACCAGCAATCCGCCGGCAACCGACAAGATCCCCAGCACGGCAAATGCCCAACGCCAGAGGAAGTGGCCGGCGATGAGTCCTGTCAGCGTGCGCCCGCAGAATCCGCCGAGCACTGTGCCGGAAACGTAAGCGGACATCCCTCTCCCGATGCCTTCATCCCATTCATCGTTGATGTACGCCGAGACCACCACGGCGATTCCCGGCGTGAAAATGCCCTGCCAGAAACGCCAGAAAACGAGTTGCTGCAAAGTGGTGGCCGTGGCGGCAAGGCCTGAAGGCACCGCCAGCAGCAGAGCCGCGGGGACGATGACACGCTTGCGCCCCACGTGATCAGCCAGAATCCCTGTGAACGGCGCTGCAATGGCGACGGCCACGGTGGAAACCGTGATGAGCAGGCTGATTCCTGCGGCGGTGGTGTGGAATTCGCGGGCGAGCAATGGCAGCAACGGCTGCGGCGCATAGAGGTTGAGGAATGCGCAGAAACCGGCCAGCATCACCGCGGCTGTGCGGCGGTCCACTGTGCCCTTCACGGCGCCGCGCGCCATTGCGGAGAAGCATGGGCGGCAGAAAGGACTGAAGCAATCCAATGCTCCATGTTATCGGCCAATCGCGGAATGGCGTACTCTTCTGCCCGGCGCCGCGCTTCCGTCCGCTGGAGCGCGCCGATTTTTCTAAGCGCATCCACCATTGCCGGCACATCGTCAGGCGGGACTAGAAAGCCACTCTTCCCGTGTTCGATGATCTCGGTGGGCCCACCCTGTGCGTAAGCGATGACGGGAGTCCCACACGATAATGCTTCAATCACGGTGAGACCGAAAGCTTCTACCCACTTCGGTGTGACGAACATGGCGATGGCTTTGCCTAAAACCTGCGCGAGGCGGTGATCCGGAAGTAAGCCGTGATAAGCGATGGTACCGGCGGGAACCGAGTTGCAGATGCGCTGCCAATACTCCTGGTCCTGAATTTTTCCGCAAACGTGCAGAGGCAAGCCCGTTTCGGTTGCCACCTGGACCGCGTCTTCCAAACCTTTCTCGGGTGAAATGCGCGCGGCCCACACCAGAATGGGGTCGGGCAGAGCGCTGAATGGGAACCGATCCGTATTGACCGCCCCGGGAATAATCCGAGCCTGCGGGCCCGGAAGAGAAAAGGTGGAGGCCTGGGTTTGCGACCAGAAGGTGAAGTGACCGGGAAGGCGGGAATACTGCTCGCGGATTTCCTCATCCACGGCCTTGATGGATGAGGAGACAGAGACCCAGTGCAGGACGGGAACGGGAAGGAAGGGCGTCAGATAAAACGAGAGCCAATCATACGTGACGGAGGTGATGACATCGAACGAGTGGGCTACCCGGCGCGCTTGGGCCCACATGCGCTCCAGCACGCCTTGCGACTGGACGGCAATTGCGGCATCGCGCGAACCGGTGGTGGCATTGGGCGGCGGATCACCGGGGACCTGGTAAATCGGGATGCCAGCCGGCAGGCAGCTTCCCGCGGGGGCAATAACGGCAACGGTGTGACCGCGGCCGCGCAACGCCGGCGCGAGCTCGGAGAGCATAGTTTCTACGCCGCCGCCATCGCCATCGCCAATCGGTGAAATGGGAGTGGAAACGAAGAGAACCCGCATCCCCTGTCATTATTCCATGCGGGATTCAGGGGACGCGGGCAGTGTGACTTGGAACGGGTTTTCAGTAGAAATCAACCGACATCGATCAGAATGATCACGAAAGTGTAGAGAGCCAGTGACTCAATTAGCGCTAGACCGAGAATTAACGCGAGACGGATCGCGGCGTTGGCTCCCGGATTGCGAGCAATGCCTTCCGCCGCCCCCTTGGTCGCCATTCCCTGTCCGATACCGCAGAGACCGGAAGCGATGGCCATACCGATGGCGGCCGCTATGGGCACCCAATGTCCGCCCGGGGTAGGGTATTTGGGCGTTTGCGCAAAGATCATGGGACTTGCCAGCAAGAGCAGCCCCAGTAACAGCAGCATTCTCTTCATGTGTGTTTCTCCTTGTAAGAATCGCCCGCAGGAGGTGGTTCCCGCCGTGCTTGGGAGCCGGCGGTCTCACGCTGGACGGGCGGCATAAAGCCGGTATTACTCCTCGTCGTGGGCAACCGCGCCGCCGACGTATGCCATCGTTAACAGCATGAAAATGTAAGCTTGCAGCAGAGATACGAAAATGTGAAATCCCATGAAGACCGCCGGGAGTACGAGCTTGGTGAGCATCACAAACACGCCGGTAATCTGCTCGCCAGCATACATGTTGGCGTAGAGACGTAGCGTGAGAGACAGCGGCCGGGCGAGGTTGCTGAAGATCTCAATCGGAATCATCAGAGGGAATAGCCACCAGATAGGCCCTACCAAATGCGCCAGGTGTTTCACGAGCCCGTGCGCCTGCGCACCCACCATGTTGTAGTAGAGGAAGCTGGCCACGGCGCAGCCGAGCGGCACGTAAGCGTACATGGTGGGGGCCTCAAAACCGGGGATGATGCCGATCAGGTTTCCGAACAAAATGAAGATGAACAAGGCGCCGAAGAAAGCCATGTAGCGGTCTCCGCCGTGCCCCATGATGTCTTCCGTCTGCCCGTGGACAAACTCGTAAATCAGCTCGAAGGTCTGCTGGAATTTACCCGGCCGTTCGACTGAGAAGCGCGTTCGCAACACAGCGAACAGCACAACGATGATGGCCGCCACCAGGAGCTGCATAGTGATGAAGTTGGTCCAGGGCCGCGCCTGGTGCGCCATCCCAACCACGCCGAGAATCGCGTTGCCGAGGCCGGCGAGATAGTCGTTGAACAGCTTGGTAAGCCAGACTTCAGTCTCTTGCATACACCAGTTCGAATAGAATTTCGATGAGAACCGCGGCCAGCGACACGAACAGCCCCGTTACGGCCGCCAGCGTATTGATGCCGGTAAGCCTGAGTATAGCATAGGCTAGTCCGCCCAGAATCAGATATCGGGACCCCAAAAGGACGGCGCCGCGGGTGGAAGCCTTCGCTGGCGCAGCGCCCAGCGAATCCACCATTCGCTTGAGAAAGAGAAAACTGACCCAGGCGATCGCGGCCCCGAACAGGAAGCCCATGCCGGCCCGGCCTCCGCGCCAGGCAAAGGCGGCCAGGGTGCCGATGCCGGTAAGAATTTTCATGAATCGCAAGATGCGGCCGACGGCCCGCCGGTACACGTCTTCGTTACTGGCTGTCATCTTTCGAGTCTCGCATCACTTGGCGGAATAGCTGCAGAAAGCCGGAGAAGATTCCGGCCAGTAGAAACACGATCGTCAGGAAATGCGTGTGGAAAGCTTTATCGAGAAACTGACCCATAAAATATCCGACTACCATCGAGATCGGCAGCATCATGGACAGAGACAGATATAAGGCAACGGTTGCCATAGCTGATCTTTTGCGCCGTGCCATCTAGTTTGATGATAGTGGGTATGGAAGGGGCAGAGGAGCGTGCGGTAGACTGAAATCGGGGCCTATGGCATTTCCAGCGTCGCAGTATATTGAAGAGCGTGACGGGGGGCTTAGGATCGCGGGTACTCGTGTATCGCTCTCCTCGGTGGTGGTCCACTTCCGAGAGGGCCGAACTCCCGAACGGATCGTCGAATCATTTCCGACCATGTCCCTTGCGAAGGCTTATGGTGCAATTGCTTTTTATCTGGACAACCGAGAGCTGGTCGACGAGTACATTGCTGAGTGTGAGCGTGAACTCGAACGAACCGTTCCACCACTGAGCCAATCGAATCCCGAGCTATTTGCGCGTTTGCAAGCGGCGCGCGAGAGAATGGCTTCGAAGCGCTAGTGACGGTCCGCTTCCTGGCAGATGAAGATTTAGACAGTGCCATCATTCGAGGTCTGCGCGCTCGGGAACCGGCGATTGACATTCTCGATGTGAAAGCAGCGGCAGGATTGCGTGGGACCCAAGATCCAGTGCTCCTCGAACTCGCTTTTCAAGATGACCGCGTCGTAATCTCGCACGACCGCGATACGATGACGCGATATTTTTGCGAGCGTATCGAAGCTGGAGGAGAGGCACCTGGCTTGTTCATCGTTCCTCAAGAGCCGAGCAGGATCGGCGCAACCATCGAAGCGATCCTTCTGGTATGGGCTGCGTCCGAAGCCGCAGAGTGGAGCAATCGAATCATCTATCTGCCGTTCCGTTGAAGTGCTTGCGCCGGCCCCAAAAACGGCCGGCACCAGTGGTTTCATCCTGTCCCATGCCTTTCGCCAGCCGTTAAAATGGGGAACGTATGGGTTGCGTACGGCTCCCGCGCGGCGCGCGAGCGATGGTGTGCGCCGCGCTGTTGTGCGCGCTATTTCGAGCGTCGGGAGTTGCCGCAGATCCGGAATATCGCGCGCGGCGGGATGCTCTTCGCAAGGCAGTGCCGGAGGGTGTGATTGTGCTGAGCGGGGCGATGCAAGGAATCGAGGATTTGCGCTCGCCGTTTTTCCAGGAGCCGAATTTTTATTACCTGACGGGATGGCTCGAGCCGGGTGCGCGGCTATTGATCGATCACCACCGCGAGATTCTCTTTCTTCCCCCGCACGATGCCCAACGCGAACGGGCGATGGGGCCTCTGGCTGCCGCGGGCGATCCGGGGATCAACGAGAAGACTGGCTTTGACACGGTGCTGCTCATCGGCCGGTTCGATGAGGAATTGCATGCCGCCGGCGCGCGTGCCAAAGCACAGACTGTTCAAAATGCGCTGACTCGTTTGCGGATGACAAAGTCTCCGGCGGAGATCGAGCTGATCGGGCACTCGATTGATGCCACCATCGCCGCGCATGTGGCGGCTTGGAAGAGCGCCCGAGCGGGCATGTACGAATATCAGATTGCAGCCTTGATGATGGCAGTTTACCTGGACCGCGGTTGCGAACGCAGCGCTTACGCGCCCATTATCGGCTCGGGTCCCAATGGACTTTTCCTCCATTACAACCGCGGCTCGCGCCGCATGGAACACGGCGAACTGCTGCTGATGGATGTGGGCGCGGAGTGCGCGGGCTATGCCGCGGACGTAACACGCACCATTCCGGTGGATGGCCGTTTCACGCCGCGGCAGCGCGAGCTCTACGACATCGTGCTGGGTGCGCAGAAATCGGTAATCGCGGCGGTGAAGCCGGGTATGGCAATCGGCCGCACTCACTCGCAACCCAGCAGCCTCTACCAGGTGGCTTACGATTATCTGGACACTCATGGCCGGGACCTCCACGGCGAGCCTTTGGGACAATACTTCATCCACGGCGTGAGCCATCACATTGGCCTTGAAGTGCACGACGCTTCCGACATCGATGCACCGCTGGCGGAGGGCATGGTGATCAGCGTGGAACCGGGCCTCTACATTCCCGAGGAACAGATGGGCATCCGGATTGAAGACATGGTGCTGGTAACGCACAACGGCTGCCGCGTGCTGACGGCCGCCCTGCCGCGCGAAGCCGCGGATATTGAAAGAATCATGGCGCGATGAAACCGCGGCGCACTCATTCCCACTGGGCCTACGCCGGTCTGCTAGCAGGCGTGCTGCTGGTTGCCGTGTGGGTCAGTTCGCGTTTCGGAGCAGAGGTAAATAACTATTCCTACGATGCCATGTTCCGGCTATACGATCCGCCGCCGGTCAAGCCCGAGTCGATTATTCTGGCCATCGATGATGACTCGCTCGCCTCGGTCAACGGCCTCGACAACATCCGGCCATCTCTGGCGCGGGCGCTGCGGCTGATCAACGCCGCCGGGCCGAAGGCGGTGGCCATCGACCTGATTCTTGCCGACCGGCACGAGCACGCGGCAGACAAAGAATTGGCCGATGCCTTCCGCACAACACCGCGCCTGGTGCTTTCGTCCATGCTGCGGGATGATCCACCGGGTTGGCAGGATCCGCTTCCCGAGTTTGCACGCAGCGCCGCTGCCATGGGTCACGTGTATGCGCAGCCGGATGTCGAAGATTCAGTGACGCGTGTAATTCCACTCGATAAGCATGCGGGCCATGAGCAACGCTGGGCCATCGCACTCGAAGCCTTCCGGCTTAGCCGTGGCGGCGGCACGCCGCTCGAATCGCCGGAGGATGTGGAAGTGGCGGGCACCGTGATTCCGCTTCGCAGAACCGATTCGGGGCGGCTGATGCGCGTCCGCTATCTGCCTCCCGACAGGCCGGTCCCGCGCGTCTCTCTGAAGAGCCTGTTGGCCCATCCCGAGCGCGCGAGAGAATTCGCGGGTAAGGTGGTGTTTGTCGGTGTTACGGCGCCGGATGTGGGGGACCGGCTGTTTACGCCGTACTCGAACACGAGTGGAATCGAAATTCATGCGGATGCCTTCGAAACCATCGCGCATCACCTGTTTCTGACCGATGTGCCTTGGGATTGGCGTCTGCTGTTCAGTCTGCTGTTGGTTGTGGCACAAGGTTGCGCATTCGCGTGGCTGCCGGGATGGAAAGCGTATGCAGGCGCTGTGGCGGTGCTCGTTGCGGCTTTGGTAACACCTTACGTCTTTTTCGAGCATCAGCGCGTGTTCGCGTTTGCCATGCCGGCTTCTGCGGCAACGCTCGGGTTTGCCGCGGCGGCCGCGTGGCAGACGTTGCTGGTGCGGCGCAATTTGCGGCGAGTGGAAGCCGAACGGACGCGCTACCAGCAGGCCATGCACTTCGTTACCCATGAGATGCGCACGCCGCTTTCCTCCATACAGGGATCAAGCGAGCTGATTACGCGCTACGCTTTGAGCGAGCAAAAACAAAAACAGCTTGCGCAGCTCATTAACTCGGAATCGCGCCGCCTCGCCCGCATGATTGAAATCTTTCTCAACGTGGAGCGACTTTCCGCGGGGCAGATGGAGTTGAAGAAAGAAGACGTACTCGTAGAGGAATGGGTGGCTGCTTGCGTGGAGCGCGCGCGCCCGTTAGCCGAGCGGAAACACATCCTGCTGGAGGCGGAACCCGGCGCAAGCCATATAACCAGCGCTGGCGAAACGAATAGCTTGCGGATCACAGGTGACCGCGAGCTGTTGGACCACGCTTGTTACAATTTACTCACAAATGCTGTGAAGTACTCTCCACAGCGAACCCAAGTTACGATCTCGGTTCGCAACGAAGATGGCCGTATTTACGTCTCTGTGAGAGACCAGGGGATGGGGATGGATCGTAACGAAGTAAAGAAAGTCTTCAGGAAGTTCTATCGCACCCGCAAAGCCGAGCAATCGGGAGAAGCAGGCACGGGAATCGGCCTGTCGATCGTGCAGCAGATTGTGGAACAACACGAAGGAAGAATTGAAGTGACGAGCAAGCCAGGCGTGGGGTCGTGTTTCACGCTAGTACTGCCGGCCGCCGCGCCGATCTCGGCCGCAGCGCGGCCGCGCTGATGCAAAGCACGCTGATGCAAAGACTGTTATTGGTTGAAGACGATCAAGCCCTTCAGTTCACGATTCAGACCGCACTAGAGGAGAAGGGTTATCAGGTGGAGGCCGTATCCACTACCGAAGAGGCCATCGAGCGGCTGGCCGGGGAAAAGTATCCCATCGTAATCTCGGATATTTATATCGATGAGCGGACCGGGCTCGACGTACTGAACGAAGCCAAGCGCAAAGACCCGCAGTGTTCCGTGATCCTGATGACCGGCCGCGGCACGATAGAAACCGTGCGGGCAGCCTCACGCGGGGGCGCTTTCGATTACATCGCCAAACCTTTTGAGTTAGACGTGATGCTCGATGCTATCGAGCGGGCCGAAGCGGCGCGGGCCGGCGAGGAGAACGAAGTTGAAGACGGGGAACTGCCGGAAACAGAAATGATTGGCAGCTCGCCGGCGATGATTGAGATTTACAAGACCGTGGACCGCGTAGCCGAGACCGATGCCACGGTGATTATCGAAGGGGAAACCGGCACGGGCAAGGAACTGGTGGCGCGGATGATCCACAACATGAGCCGGCGCGCGAGCCATTCCTTTATGCCCGTCGATTGCGCCGCCCTGGTTAGTTCCAACCTGCTCGAAAGCGAGTTGTTTGGCGCGACGCGCGGGGCATTTACGGGCGCGGACCGGGACCGTCTGGGAGTGCTGGAAGCGGCCGCAAAAGGAACCGTATTCCTGGACGAAATCGGCGAAATCGATCTGAAGTTTCAGCTTGCGCTGCTGCGTTTTCTGGACACCCGCCAGGTGCGGCCGCTGGGCGCTGCGCGCTCCAAGGAAGTGGATGTGCGGGTGATTGCGGCCACCAACCTCAATCTGCAGCGGCTGGTGGAGGAGAAAAAATTTAGAGAAGACTTGTGGTACCGCTTGAACACCGTGCGCATCTTCCTGCCTCCGCTGACGGAGCGGCGCGGCGATATTCCTTTACTGACGCAGTTCTTTTTGAATAAGTACAACGAGCGCTATGAGCGCAAGGTGAAGCTGCTGGATTCGGGTCTGCGGGCGCTGCAGAATCACACCTGGCCGGGGAATGTGCGCCAATTGCAGCACTTGATCGAGCGGTTGACCATTCTGGCGCAACGCGTGGATGCGGAGTCGGTCGGCCAGGCTCTCACTGCCATGGAATCGCGGGATCGGGCGGTCGAAACTCTGGCGGAAGCCGAAGAGGACCAGATCCGCAAAATCCTGCAAGCTACGGGCGGCAACAAGAGCAAGGCCGCGCAACTGCTGGGCATTGAGCGCAAGACTCTCTATCGTAAGTTGGAGCGGATGAAGCTGTAGACCGCTAGAACGCTCCGCTCGCCTGGATGGCGGGGTTCGCTTTTGGCTGCGGTTTGGGCAGCGCTTTACGCGGCAGCATTTCCGCGCGGTTGGCGGCATCGTACACCACACTGGTGATCACGGCGGCAGCTTGCATCAGGTCGGCAGCCTGGATGTGGTCGAGCGTGTCCATGTTGGAGTGGTGGGTAGACGTTTCGTAGTCGAGTGGATCCTGAATGAACTGGAAGCCGGGCAGACCGACATCATCGAAAGAGAGGTGGTCGGTACCGCCGGTATTGCGGATGCTGATGGCCGTTACGCCCTCGTCACGGAAGGGCGCGAGCCATTGCTCGAAAATGGGCCGCATGGCGTCGTTGCCTTGCAGGTAGACGCCGCGAATTTTTGCCGCTGCCGTTGTCGAGATTGAAGTAACCCGACAGGCGGGCATGGGCGGCGGTGAGCTTCATAGTGCCGGGATCGCCGAAGTGCTCCTTGACGTACGCCTTGGAACCGAGCAGTCCCTCTTCTTCACCGCTCCAGAGGGCGATCCGCACGGTACGATCAAGCTTGAGGTTGAGCGCCTTGAGAATGCGCATCACTTCGATCATGACCGCGGAACCGGCGCCGTTGTCGGTCGCTCCCGTGCCTGAATGCCAGGAGTCGAGATGCGCGCCAATCATGATTAACTCGTCTTTTTTGGCGCCGCCCGGGATTTCACCGGTAACGTTGTAGGAATCCTGGTTGGTTTTGGAGATATCGGCCTGAAGGCTGGCTCGAACTTTCACCGCAATCTTCTTTTCGAGCAGGCGCGCCATGCGGTTGTACTGCTCGCGCGTCACTACGAAAGTGGGTAGGGCAAGCGGGTCTTTCTCATCATAAGAGCCCGCGCTTTGGGCAAACACCAGCCCATCCCGCGAGGTGTCGCTGGTGTTGATCAGTGCCAATGCGCCTTCGTTGCGAAAGAACTGGGCGCGCTTCACGGCCAGCCGCTCGCGCTGTCTGGCAAACTGTTCGCGCACATAACTGGGAAGGCTCTGGTTGAAGCGGCGCGCCTCATCGGGATCGTCGGGAAACCGCAGGTCACTTACATCGGACCGCGTGGCGAGGGGAGCCGGGGCCAAGGCTAGGCCGGCGAGTTGTGGATCGGTGTAGCGTTCGAAGCGCGGCTGGGTCTCGGGCCGAATCTCGCGCAAGGGCGCCAGCAGCACGATCTTGCCCCGCAATTTCCCTTTCCACTCGTTAAAGTAGCGATTCTGTTCGGCTTCGAGCCTGGCCGGATCGAGTGTAGGGCGGCCCCCAGCGAAGGGAGCGATTACGATCTCACCGGACACCGACGAAGGCGTGCTGTCCGACCATGCCAGGGGCGCCGCATCGAGCAGGGCATAGCGCGGCTCGATCATCTCGAGCGCATATTGCTTGAGCGACCAGCTTCGTCCAAACGGCCCCCATCTTTCTAAATGTGCGTCCTGCACACCGTAGCTCTGGAGGCGCTTGACCACCCAATCGGCGGCCTCGCGGAATTCCGGGGAAGCAGTGAGACGCGGACCGTAAGCATCGGTGAGATAGCCGAGCGTGTCCATGACCTGGGATTTTTCGAACGCCTCAGTTTTGATCCGGCTGATGATGGTAAGATCGGGCCGGTCGGTACGGGTTTCCTGAGCAAACAGCGGCGCGGCGAGCACCACGAGGGAAATCAGGTAACGCATAGCTCATTGTGCCCCGTCAAGGTCCAAAAAGCCAGCGGGGTTCGGGGCGTCTTGCGCTACGGAATAGCCAGGACTACATCGATGCCATGCAAGAGCCGGTCTGGAGTGACAACCACTCCCCGCTGCGTGGACTTATGACCGGCAGCGGTTATAGAAACCTCGTAAGTGCCTCTTGGCAGAGACAGGGTATAGACGCCCCGGGCATCGGTTTCGGCGTGAAACACCGCACCATTATCCATGTTCCTGGCTTCCACGGAAGCACTTGCGACCTTGTGACCGATGCGGTCACTCACGGTTCCGTCGATGCTTCCTCGGTCAGACTGAGCGACTACGGAGAGAGTGGAGTAGAGGGCGAGCAGGAAAATGCGTCTCATGGAAAGCGAGTATAGGTTGGGGTTGCGGCGGGGTCAAGCTGGCGGGTCATAGTCCATTTCCGGCGGACGCCAGTGTTTAATAGGAATATGACAATCGTGCCCACGGGAGAGGCTCTCGCTGCCGAAGTTCTTGGAGTGGACCTGAGAAATCTAAGCGATGAGGAGTTCACCGCGGTGCACCGCGCGTGGCTCGATCATCTGGTTCTGCTGTTTCGCGGGCAGCACCTGACGGATGCGGATCTGATCCGGTTCAGCAGGCGCTTCGGCGATCTCGATTGGGCGCCGGTGCAGGAAACGGGGCGCCGCTTCGTTGAAGGGCATCCGGAGATTTACGTGGTTTCCAACGTGGTGGAGAATGGAGTGCCGATCGGCAGCCTGGGCGCGGGGGAAGCCGTCTGGCACACCGATATGTCGTATCTCGAAACTCCGCCCAAGGCAAGCATCCTGTACGCTCTGGAGGTGCCTGCCGCGGGCGGGAATACGTATTTCTGCAACATGGTTCAGGCTTACGAAAGCTTGCCGGACGCCCTCAAGATGCAGGCCGCCGGGCTCACTGTCAAGCACGATGCCACTTACAACAGTGGCGGATATGTTCGGCAGGGTCTAACGGCTGTCGATGATCCTGTGGAGTCTCCGGGCGTGTACCATCCTCTCGCGCCCATTCATCCCGAAACGGGACGCCGGGTGCTGTATCTCGGGCGGCGCCGCAACGCGTTGATTAGCGGTCTGCCGCTGGCGGAATCCGAAAGCCTGCTGGATGAGATCTGGTCACATGCTACGCGGCCGGAATGGGTGTGGGGCCACCAATGGCAGGTTGGCGATCTCGTGCTGTGGGACAATCGTTCCACCATGCATCGCCGGGATGCTTTTGAGCCGGCATTCCGGCGTATCCTGCACCGGACGCAGATCAAGGGCAGCCAGCGGCCGGCGGCGTGAGCCCGGACGCACAAAAGCACAGCGGGCGGACGAATCGTACACTGTAAAAGATGGATTGGCAGCTTGACGCCAGCGAGGTGCGGGTGCTGGGATCACTTCTGGAGAAGGAAATCGCCACGCCCGAATATTATCCGCTTTCTCTCAACGCGCTGATCAATGCGTGCAATCAGAAATCCAACCGGGAGCCGGTAGTGGCTTACGGCGAGGACACGGTGGAGACAGCACTGGATGGCCTGCGGCGCAAGGGACTGGCGGTGCGCATTACAGGCGACAGCCGTGTGCCCAAACATGGGCAGCGATTTACGGAGGTGCTGAACCTGGGGCGGCGGGAGGCGGCTCTGATGTGTGTGCTCATGCTGCGCGGTCCGCAGACTCCAGGCGAGCTGCGCTCCCGTTCGGAGCGGTTGTATTCCTTCGACGATATTGAGGCCGTGGAGGGCGCGCTCAACCGGCTCGCGGAAGCAGCGCTGGTGAAGAAACTGGCGCGCCAGGCCGGAACGCGGGAGTCCCGCTATGCTCACTTGCTGGCCGGTGACGTCGATGTTCCGGAGGAGCGTCCGCTCGAAATGGCGGCCGCACGCGACAACGGCGCGATTGTGGAGAGGGCGCTTCTCGAAAGGATTAGCGCGCTCGAAGAAAATCTCGGCCAACTGAGACGGGAATTCGATGACTTCCGGAGGAGGTTCGAATGAAAGCTCTCGGATTCCTGCTGCTGCTCTCTTGGGTCGCGCCGGCCGCAACCTTGAATTTTTGGATCGATTCCTGCTCACGGCCTGAGACCGGCTGCCATCGCGGGGATGAAGAGCTGGCTAAATGGGCTCTCGAAGCCTGGCAGAAGGCCAGCGGAGGCAAACTGACATTCGCCGAGACGCCGGATCGGGCGAAGGCACAGATTCGCGTGAACTGGGCGAGCGGCAACCAAGGTTTATACGGCGAGGCACAGCCCATCACCGTGAACGGGATTCGGGGAGCCGAAGTGTATGTGCTGCCGCCTGCGGAGACTCCGGACGATCCGTTGATGCGCGATACGATCGTCTATTTGACATGCCTGCATGAAACGGGGCACGCGCTGGGTTTGCAGCACACAGCGGCATTCGCGGACATCATGTATAGCTTCCAGTACGGCGGCAATATTCCCGAATATTTCGGGCGCTATCGCCGGCAGCTTATGATACGCGCGGATATACGCAAACATTCGGGCCTTTCCGCTGATGATCGCGCCCGGATCACGCAACTGTACCATTGATCACAGTATCGGCTGCGAGCCGAATAATCGATAGTTGAGAGATCCCCTACTCCGACGGAACTAAAGTATTCGAAACTTCAGGCCGATATACCAGTGGATGGTGAATTGGTGCATACACTCGTAATTTGTGACACGGAACCCGTTGCTATTGAGGGCTTACGCAAAGTGCTGGAACCGGCGGACGACTTTAATGTCGTGGCCGCAGAGAGTTCTCTGCCCGAGGCGATGGAGGCGACGCGCGCCTTAGCGCCATCGGTGCTGCTGGTAGATAAGGCGTACGGCATTCAAGGCGTGATGGACTGCTTGCGGGAGTTGCGGGAAGCGGACATCTCCACATCGGCCGTGGTTTGGGGCGCCGCGTTGTCGGAAGCCGAATCGGTTCGCTTTTTGCAGGCGGGATGTGCCGGAATTGTGCGCAAGACGGCACCATTATCGACTTTAATCCAATGCCTTCGCTCGGTAGCGTCGGGCGCCACCTGGATGGAGCAGGAAGTAACTCGCGGCTGGGAGCGTGCGGCGGGCACGCGGTGCGCGCTAACGGCGCGCGAGCTGCAGGTGCGGGAATTGGTGGAGCGGGGCATGAAGAACAAAGATATTGCCAAAGCTCTCGGCATACAGACAGGTACGGTCAAGATCCACCTGAAGCATATCTTTGAGAAGACCGGTATCCACGGTCGTTATGGTCTTGCTCTATCCGGCCTGAAAGAGAAAGGGCTACTGGCACAACCAGTCCTCGAAACTGCGTAAAGACAGACGCGTTTTCAGTGGGGAAGTTATGATGCGAGCACCGTCAGCGGCAGGGGCGCGTTCGCGGCTGCCTCGTCCCAGCCTAACTCGCTTCTGACCACATCGAAAAACGCACTGCGATTCACATCCTGACCCTGCAGGCGGCTCGCCAGAATGTCGGCGGTTACCAACCCGCGGCTTGCCGTAACATAACCGGCGTTTTCGATCAGGTCGTAATTCCCCCAACGGCTACGATACAGACCGCGCCGGTCCCATCGGATCGCGGTGTACAGCGCTTCGGCGATGCCAAACAGCGGAAACAGGACGCCGTATAACTTGATAAGGTCACAGCAGACGCGCGCCATGTAGGTGATATTGGGACCATGCCAGGCCGCGCGCAGAGGTTCAGGTAGCAGCCCAAACATGTTCGATATAGTAAGTCGCGTGGCGCCTTTGAATTTCGCGAAGCTGATCAGGGGACAGCCGGCATGTTCCCATAGAATTTGCGGAATGAAGTGCGCAAGCTGCGGATAAAGCAATTTCACTCCCCGTTGTTCGAGCACGCGGCAGACATCTTCCGGCCGAACGCAAGCGTCATCCCAGTAGGATTCCGTGATGTTCACATATTGGGCGCTGTGACGTGCGAGCACCTCCGCCAGGCCCGTTCGGCGCAGGTATTCGGCCTCCTGCTGGCGAATCCAGGCCCGATTTTCCCGGGCCTGTGTTTCCCAATCAAATGCGGCGCCGCCTAAATTGCGGCTGCTGGTGTGGCCTTCGAGCACGACCGCCGGCGTGGGCAGCGCTCCCAACAGCAGGTCGAGCGCGGCCGGATCGGTATAGGTCCCGGTGGCGTAGCCGTGCCAGGTAACTTTTATGAAGACCCGGCCGTGATGTTGCCCGCCCCACAAATCATGCAGCAGCTTCGCCATCTCGGATTTGCTCGTGACCGCTGCGATTGTCCCGCTGCCCACCACGTACGTGGATGCGGGCGGCGGAGCGGCTCGCTTGGGGGAGGCCTGCCGCGCTAGTTCGCGGCGGCGCTTGTCCCGCCACAGTTGCGTCATGCGCCGCGCCAGCCATGCTGTCATGCCGGGATTATCTTTGGGGGGCGCGGCCATGGGCCACCCTGCAGCGGGCGCGTGATCTTTGCGGAAATTTTCCAGGATCACTTCGGCATAGCAGAAATACTCGGACTTCCAAAGCATGTGCGGGACAACGATCCACGGGAGATTGTATTTGGCACAGCGCTCGAAGGTTCGGAGGAGAAACGGCTGCTCGTGGCGCACGAAGCCGATCTCGCCGGCCGCTAGGCCCGCGCGTTCCCACAAGAGGCGCAGAAACCGGTAGCTCTGTGCGCGGCTCGCAGCATCGCCTTTGCCGCTGGCCGCCAGGATCAAGCCGGTGCGCTGCGCAATGAGGCCATGCTGTTCGAGCGTTTGTCCCAGGCGGGCGGCAAAAAATTCGACCAGCAGCGGATCGCCCGGGTCGATATCATCATGATGAATCGCTATGGCAGGATGAGCGCGCCGGGCTTCCGCCAGCACTCGCCCCAGCATTTCGCGCTCGAGCAGATTCAAATCCTGCGCCACCGGAAGAACCAGGATCTCCGCAAAATCCTCGGTGGCTATCGCGGCCAGCGATTGGTAGAGAGTTTCATCCAGCGCGGCGGCGCGCACTTGCGGCATGAAGCCCAGTAGAGGCGCGCTGGCGGCCGCCGCCCTTTGCGCGTAACCCTCCCAGTCCCGCCAGGCCGCTTCATGCGGTTGAAGATCCGCCGCGAGCAGAAAGGCAGTTTTACAGTTTCCCGCCGATTCTCCCATGCTTGACCATTGTGGCCAGGACATCGACCAGGGCGCGCACCGCCAGGAGCGCCGTGATATCGGAAATATCGTAAGGAGGCGACACCTCCACTGCCTCCATGGCGACGATTCCCTCTTTGGCAACGCCTTTCAGAATCGCCAGAGCTTCGCGGGGCAGAAAACCTCCCGGTTCCGGCCAGCCGGTGCCAGGGACAAATCCCGCATCCACCGAATCGATATCGAAGGAAAGATAGACTGCGCTCGCGCCCTTCCAGGCAACCTCGAGCGCAATCTCTACCGTCTTCTCGATTCCGATCCGCTCGATATCCTGGATCGTGAGCACGGTCGATCCCCGCTCCCGGCCCTTTTTCACTCCCGGCCGCGGTACCTGCCAGCCTCCGATTCCCACTTGCACCAGGTTGGTGGGCGGGCAGTTGGGAATATTGGTGGCATGAAACCAGGGGCAGGTGTGCATAATTTCGTCCATATCTTTTTCCTGGGTATCGATGTGACGGTCCAGGTGAATGATACCGACCTTGCCTTCGATACACTGCGCCACTCCGCGCACGCATGGATAGCCGATCGAGTGATCGCCGCCCATAATCATGGGCAACGTGCCTTCGGACAAGACGTGCGCCACGGCTTTCGATATTTGATCGTGGCTCTTGGTGATATTGGCGGGGCAGAAGACATCGCCCGCGTCGCACATTTTCAGTGACTCGCGCAGATCCACGCCCAGCTCGAAGTTGTAAGTGGTGTAGAGGGACGATATGCGCCGGATACCTTGCGGGCCGAAGCGCGTTCCCGCGCGGTAGGTGGTCGCGATATCGAACGGGACTCCCAGGAAAGCCACGTCATACTCCCCAACGCGCCGGATATCTTCCAAATAGTGGGTTTTCAGGAAGGTGTTGATGCCGGACCAATGCGGCAGCTCACCGCGCTGGAAGCAACTGATCTCGGCTTTGTCCTGTATCGAATCTACACACTCGAGGCCCCACTCTTTGCCGCGCCGGACTTCTTCCTGCCATTGGCGCGAGGGAATAGCTGCTTCATCGCGGAGGGCTTTCATGCCCTCGAGTTCCGGCAACAATAATTCTCTCTGGTGTTCGCGGTGCTTCGGTGCGTGGGTTTTGTAGAAGGCCATGGATTTTCCGTAAATATGGAGCTTAGCGCAGAGTTCTCGTCCTGTACAATCTGGAATAATTCCGTAGGGAGAAACTGACAGAAGACCACGTTCCCACCATCAGGCCCAATTTCTACGGCTCGAAAAAGGGGCGGGACGAGACCGCGGGGTGACCCTTTTTACGGGCTCAGTTTTCCGCTGGTTTTTCGATCTTCTCGATCACATATACCTGCACAGGACCCTTTCGGGGTTCGAGGCGCAGCCCGAGTTGCTCGGTCAGTGCGGTGAAGATTGATGGAGCGTCGGATGGAGACGGCGTTTCTTCCGGCCCCCCCGGAACCGCTGTTTCCGGCTTGTATTCGAGCTTGAAATCATACTGCTTGTCAGTGCCGGTTTCATCCGTGACCGGGCGGCCAAGCACCGCTGAAAGATGGTCGGCGAGCATCCGGAGTGTCACGCTGCCGCCCTCGACCCGTCCGAGGCCCGCTCGGAGATGTGGCCCTTCCTTGGGTTGCGCTGACGAAGTGAGCTTCAGCCCGCCTTTGGCCGGAACCAGGGCATAAATGGGCAACTCGTGCATCTCGGCCCGGAGTACGAGGCCAAAGCGGTCGCGCAAGACGGCTTGCATTCGCTGCTGCTCTCTGCCTATGAGTGTCTCGATCTCTTTCGGCGCGGTTCCGGGACTGGGAGGAGCCTCCGTTTTATCCGGCGTAAAGCTCACGTCGAACCGGTCGGATTTCACCCAAGCGGGCGCCCCGGCGATTTGGTAATCGCGGACCTTGTAGGCCCAAGTTAACAAGTCCATCGCGCTAGTGTTTTGGGTACGAATGCCGCCGCCGGGGCCCGGCCCAAACCACACGCCCCTCTGCCCAGGGCTCGATTTGTGGATGGAAACCACCTCATACGTGTAAGCCGGAGGCGGCGGAAGAGTTTGAGCGCGAATCAGTCCAATGCCCAGGGGCACAGCCACGGCCAGAGTGCCCGCCATTGCCAGCATCGACTTGCGCATGAAGGTCAGGTGAAGCGTACCGCGCCACGTCATGATCTCGCGAATTCGCTTCTTCAGACTGGCGCCCGTGATGCCCGAGACACACGGGAGCGGCGACGCAAGGTAGGTCTTGCAGACATTGACGATTCCCTCTGCGTAATCGGCCGGCTGGCTCCCGCGGTTGAGAACGTTCTCATCGCAGGCGCGCTCGCGCTCCTCCACCAGCTTGGCCCCGATCCACCACACGATAGGATGGAACCAAAATAGGGTTTCGACACACATGTGCAGAGCGGCCGTGAGATTGTCGCGGTAGCGCACATGGCACAGCTCATGGGATAGAATCGCCTGCAATTGTTCCGGTGTGAGGCTGCCGGCAAGTCCCTCCGGCAATAGGAGGATAGGACGGAAGAGGCCGAAAACTCCCGGCTCGATTGTGGAACGCGACGAGAAAGCCGGCAGTGAGGAATTTATCAGCAAAGGCCTTGCGTTTCGAGCAGCATTTCGGATCGCACGCCAACGGCGGCGCCAACGGAATAACAAGAGAAGCGCTCCTGCCGCCCAAATAGCGGCAATCATGATGCGCCAATACGAGTGCGCCGCTGCCGGCGTTATCGCGGGGAAAGTGGGAGCAGGAGCGAAGTAAGTGGAGACCTGCATTACAGTGAGAGCTGGGAAAACAGGCGCTGCAGTTGGTCTTGCGGCCTCTCCGCCCACGCTGACCAGCACAGAAAACGGAACCAGGAACTTGAGCGAGGCCGCGAGCCAAAGCCAGTAGCGCACCCGCGCCGCGTTGCGCTCGAACGCCATTGTGGCCAACGCGACAGCCGCCGCGAAAACCGTGGATTGCCAGAGGTGATTGAGCAGGTGGTTCATGAGCTTGCGTCCTTCATTTCTTTCGGTGGAGATCCCGGATCAGCTTTTCGGCCTCGCGAATATCGTCGAGCGTAAGCTTGCCCGATTCCGCCAAGTGAGCCATGACTGGTTGGGTCCGGCCGCCGAAAAGACTCAACAGATCGTCGATCAAGCGGCCGCTCGCATCGCGCCGGGACACCACTGCTTCAAAGATATGTGCGTTGCCAATTTTCCTCACACGCCGGACCGCGCCCTTCTCTTCTAGCCGGTAAACGGTGCTCTGGATTGTCGTATATGCGGGACGTCCCGGCTCCGGAAAAGTCTCCTGGACTTCCCGAATGGAGAGCCGCCGCTGATTCCAGAGTGCCTCCATGATCTGGAGTTCCAATGCGGTGAGCTTCGGCAACTTCATTTGCATCTACTATACAACGATGTTTTTCTACGTTGCAAGAGTTTTTGGAGTTTTCGCAATTTGGCCGGGCCGCGGCAGATGGTGTGCTACACTCACCTTTTCGGCCTCGTCGCCATTCCGGTCTATGCAGCCCGCCCCAGGACGACGATGCGAAAACTTCTCGCTTTTTTTGCGCTTTTCTCCGTTTCTGCCTTTGCCGGCCAGCCGGCCTTTACTGTGGGCTGGTCGATCTACGCCGGCTGGACTCCGTACTTTTACATGAACAAATCCGGTCTGCTCAAGAAGTGGGCCGACAAGTATGGCATCACGATTAAGGTACAGCGCTTCGACTATGCGCCTTCACTCGATGCCTTCGTAGCACGCAATATCGAGGCCGTCACCATGACCAACATGGAGGCTTTGGATATGCCCGCCGCATCGGGCGTTCCGACCACGGCCATTCTGATCGGCGATTACTCCAACGGGAATGACGCTCTGCTGGTGCGCAATGGTCTGCAGATGAAGGACTTGGCCGGCAAAAAGATGCTGCTGGTACAGAAGACCGTCTCCGAGTATCTGTTCGATCGCGCCATGACCATCGAGGGCCTGCGCAGTCAACTCAAACAGGTGCGCATGATCAATACCTCGGATTCCGATATTGCCATCGCTTTTCTGAGCGACACCAGCACTTCCGCCGTGGTCACCTGGAAGCCGATGGTCTCTCAGATTTCAAAACAGAAGGGCATTACTTCGCTTTTTAATTCCTCCCGGATTCCCGGAGAAATCCTGGATCTCACCGTGGTGCGCACCGATGTCCTCAACCGGCCCGATGGCTCCGGCCGCAAGTTCGCCCAGGCACTGGCTGGAGCCTGGTACGAGATGATGGCCATGATGACCGGGCCTGGCGCGGACAAAGTGCTGGCCGCGATCGCTGAAGGTTCCGAGGACACGCTGGCTTCTTACAAGGAGCAACTCGGCACCACCAAAATGTTCTACACGCCGCAATCCGCCGCGGCATTTGCGGCTTCTCCGGATATCAAGCAAAAAATGGCCCTGGTGCGGCAGTTCTGTTTTGATCACGGGCTGCTCGGCGAGAATACGAAATCGGTGGACGATGTCGCCATCCGCTATCCCGATGGCGCAATTCAAGGTAAGGCGGATCGCGTGCGTTTTGCGTTCGACCTGGCATTCATGCAGATGGCAGCGGAAGGAAAACTGTAAAAGCTCATGTCTGCCGGGGTATTGTCAGTCCACGCCAAGCCGAACCGCGCTGCAACGCTCATCCTCTCCTGGGCCTTGTTCGCTTGTGGAATTGCGCTCTATTTTTACGTGTCGCATGCCCGCCATCGCGACAATCCCGAGGACCGCGTGATGCCGACCATCGAGCAGATGGCCCGCGGCATGTATAGTGCGGCGCTGCACCCCGCCGAAGATGATGAAGTCCAAACGGAGACCGGCAATTTCTGGCAGGATTTTCCGCATAGCATGTTGTGGAAAGACACTAAGGCAAGCTCGCGGCGTTTCCTCTACAGCATGCTGCTGCTGATTCCGGCGGTGCTTTTGGGCCTCCACATGGGCCTGTTCCCCTACGTGGGCGTCTTTTTTCTGCGTTTCATTTTGTTCTTTGACAAAATCGTGGCCCTATCGCTGCTGCCCATTTTGTTCATCGCGTTTGGCATCGATGAGCTATCCAAGATCATGCTGATCGTAATCGGAGTGGCGCCTACGGTCATTCTGGACACCTTCAACCTGACCCGCGGAGTGCCCCCCGAGCAGATCGTCAAAGCGTTCACGCTGGGAGCCGGGGATTTCGATGTGGCGTACCGCGTGGTGCTGAAGCAGATCCTGCCGCGCGTTCTCAACAGCATCCGATTGAACCTCAAGGCGGTCATGCTGTTCCTGTTTGCGGGCGAGATGATCGCCTCTACGGACGGTCTCGCATACCGCATCGCACTGCTGCGGCGCCATATGGGAATGGATGTGATCGTCCCTTACGTGCTGTGGGTTGCGCTGCTGCTGTTTGTGGTGGATTGGGGGATGCGTTTTGCCAACCGCAAACTCCACCCGTGGTTTCACGAATGATGCTCCGGGAGTGAGTCGCCATGCCATTAATTGAAATCGATCACGTTTCGATGTCCTACGGGGCGCCTCCACGGACGGTGCTCAACGGCATCGATTTGTCGATCGAAGAAGGCGAGTTCGTATGCGTGCTGGGGCAGACCGGCTGCGGCAAATCCACCCTGTTGCGTTTGCTGCTCGGCTCGGAGCAGCCGGTGGATGGACGCATCCTGATTGACGGCCGCGAGCATCGCCGGCCCGATCGCTCGCGCGGTTACGTGCCGCAGAAGTATTCACTGTTCCCCGATAAAACGGTGCTCGATAACATCACCTTCGGGCCCGAGGTAAGTGAGTTTGGATTGTGGCGGCGTTGGATGCCGGAGTTTCGCAAGCGCCGGCGCGAATTGCGGCGGGAGGCGCTCGATTACCTGCGGCGCATCGGGTTATCCGAGGCTGACGGCTCCAAATATCCCGACCAGCTTTCCGGCGGCATGCAGCAACGCGTAGCGATCGCGCAGGCATTGATGAGCGAGCCGCGCATTCTGCTTATGGACGAAGCCTTCAGCGCGCTCGATCCGGGCACGCGCAAAGAGATGCAGCGGCTGATTCGTTCGCTGTGGCAAGCCACCGGAACCACCATCCTGTTTGTCACCCACAACACGCACGAGGCCCTGCGCATGGGGACCCGGGTGATCGTGCTAGCGGCTTCATCGGGCGGCGAGGGATCGCGCGTGATGTTGGATTTGCGTGTGCCCGATTCGCGGTATCCGGACCAGATCGCCGAGTTGGCCGAGCGTCTGGAAACTATCTCAGAAACCAGCAGCCTGGTGGAAGCGGCGCCGGCGTAAGTCATCAAGCAGCGTCTGGCTTGTGGAGCAGTGCCGCCGGTTTCTCCCCCACCGCCAGCATAGTCTCGAAATGCGGCGGCTCGCTCTCGCGGTGAACAATGGCCGTTTCCAGGTTTTGAAATCCGGCGGCGCGTAACTGCTGTTCCAGCTCCAGCTCGGTAAAGCCCAGCCAAAGGTCGGCGTAGAGTTCCCGCGCTTGTTCGAAGTGGTGCCGGTTCAAATCGAGGATCGTGATACGCCCGCCCGGCTTGAGGATCCGCCAAGCCTCGGAGACCGCGCGCTCGGGATGGCGCGCGTGGTGCAGCGCCTGGCTGAGGAAGGCCAAGTCCACTGTGCCGCTGCGGATGGGCACCTCTTCCAGGTCGCCCAGCCGGTATTCCAGATTGCCAATCCCGTGGCGGCGCGCCAGTTCGCTTCCGAATTCCACCATTTTCTCCGAATTATCAATGGCAATCACTTTCCGGGCGCGCTGCGCCATGAGCTGCGCGATGGTTCCTTCGCCCGCTCCCAGGTCGGCAATCACCATGGGTGGAAGCATCTTCAGGAGCGCTTCCGCGATGCCTTTCCAGGAGCGTCCAGGGACGTATTCGCGCCCGAAGCGGCCGGCGAGTTCGTCGAAATAGCGGCGCATTTTATCGTTGCGTTTGCGCAACACCAAGCGGAGGGCATCGCGGTCCCGCGCGGCCTCCGGAACTTCGCGCGCACCCTCCCGCAGCAGATCCATTAGCGCGGAGGGAACGTTCAGGCGGTAGAATGCGTTTTTTCCTGTGCGGCGGTCATCCACCATTCCCGCTTGTTTGAGCTGCGAAAGATTGGTGGAAATCTGGCTCTGGCCCTTGCCCAGGATTTCTTGCAGTTCGTTTACGGACAGTTCTTCCTGCTCGAGCAGCAACAGGAGGCGCAGGCGGTTCGGGTCGGAAGCCAGGCGCAACGTTTTCAGGATTGACGCCATGGTTGTTTTATTATAATATCATCCTATCAAGATTTATAGATACGATAGTTTATAGACGAGGAGATCGCATGGGTACTGCAACGCTGAATCAAACCGCAACCGATTACAAAGTAGCCGACCTCGCGCTGGCCGATTGGGGCCGCAAAGAGATCTCGATTGCCGAATTCGAAATGCCGGGGCTCATGTCGATCCGGCGCAAATACGCCAAGGAGCGTCCGCTGGCCGGGGTGCGCGTTACGGGTTCGCTGCACATGACCATCCAGACCGCGGTGCTGATCGAGACGCTGGCGGACCTGGGCGCTTCGGTGCGTTGGGCAAGCTGCAACATTTTTTCCACGCAGGATCACGCTGCGGCGGCGATTGCCGCGGCCGGTATACCGGTGTTTGCCTGGAAGGGCGAATCTCTCGAAGAATACTGGTGGTGCACCTATCAGGCCATCAGCCATCCGGATGGCAAAGGCCCGCAACTGATCGTGGATGATGGCGGAGACGCCACGCTGCTGGTGCACAAGGGATGTGAGCTCGAAAATGGCAGCGATTGGGTGAACAGCCGGTCCGACAGCCACGAAGAGACGGTGATCAAGAACCTGTTGAAGCATGTTTTCAACCAGAACCCGCGCCGCTGGCATGAAATCGTGAAGGATTGGCGCGGCGTTTCCGAAGAGACCACTACCGGTGTGCACCGGTTATATAAGATGCAGGAGGCCGGCTCATTACTGGTTCCGGCGATCAATGTGAATGACTCGGTAACCAAATCCAAATTCGACAACCTATATGGCTGCCGCGAATCGCTGGCCGACGGCATCAAGCGCGCGACGGACGTAATGGTGGCTGGCAAAGTCTGCGTGGTTTGCGGCTATGGCGATGTGGGCAAGGGCTCGGCGCATTCGCTGCGGGGCATGGGCGCGCGCGTGGTAGTTACGGAAATCGATCCGATCAACGCGCTGCAGGCCGCCATGGAAGGCTTCGAAGTCACTACCCTGGAAGACACCCTGGGGCGTGGCGACATCTACGTGACCTGCACCGGCAATGTGGATATTATCACGCTCGAACATATGCAGCACATGAAGGATCAGGCGATTGTGTGCAACATCGGTCACTTCGATAACGAAATCCAGATGGACGCGCTGAACACTTCCGGCGCCAAGAAGACCAACATCAAACCGCAGGTGGATATGTATACTTTCTCCGGCGGCCATAGCATTTTCATTCTGGCCGAGGGACGCCTGGTGAATCTGGGTTGCGCCACCGGCCACCCCAGCTTCGTCATGAGCAACAGCTTTTCCAACCAGACGCTGGCGCAGATCGATCTGTGGAAGAACCGCGACACCTACAAGCCCGGAGTGTACACGCTGCCTAAGAGGCTCGACGAAGAGGTGGCGCGGTTGCATCTGGAGAAAATCGGCGTTAAGCTCACCACGCTAACGAAGAGGCAGGCCGATTATTTGGGAGTGCCGGTGGAAGGGCCGTACAAGGCGGACCATTACAGATACTAAGTGTTAGAAAGATCCCCTAGGAGGATAAAGTGGCAGAAACGCAGAAATTTCTTTTTACATCGGAGTCGGTTACTGAAGGTCATCCGGACAAAATGGCCGATCAGATTTCCGATGCCGTGCTCGACGCCGTAATGGCGGAGGATCCGATGGGTCGCGTAGGTTGCGAGACGCTGGTGACGACCGGCACGTGTATCGTGGCCGGTGAGGTCACCACCACAGCGCACCTGGATATTCCGCGCGTGGCCCGCGGGACTATTGAATATGTCGGCTACAACGACGCCAGCTACGGGTATGATTGCCACACTTGTGGCGTGCACAACCTGCTCCAGACGCAGTCGCCGGACATCGCTATGGGCGTGGACACCGGCGGCGCTGGCGACCAGGGCATGATGTTCGGCTATGCCTGCGATGAGACCCCGGAACTCATGCCTCTGCCGATCGAGATGGCGCATAAACTGGTCCGGCGTCTTTCGGAAGCGCGCCGCCAGGGCATCCTCGAATTTCTCCGTCCCGATGGCAAAAGCCAGGTGTCGGTGGAATACGTGAACAACAAGCCCAAGCGCATTGAAGCCGTGGTCATTTCCACGCAACACGCTCCCGAAATCAGCACTGAGGAATTGCGCCGCCAAGTGAAGAAGCACATCATTGACCCGGTGATTCCTTCGGGCATGGTGGATTCGCAAACTAAGTACCACATCAATCCCACGGGGCGTTTCGTAGTGGGCGGGCCGCACGGCGACACCGGCTTGACCGGCCGCAAGATTATTGTGGATACTTACGGCGGTATGGGCCGGCACGGCGGTGGAGCCCTATGCGGCAAGGATCCCACGAAAGTGGACCGTTCGGCGTGCTACATAGCCCGCTATATCGCTAAGAATCTGGTGGCCGCCGGACTCGCTTCCCGCTGCGAAGTCCAACTGGCGTACGCCATCGGCGTCGCCGAGCCGGTGTCGGTGACGGTGGACACGTTTGGCACGGGCGCAATTCCGGACAGCCGGTTCACGGAACTGGTCCGCCATAATTTCAAACTTACGCCCCGCGGCATCATTGAAGCCTTGAATCTCCGCCGGCCTATCTACCGCAACACAGCCGCCTTCGGTCACTTCGGCCGCAACGAAGAAACCTTCACCTGGGAAAAAACTGACAAGGCCCAGGCCCTGAAGGATTCTGCCGCGGTTGCGACCGCAGCGGTCAGGTAGCAACTTCTATCATGAGGGGGCCAGTGGCATAAACACTGCTGGCCCGTTTACGTTTTTTGAATTAGAGCTTCTAGCGTCGCGAGCGGCAGTTCGAAACCCCGCAGCAACGGCGTCGTGACGGAACCTTCGTTGATGCTGCGCGAGCTGCCGTTGAAGTGAATCACGATGTGCACCGGATCGCTGTAAACCCGCCACACTTCGCGCGCCCCATAACGAAAGTACATCGCTACTTTCTTTTCCATCTCGCGCGCGGTATTGCTTTCGGACACCACCTCGATGGCGATAGCCGGCGAGTTCATGAGATATTTCGCCTGGGCTTGCGCCGCGTGGGTTACGCTTACATCGGGAATAAAGTAGTGCCGGCCCGGCATCTTATAACCTGCTTCGAGAAATACTTCGCCTAGATCCTGGGCTTCGCCCCGCGCGTGAGCCGCTTCAAGGGCGTTGAAAAGCAAGTGGTAAATCAATTTTGCAAATCTGGAATGTTCCAGGTCCGAAGGCGGCACTTCGATCAACTCTCCATCGAGCAACTCGGTCTTTCCAATGCTGTCTTGCTCGGGCATGCGTTCAAACTCCTCAAAGGTCAGCAGCCTTGTGGTAACCGCACCCATGGTTACATCGTACTCCGTCCGTGCGCAAACTTGAAATGAACAGCAGAGACCCGATATCATTGGGTTCCGGCTATCATTCCGGTCAGAGAGGGGATTCCGTCTATGTCTTTTGCCCAGGTGTCCTGGGATCGGCGCAGAGGGTTCGGCCAGACGATGCGCCGCGATCGATGGTGGCAGATGCCGCTGCTGGTTTTTCTGGGCTTGGGCGCATTTGTCGTCTACACCACGTGGGCCGCGTTTCAAGGGAAGAATTATTACTGGGGGCCGTATCTTTCGCCCTTTTACTCGCCGGAGATTTTCGGCAGTTCGCCGTTCGCGTGGTTCGGCCCGATGCCAGCGTGGTGGCCTTCCTGGCTAATTTTTTCGCCCGCGCTGATCATTCTGCCGTTCCCTGGCCTGTTTCGACTTACCTGCTATTACTATCGCGGCGCTTATTACAAAGCCTTCTGGGCGGACCCGCCCTCGTGCGCGGTGGGGGAGCCGCGCAAGACGTATCTTGGGGAGCGCCATTTTCCGCTAATCCTATTTAACGTCCACCGCTACTTTTTTTACATCGCTTTGTTCTTCCTGGGTGTCTTGGCGTATGACGTGTGGGATGCGCTATGGTTTCCCAATCCCGCCGGCGGGACGCAGTTCGGCATCGGGCTGGGCACGCTGATTCTGGCTGCGAACGTGGTGTTTCTCGGTGGCTACACGTTCGGCTGCCACTCGCTGCGGCACCTGGTGGGCGGCCGCTTCGACCGGATCTCGGCCTTCCGCCAGAAGTCCTACGAGTGCGTGACTTGTCTCAATGGCCGCCATCAGCTCTGGGCATGGATGAGCCTGTTTTCGGTCGGAATCTGCGATATCTATATCCGTCTGTGCGCATCGGGCATCATTAGAGATTGGAGAATCATCTGATGGTCGAATATCAGACACATGCCTACGATGTGCTGGTGATTGGGGCTGGCGGCTCGGGGTTGAGCGCGGCTATCAAGGCTTCGGCCGATGGCGCACGCGTAGGCGTTATCACCAAATCGCTGTTGGGCAAGGCGCACACTGTAATGGCGGAAGGCGGCGTGGCGGCGGCGCTGGCCAACGTGGACGACCGCGATAATTGGAGAGTCCATTTCTCCGACACTATGCGCGGCGGGCAGTACCTGAATAACTGGCGCATGGCGGAACTGCATGCCAAAGAGGCGCCTGACCGGGTGCGCGAACTGGAAGCCTGGGGTGCGGTATTCGACCGCACGCCCGAAGGCCGCATTCTGCAGCGCAATTTCGGCGGGCATCGCTATCCGCGCCTGGCGCACGTGGGAGATCGCACGGGTCTGGAAATCATCCGCACGCTCCAGGACCACGGGATCCATCAAGGCATGGAAGTGCACATGGAGACCACTGTGCTCACCCTGCTGCTCGATGGCGGGCGCGTAGCGGGAGCGTTCGGCTACGATCGCGAACGCGGCCGCTTCCTCTTGTTTCCCGCCAAAGCCGTGGTGCTGTCCACCGGCGGCATCGGCCGCGCGTTCCGCGTCACCAGCAACAGTTGGGAGTACACCGGCGATGGTCATTCGTTGGCTTATCATGCGGGCGCTGCGCTTCTGGACATGGAATTCGTGCAGTTCCACCCCACAGGGATGATCTGGCCGCCAAGCGTGCAAGGCATTCTCGTGACCGAAGGGATACGCGGCGACGGCGGCGTGTTACGCAACAGAGAGGGGCGCCGTTTCATGTTCGATGACATTCCCGAGAACTATCGCAGCCAGACGGCTGACGATCCGGAAGAAGGCTGGCGTTATACGCAGGGCGACAAGAATGCGCGCCGTCCGCCGGAATTGCTAACCCGCGACCACGTGGCGCGCTGTATTGTACGGGAGATCAAGGCCGGCCGCGGCAGCCCGCACGGCGGTGTGTTCCTGGATATTGCCTGGATCAAAGAAAAAGTGCCCAATGCGGAAGAGTACATCAAGCGCAAACTGCCAACCATGTATCAGCAGTTCAAGCAGCTTGCCGATATCGACATCACCAAAGAGCCGATGGAGATCGGCCCCACGACGCACTACGTGATGGGCGGGGTGAAGGTAGATGCCGAAACGCAGATGTCCACGGTTCCAGGCCTGTTTGCTGCGGGGGAATGCGCGGCGGGCTTGCACGGTGCTAACCGCCTGGGCGGCAATTCGCTTTCCGATCTGCTGGTGTTCGGCCGGCGCGCCGGCCTCTACGCAGCCTGCTTCGCTAAAGAGCACGGCGATGTGCGCTCCGATTCGGGCCAGGTGGAGAGGGCCGCGCGGGAAGCGCTAATGCCCTTTGATCGCCAGCAAAGTGGAGCCGAGAATCCCTATCAGATCCAGCACGAGTTGCAGAGTATGATGCAGGACGAAGTGGGCATTGTACGCAATGATCAGGAAATGCGGAAGGCGCTCGAAGGCATCGGGAAGCTGCGCGAGCGCGCTGCCAAAGTGGGCGTTTACGGCAACCGCGAATTCAACAATGGCTGGCATACGGCCCTGGATTTGCAGAACCTGCTGACAGTTTCGGAAGCGGTCGCGCGCGCGGCTCTCGAACGGAAGGAGAGCCGGGGCGCGCACTTCCGCGAGGATTTTCCCGAGAAGGACCCGGAAGCGGCCAAGTTTAATATCGTAATCCGGCAAGGCTCCGATGGAGAGATGCAACTGGAGAGAGTGCCGATTACGGAAATGCCGGCAGAATTGAAGCAAGTAATCGAGGAGATGAAATAAGTGGCCAGCGCGATGTTTCGAATCTGGCGGGGCGACCCGAATGGCGGGAAGTTTCAAGACTATAACACCGAAGTATCAGAGGGCATGGTCGTGCTGGATGCCGTCCTCAAGGTACAGGCGGAACAAGCGGGTGATTTGGCGGTGCGGTGGAATTGCAAATGCGGCAAGTGCGGGTCGTGTTCGGCGGAGATCAACGGCAAGCCCAAGCTCATGTGCATGACACGGCTCAATTCGCTGCCCATGGAGGAGCCGGTTACCGTGGAGCCGATGCGGACCTTTCCGCTGATCAAGGACCTGGTGACCGACGTCGCCTGGAACTACCGCGTGAAGAAAACGATCAAGAAGTTCGCGCCGCGCAAGGGGGACTTCGCCGATGGCTCCTGGAAAATGGGCCAGAAGGATGTGAACCGTATCCAGGAGTTCCGCAAGTGCATCGAGTGTTACCTCTGCCAGGATGTTTGCCACGTGCTGCGGGATCACCGCAAGTTCGATGAGTTCGCAGGGCCGCGATTCTTCGTGCACACGGCCGCGCTCGAGCTGCATCCGCTCGATACACAATCCCGCAGCGAGGATCTGAAAGACAAACACAACGTGGGGTACTGCAATATCACCAAGTGCTGTACCAATGTGTGCCCCGAAGAAATTCACATCACGGACAACGCAATTATTCCGCTGAAGGAACGCGTGGTGGACCAGTATTACGATCCACTGAAAATGATCGTAAGGAAGATTTTCGGAACCTAGTGGGGCCGAGCGGGAGGCCGTGATGGAACTGAAGGCGCTGCACATGAGCCATGGCAAAGCGAGAGCATTTGCCAGGACGTTCTGCGCATCGATCCTGACAACGAGCAGGCGCTGATCATTCTGATTCTGGCCCTGACCGATGAGTTCGACAGGGGAGCGCGGGTGCTCCTGCGCAATCCTCAACTTCAGCCGGAGCCTGAAGAAAGGCCGGAGCCCATCATTTCGGAGTGAGTACTGCGGGTCCGAGTGAGCTACTGCCGCCGGGCGAATTTCGCTGCGTCGATGGTGACGTTGGGCTGCACCTCGCTTAACTCGGTGGTGGATCGGCCATCGAGCCAACTTACAGTCCAACGAAAGGGCATCTTCACGCCAGCCACTTCGCGGTAATCGGCGTAATCGATTTGCGTGGGAGCGAGACCCACCGGCGAATCCGCGTAACGCACCAGACGCACCAACAGGCCCGACTTGCTATCGAAATAAAGATTCACCGGGTAGCGGCCATCGATGGAACCCTGGACAAGCTGAACATCGTGGCCATCAATCACGCCCGGATAGCCGACCCGCCATTGTTTGAGAGCCTGCTTGATACCGAAGGGAAAGGATAACTCCGCGTCCAGCCGCGCGCCATCGAGATTGTCCCCGGTGAGATCGAGAACCGGCATGGGGCTATACACGGCGGGCGCGGCGCTCCAGCCATCATGGCCGCTAAATGTGGTAATCGTGTCGCCCCCGGCAGTGTGGACGATGGTGGTCCGCTGGTTTGGCGCTTTCGCGTAAATTTCTACGGGACGCTTGTCCGGGTCCGAGAAGCCTTTATAAGTGCCTTTTGCAACAAAGCTGGTTAGTGCAGCCAGCGGCTGGGCTCCGCCGAGGGATTGCAGGTATTTGTCGAGCACCTGGTCCGCGGTAGGGGAAGGAGGGCCATCGGTCACGAAGGTGTCCGGTTCGTCGGGAGGGGGCGGACCGTATAGCTCCGCTAGGCTGGGCGTGATTTTCGGCCGGTCGCCGCCGCGATGGCAGGAGTAGCAGGTGATGGCGCGTTGTCCACCGAAATAAGTGCGGCTGATGGCGGATACCATGACGAGCATTTTGCGCGCTGTCTGCTTGTTGGGGTTATCATCCGCATATCTTTCCCAGCTTCCACTGCTCTCGGGGACATGGCAGTAAGTGCAATTTTCACCCAGAGAGGCGGAAAAGAAGCCCATCGTCGCCATGAATTCGTCTACCGAAATACCCTTCAATACCTGAACATTCTTGAAGTACTTTTCGGCGGGCAGGGCCTTCTGTTCCGGCTGCGGCTGGGCGTAAATCCAGCTTGAACCGAGCAGGAAGAGGCCGATAGTGCGAAGGCGGGTTCGCATCGTTTGTGGTCGAACCGATGCTCGGCACTATATCGTGAGGCGATGGTGAAGTCAAATGCGGCGGAGCGGCGAGCCGGTAGGCCGACTCTACGGCAAGCGGACCACGACATAGTTGCGCATCATCAGGCTATCACCCGCGGCGCCCACGGAGCCTTGGAAATTGAGAACCAAGCCGCGGGACCAGGTACCGGCCGCATTGCCGACGGTAGCTTTCAAGGGCAGCGCCGTACCCCAGGACTCAGTGCTCACCTGGGCGCCGCTCTGGTCGAGCCCGCCATCCGCGCGGCCGGAGACCTGCGCATCGCCGGGAGCGGCGGTCCGCTCGAGCACGGTGGTGGCACCCCACTGTAAGCGGAAGGTGAACCCGCCGGCCTTTCCCCGATGCGCCAAATCGAATCTGATCTCCACGCGATCGCCCGCGCTGAGAGATCCTTGCGGAATGGTGCAGGTGGCCAGGTTGGCGAAGCGGGAGGCGCTCACGGCAGTTCCGCTACCGTGACAAAGAACCTGCGCGGTAGGGTACACCGGCGGTACAGCCGCGCCGCGATTCGTCAGACGGAAATTAGCAGGCAGAGCGTTACTGGTGTTGGGAGTTGTCCGGTAATTGGCCAGCAGAGTGTCACCCGGTTGCGGCACGTTACCGGTGGCGAATTGCACTATGTTGCTGTTGACGAGCGTGTAATCGACACCCTGATTCTGCAACAGGCCGTTCCGATACATGGCGAGGCTGGTGGACGGACTGGGGACGGCGGACAAAGTGAACGAATTATTGGAGCCGTCTACGATACCCGAGGGGAGGTCGCCATCCATAAAGGCGGGCACGGTCCCGCCACAAGGACCGGACGAACCATTCACGAACACGCAATCGCCAGGATTGCCAACGACGGAATCGATCAGTCCTTGGGAATCGACCATGGCTACGGCGCCGGGCGCATACGCGGGACCCTCTATCGGCCGGGCAGCCAAATCCGCCACGAGGCCCGTGACGTCCGATTCCGGGACTGGCCCTTGGGCATTAGTGTCGTTGCCGGTGCCATTGCCCGTGGTAGTAGTGCCGATGCCTGTGACGGTAGTCCCCGGCACCCGCACATCCACCAATCGCAGCGGCCGCGTGCTGGGAGGCACAGACCACGTCTCGCTGAATTGCACCATACCTTCGCTATTGTAAGTAACGTTGTAAAAGATCTCTGGGTTGGTGGTGGTGGTGGGCACCAGTCGCACATACAAAAGGCCATTGACCACCATCACAGTGATCGTCTGGGCCGCGATAGACGACTGGTCCGATGCAATAAAACTGCTCCAGGAGATGGTCACAATACCGTTGAACCGCGTGCCGTCGGCTTTGTAGAGAGTATCTTCGATGGTGGTGAGCGGCGGCGCCGCAAGCGCCGGCCAGCTCAGCAAACCTGCCGCGCAGAGCGCACGTAAGAACGTCTTCAAGGAACCGAACCCTCCTGCGCCCAGTGTAGTTCCCGGGCTTGTGAACAGGGCCCTTCGGCTACTCGGATTTGGGAATAAATAACTGATTTTGGAAGTGGTTAGAAAAATTCGAAAAACCCGTGAATCGCTCATGGCCGGAGCCGCAGCCGGGGATGGGGTGCGCGACATAGAAGTGCAACTTACGCAGCCGGTCGGGCAGCCCAGTAGTCCTCAAAGCGGCTATTGAGGTAGCAACATCGGAGCGCCAAGATCGCATTGGCGCCGCGTTCGGTCCAGAACATGCCCG
>JASIAM010000062.1 GCA_030041985.1 Bryobacteraceae bacterium | reverse complement strand
CGGCTTTCCTGCTGGTTGGAACCCCAGCCCCACTCCTCGCCGAATGTCATCGTGCCCAAGCAGAGTTCGGATACTCTCAGCCCGCTGTTTCCGAGTAGTCGATAGCGCATAGATAGCTATTTTGACGCGAATGGGCAGGTGGTGGTCGCTTTTTTCAGGGGCTGGGGATTGGGGGCTGGAGACTGGCGGCCTATTCGGATCGCAATGTGATGGCGGGATCGATCCAGGCGGCTTTGAGGGCCGGGGCGCAGCAGGCGGCCAGCGCGGTGGCTGCCAGGCTGAGGGCCACCGCTGCCAGCGTCCAGGGATCGTTGGCTTTCACTTGATAGAGCAACTTTGCGATCACGGGCGCGAGAGACAGGACCGCGGCGAGCCCGGCCAGGATGCCCGCGAGCGCAACCGACATGCCTTCACGCACCACCATGCACACTACGCGCCCGCGCTCCGCGCCCAATGCCAGGCGCACGCCGATCTCGCGTGTGCGCTGAGCCACGGAGTAGGCGATTGCGCCGTAGATGCCCACGATCGCGAGCAGCAGCGCGGCTGCCGCAAAACTGCCCAGCAGAAACAGGTTGAAGCGGCGGGGCGCGATGGAATCCGACAGGGACTGCTCCAGGGTTTCGATGTTGTAGACGGGCTGGCTAGGGTCGATCTCCGAGATCATCTTGCGGAGCGCTGGCGCGAGTGTGAGAGGATCGCGTGCGGTGCGCACGGCCACGGTGCTAGTCCTCAGGAATTTCACGAATCCATCCAATCCGACATAGATCTCGGCGCGCGGCGCCTGGTCCAGTTGGGAGTATTGCAAATCGGCGACGACGCCCACTACAACTGTGTCCGGTGCTGGGACGGAGAGTTTGCGCCCTACGGGATCGGCTTTGCCAAACGCTTCGCGCGCCATGCTTTGGTTCATGAGAATGGCCTTGCCAGTGTCGCGATCCGTGAGCCATCGCCCTTTGAGCAGGCGCGCACCGAGCGCCTGCAGGTAGCCGGGAGAGGAGAAGGTGATGCGGAGAACGTGAGTCTGCGTGGGCGTGGGATCGTTGGGAAGGCCGTGCACGCCCGCGAGGAGAACCCAGTTGCCGATGCCCGCGGCCTCCACCCCCGGCGCTTGTTCGAGGCGGCGCAACAGCTCACGCACATAGCGTTCGGTCCCGTCTTGGACTGCGTTGGGAGCGTATTGTGGTCCGGCGAGGCGCAGTTTCATGACCAGCACCTTTTCCGGCGTGAAGCCGGGCGGGTGCGCACTCATGCGCCAGAAACTTTTGAGCATCAGGCCGGCGCCGGCGAGTAAGATCATCGCGAGCGCCAGTTCGGCGGCTACCAGCAGTTTGCGGAATCTCATTCCCTGTGGACCGGCCGAGGAACGTGCGCCGGCCTTGAGCGCATCATGCAGATTGATTCCACGCAGCGCAAAGGCTGGCCCCGCACCGAAGAGCAATCCGATTGCGATGGAAACCGCCAAGGTGAACGCCAGTACGCGGCCATCCATGCTGGTTTCCACCAATCGAGGTATCGCGGCGAACGAGAATCGGATGAGCACGGCGATGGCCGCGCGAGCAACGGCGAGGCCCACGGCACCGCCCCCAAGAGCGAGTACCACGCTTTCGACAAGCAGTTGCCGGACCACGCGCATGCGGCCCGCGCCGATCGCCGCCCGAATAGCAATCTCGCGCTCGCGCACGGTGGCTCGCGACAACAGCAGGTTGGCGATATTCACCGCAGCGATCAGCAGAACGAAAACTCCGGCCGCAAATAGAAGGAGCAAGGCCGGACGCGCGGCGCGGGTGATGGTTTGCTGGAGCGGTTCCACGCGCGCGAGCGATGGCTCAAGGCGCTGCGTTGGGGAGGGCGCCTCGAGGATGTGTTTCTCCAGGACTTGCAGTTCGGCCTGGGCCCGCGCGGGGTCTACTCCCGGCTTGAGCGCGGCCACAACTTGCCCGTAGCGGCCGGCTCCCGCGAGTGGCGGTATGGGAGCGTAGACTTCGATGGGGTGGGGGTCCGTGGCTTGCCACCACGCGGGAAACTGGAACCGAAAGCTCTTCGGCAGCACAGCGGCGATGGTTGCCGGACGCCCATCGAGCGAGATCGAGCTTCCCACGATGCGTGGATTGGCGGCAAATTGCTGCTCGAAGAGGTCCCACGAAATGACGATTGCGCCCTGCTGGTCTGGCGCAGGCAGATGGCCGAGCGCGGCGCGCGCACCCGTGATGGCCCAGAAATCGCCTCCGGTCAGCACGCCGGTCACCCGGTAGCCGCCTGCGGAGGTCACGAGGGTAGCTTCCTGGTACTCGTAGGCCGCCATCGCCGTGTAGGACTTGGCCTGCGCGCGCCATTGGTAGAAATCGCTCAAATCCGCCCAATCGCGCTTGAGATTCGGCTCATAGCCGGCGAGCCAGACCAAGCGCTCCGGGCGGGGATAGTCGAGTGGCCGAAGCAAAGCCGCGTTGACCACACTGAAGATGGCTGTGGTCATGCCAATGCCGAGGGCTAAGGTCAGAATGACGATCGCGGCAAAGCCCGGATCGCGGCGCAGCATGCGGGCGGCGTAACGGACGTCCTGCAGCAACTGGTCGAGCCATGCGTGCCGCCATACGGCGCGCGCTTCTTCCTTCACGCGAGTGATATTGCCGAACTTGCGCAATGCCGCGTTCCGCGCTTCTTCTGCAGGCATCCCGCGCTCGATATTCTCCTGGGTTTCCCGCTCGATGTGGTCGCGGATTTCGTCATCGAGGTTCATGGCCTGACCGCGGCTTTCCCACGTAACACAGAGCCGATAGCCCGCGCGAGCCTTTCCCACTTCGTGGTTTCCGCGAGCAATTGCGCGCGGCCTTGGCGCGTGAGCCGGTAGTATTTGGCGCGGCGGTTGTTTTCCGACGTGCCCTCTTCGGCGGTGATCCAGCCCCGCTTGAGGAGGCGATGCAGGGCCGGATAGAGCGATCCCTGCTCGACTTGTAGAACGTCCTCGGAGTTGCGCTCAATGGCTTTGGCGATGGCGTGCCCGTGCGCGCGGCCGGGCTGGAGAGTGCGCAAAATGAGCAGGTCGAGCGTGCCTTGCATCAGTTCGAGGCGCTCTTTGGTAGACATCCTAGGTGGAGTATGAACAGTCTCCAGTAGAATGTCAAGGGGAATTTGGCTGGCGCCGGGCCAGCGCGGCATTGGCAGGCGGGAACCGCCTGCCCCACGCTTACGCGGAAGCTGCCGGCAATTGCATTTCGACTTCGAGGCCGGGTTCGGCGTTGCGGGCGCGGATGACGCCTTTATGTAGCTCGATGGCGCGGCGGGCAATGGAGAGGCCCAAGCCGATGCCGCCGGAAGAACGGGCGCGGTCGGTGTCCACGCGATAAAATGCATCGAAAATTTGTGGCAGCGCTTCTTCGGGCACGCCGGGGCCGCGATCACGCACGTCGAGGACGGCGGTTCCGTTATTGCGCCCCAAAGAGACGTCAACGGCGGTTTCGCGCGGCGCATAGCGAATCGCATTGCGAATCACGTTTTCCACGGCGCGGCGGAGCAATTCCGGGTCACCGTCCACGGTGACCGGTTGCTTGCGGTCGTAGTGCAGCTCACAGCCGTGGGCGTGGGCTTCGATGTTCGAATCGTCTACCAGTTGTTGCACCAGCTCATCCACGCGAACCGGTTCGCGCCGCAGCAGGGATGGGTCTCCTTCGGCGCGCGTGACCTGCAATAGCTGGCCGACCAGGGAATTCAAGCGGTCCGACTCCTTCTGAATGCGGTCGAGATTGACCGGGACATTGGCGCCGGTGCGAGCCAACTCCACCGCCACGCCTAAGCGGGCAAGCGGGGAGCGCAGCTCGTGAGAAACATCCAGCAGCAGGCGGCGCTCGGCCGTGAGGAGGGTTTCGATGCGGCCGGCCATGCGGTCGAAGGTGCGCGCCAGTTCGCCCAGTTCATCGCGGCGGCGGGAATTGACACGCGCGGAAAGGTCCCCGCGGCCGAACCGTTCCACCGCCCGCTGCAACTCCCGCACGGGGGAGGACAGATGTAGGGCGAGCCAGTAACACAGCACCACGGCCGCAAGCAACACGAACAGGTGATCCCATTCGAAAAACCAGATGCCCACATCGTGGCCGGAAATTTCGTAGAAGTACCAGTAGCGGCCATCGTCGGCAGCCCGCGCCAGCATGGAGCGGCTGGCGCGGAAGAAGGCGTACGGCCCGCGGTTGCGGGCGCGCTGTAACAGGGCGGAGCGGTCCTTTCCGGTGAGGAGGTCGATGCCGTTTTCGTCGGTGAGAATGCCGCGGGCGTCGTAAATGCGATGGACCGTATCGAGAAAACGCGCCAGCCCGCCGCGGCCTCCGGTTTCGTAAGCCCAGCGGGCCTGTGAAAGCTGGAAGGCCACCAGCTCGGCGGCGGGCGCCTCGCGGTCGGAAATGTTGCGCCGGAATTCCCAGGCGGAAATGAACGCCGAGCCGACGACGGCAATAGCCACCCACGTCCAGAACCAAAGCAGAATCTTTGCGAACAGGGTATTCATTCGGCGTGCGCGTCTTCCGGCGTGCGGCAGAACTGGTAGCCTACACCGCGGATGGTTTTGATGAGCGTCGTGCCGTGCTCGAGTTTCTTGCGGAGATGGCTGATGTGCATGTCAATCGACCGGTCGAAGGGCGTGGCCTTGCGGTTATAAAAATTTTCCATCAGAGTGTCGCGAGAGAGCACCCGGCCCGCCGAATGCATCAGCATCTCGAGGATATCGAATTCAAAAGTAGTCACCTCCACCGGTTTGCCGCTGCTGAACACCTGGCGTGTTCCGGGATCGAGCACGATGCCGTTCATCTCCAGACGGCCGGAGGGGGCGCGTTGTTCCTGGCTCTGCTCGTAGCGGCGGAGGATGGCACGGATGCGGGCGGCCAATTCGCGGGGGTTGAACGGCTTGGGCAAGTAATCGTCGGCGCCAAGTTCGAGACCAATAATGCGGTCCACATCTTCACCGCGAGCCGTGAGCATAATCACGGGCACCTTGCTTTGCTGGCGGAGGCGGCGCAGGATCTCGAAACCATCGAGGCCGGGCAACATTACATCCAACACTATCAGATCGAAACCACCCGCAAGCGCGCTGGTCAAGCCGGCGTTGCCTTCGTGATCGCAATCCACGGTATAGCCCTCGCGCCGCAGAAACTCGCCAAGCAAGGTGCAAAGTTCCGCATCGTCATCGACCACCAGTATGTGCACGGCTAAAACATAGCACGCCCATTATGCCGCGAGCGTAAGGCTTTGTAAAACTATGGTTTGCAGAGATTTACCGGAGCAACAAACGGGATTTACAAGGGGTTCTTAGAGTGGGAAGTGAGAGGTAACAGCACTCTTTATGAGAAATAAATTACTTACGTTTATAGCCACTGGCGCAGTGGGGGCCGGCATAGCCTTTGCCCAAGCGCCCGCGGCCAGCACCGCGCCGTCAGCGCAAAGCAGCACGACACAGCGCGCCCACCGGGATTTCCTGCAGCGGCGTCTGGCGCGACTTACGCGCCAATTGAATCTGACCGATGCACAGCACGCGCAAGCCAAGACTATCTTCATGCAAGCTCGCGATGCGGCTAAGCCCGTCAGCCAGCAACTGAGAGAGAATCGGATGGCACTGCGAGCGGCCGTGAAGGCCGACAACACTGGCCAGATCCAGCAGCTTGCGACGGCTCGCGGCACTTTGATGGGTAAAATGGCAACCATTTATAGCGATGCGGCCGCGAACTTTTACCAGACGCTCACGCCGGCACAGCGCGCCAAGGCAGATCAACTGCATCAGCAGTTCCGCGAGCGCGGGCACGAGCGGTTTAACCAGAGAAATGCGGGCTAAAAGCAGTTGTCAGTTTTAAGTTGTCAGCTTTTGGCTATTCGCTCATTAATAACAGGCCTACGCCGGGCGGAAGCCCGGCGGCAGGGCCGAAGCCCTGACCCCACTTTATTTCGAAGGATCGTCGAGCTTTAGGGAGGCTAGAGTGCCGCTCATACGCATTTGCTTGCTGCCATTGGTGAGAACAATCAGGAGGCGGCCATCTTCCTGCATGGCTCCGCGGCCCACATAAA
>JASIAM010000061.1 GCA_030041985.1 Bryobacteraceae bacterium | reverse complement strand
TCACCCCGCGTCCGGCGGCACCCCAGGCCGAGCGGTCCGCGGTCCCCAATCGGCCGGAACCGCAGCCGGCGCAGCGTCCCGAGGTTCGGCCGACGCCGCAAACGCAAGCCCGTCCCGAACTCCAACAACGCCCCGTTGTGCCGCGTCCGGAGTCCCAACGGCAAGCCGCACCCCGCCCCGAACCGCAGCGTGCAGCCCCGGCTACTCCGCGTCCGGAAACTCAGCGTCAGGCGGCTCCTCGGCCTGCGCCCCAACAAAAACGCCCCGAGGAGAACCGCAAAGAATAGCCGCAGGTGGGCGTGGAGATGATGTTGCTACAATCAAATCAATCCAATGCCCACCGAAGTTCGGACTCCGCCGAAGACCGGCGCGGCTCGTGAGTTTTTTCGAGCGGGGGGCACGCTCTCCCAGTGGCATCCGGCTTACGAGTTCCGCGAAGGGCAGGTTGCCATGGCGGAGGCCGTGGAGTCGGCGCTGGCGGATAAACGCCACCTGATTGTGGAAGCCGGCACCGGTACCGGCAAAACGCTCGCTTACCTCGTTCCCGCGCTGCTATCGGGCAAGCGGATCGTGGTTTCTACCGGCACCAAGAATCTGCAGGAGCAACTGTTTTTCAAAGACGTTCCCTTTCTGCAGAAGCATTTTTCGCGGCCTCTCCGCGTGTGCTACATGAAAGGCCGGAATAACTACGCGTGCCGGCAAAAGATCTATGACGCCGCCAATCAAGCCGTGCTTTCGGGGCTCGAAGAGTTAGCCGATTTCGAAATTATCCGCGCATGGGAACCAACCACCGAATTCGGCGACCGGGCGGAGCTGAAAACCTTGCCGGAACACAGCACTGCCTGGGCCAAGGTGGATGCGCGCGCGGATATGTGTACGGGACAGAAGTGCCCCAATTTCGAGCGCTGCTTCCTCACCGCCATGCACCAGCGCGCGCTCGAAAGCGACATCATCATCGTCAATCATCATCTGTTTTTCGCGGATCTCGCGATCAAGGACGAGAACTACGAAGGCGGCATCCTGCCGGAATATCACGCCGTGGTTTTTGATGAAGCCCACGAAATTGAGGACGTGGCCGCGCAATATTTCGGCGTCTCGGTCAGCAATTACCGCTTTCAAGAGCTGCGGCGCGACCTGGCGTCGGTCAGCAGGTTGAAGAAGTTCGGCACTCCGGAACTGGATCGCATCCTCGACCGGCTGGATGATCTGACCGTGCAGTTCTTCGCGCGCTTCGGAGAGGGCGAAGGACGAAAGCCCTTTCTAGCCCGCGAAGCCTTCGTAGAGCAGAACGAGGAAATCTATAGCGATGTGCTGGCCGTGCTCGATCTGATCGGCTCACATTTGAAGCTGTTGCACAATCCTCCCGAGGAGATCGTGCCGCTGTTCCGGCGCACGCAGGACCTGGGGAAAACGCTCCGTTTTGTGATGGAGTCGCAGGACGAGGAGTACGTTTACTGGATCGAAAAACGGGGCCGCGGCTGTTTTCTGCAGGCCACCCCCATCGATGTCTCGCGCATTATCGCCGCCCGGCTGTTTGAGCAGTTGGAAACCGCTGTATTGACCTCGGCTACCTTGGCCGTGGCTGGCGGCTTTGAATACGCGCAAAAACGCCTGGGATTGAATAATCCGCGGTCGCTCGTCGTTCCCGGCCACTTCGACTACAATCGCCAGGCGCTGCTTTACATTCCACAGCACCTTCCCGATCCGCGCACCCCGGCATTTCCCAAAGCCGCGGCCGATGAAGTGGTGCGCATTCTCCGCCACAGCCGCGGCCGTGCCTTCGTGCTGTTCACCAGCTACCAGCAGATGCAGCTTGTGTACAATTCTGTCTCACTGGAGATCGACTACCCGACGCTATTGCAGGGGACCGGGCCGCGCACGGCGATGCTTGAGGAGTTTCGGGCCACGCCGCATTGTGTCCTGTTTGCGACTTCGGCCTTTTGGCAAGGTGTGGATGTGCCGGGCGAGCAGTTGAGCTGCGTTATCATAGATAAACTACCGTTTGCGGTGCCGAACGATCCCGTGGTGAGCGCGCGCATCGAGAATATCCGCAAATCCGGGGGGAATCCGTTTTACGAGTACCAGATCCCTCAGGCGGCAATCGCGCTGAAACAGGGATTCGGCCGCCTGATTCGCAGCCGTTCCGACCGCGGGGTGCTGGTCCTGCTGGATCACCGGATCACGAAGCAACGCTATGGGCAGGTGTTTTTCGACAGCTTGCCGGATTACCGATTCACCACCCGGATCGGCGACGTGGAGAAGTTTTTCGATGTTTGAAGTTACCATTGAGCAGAGTTTCGCGGCCGGCCATGCCCTCCGGAACTATCGGGGGAAATGCGAAAACGTGCATGGCCACAATTACCGCTGCCAGGTTACCTTGGCGGGGCAGGATCTCGATTCCACCGGGCTGCTGATCGATTTCGTGGCGGCCAAAAAAGTGCTGCAGGGTATCATTGACCGCTTGGATCATCAGTGGTTGAACGAGTTTCCGCCCTTCGATACGCTGAATCCCTCGGCCGAAAATATCGCAAAGTATATTTACGACGAGTTCAACAAGGGAATCGACACCGCCAACGGCGTGCGCCTTGGTTCGGTGCGTTTGTGGGAGACGGATACGTCGAGCGCGATTTACCGCTTGTAATACGCCGCGTTCTTATCCGTGAAGCTGCTCCACTTTTCGGGAAGATCATCCAGCGCGAAGATGGCGGAAACGGGGCACACGGGAACGCAGGCGCCACAATCAATACATTCCACCGGATCGATATACAGCATCTCCGATGCGGCAAAACCGTCCTCATCCTTTTTCGGATGGATACAATCCACGGGGCATGCGTCGACGCAGGCGGTATCTTTAGTGCCAATGCAAGGTTCGGCAATTACGTAAGCCATTTCTTAGTGTCCAGGTACCCTACCAATAACACACCGTCGCGGCAAATACAATATTTCGTCAGCCAGCGCGCGCTTTTTGGCTTGGGGTTCGCGGTTTTTGATCTCGGCGGCAACCGGCCCCGTCCTAGGGAGTGTGAGCGAGATCAAACGGGAGACAACCGCGTTGGACGGCACGCGCGAGACCCGGCGTCACCACGGAGCGCCACCCAGAAGGGCGGCGGAGGGGCGAAAGCCCCGGCCCCACAAGAAGCTATTTACCGTAGCTGACGCGCCAGATCACTTTTCCGGCATCGTCGGTGACATAGAGCGCGCCATCTTTGCCTACGGCAACGCCCACCGGCCGGCCCCACACCTGACCCTCCGGGGTAACAAAGCCGGTGAGGAAATCCTCGTAGACCCCGCTGGCGTGGCCTTTCTCGAGAGGCACGCGCACGACTTCATAGCCCGCGCGAACCGCCCGGTTCCAGGAGCCATGCTCGGCCGCGAACAGGTCGCCCTGATATTCGGCCGGGAACATTTTGCCTTCATAGAATGTCAGGCCGAGCGAAGCATTGTGGGGTTGCATCAGCACGTCGGGTACAATGGCTCGTTCTCTGAGGTCGGGATGTTCGTCCTTCTTCCGCGGATCCTGGTGTCCACCGGTGTAATACCACGGCCAACCATAGAAGCCGCCCTTTTGTACGTGGGTGATGTAATCGGGAACGAGATTGTCGCCGAGTTCGTCGCGTTCGTTCACGGAGCACCACACCTCGCCGGTTACCGGGTTCACGCCGAGGCCCACGGGATTGCGGATACCGGAAGCGTAGATGTCTAAGAATTTGCCTTCGGGAGTGTATTCCAGAATGTTGGCGCGGTGCTCGTTTTTGCCGTTCTGGTCGATGTTGTCGGACGAACCCACGGCCACCAGCATGCTTTTGCCGTCCTTAGAGAAAACGATGTCGCGCGTCCAGTGATTGCCGTTCGCAGGCAATTCAGGGACGATGGTTTCGGCGGGACCGGTAGCCTTCAGATCGCCGCTCTTGTATGGGAAGCGCACCACCGAATTGGTGTTGCCCACATAAACCCACTGTGGGTTGTTCCCTGCCGGATAGAAATTGACGCCAAAGGGTCGCGTCAGACCCGTGGCAAAGGTGGAAATCTCTTCCGCTTTCCCATCCTTGTAGCCGCGCACGATCCTGATTTCACCCTTGCTGCTATCGGCGACGAAGAAATCGCCATTGGGCGCGGTGCGGATCTGGCGCGGCTCGGTGAATCCCGTGGTGACATACAGCTCTACTTTGAACCCCGGCAGTGTCTTGGGCATGACCCCTTCCGGGCGAGGGATGGGGCGGGAAAAGTTGGGAGTCGACTTGGTGTCGTACGGCTTCGGGAGCTCGTCCACGGTAATTTTGTGAAAAGTCCCGGGCACCAGGGTTTGGGCATCCGCGAAGGTGTGCAGATCTTTGGGATCGATCCTGACCGCAGAAGCCTCGAGCATCCAGCCGGCGGCCCCGAGTGTCACGGCGGCGGCAATCGCCCAGCTCAGCTTTTTCATCATTTCCTCCAGGAACGTTGGTAGTATACCATTCCGGGGGCCACGGCCCGGAGGAGTACGCTTGCGCGCGGGCTTGTGCGGGCACATAATGGCATCGATGCGCTGGGCCGTTTGTGTGGTGCTACTCCTGGGGGGCATTCTGCTGGCGCAGGACAAAGTGTACGTTTGCCCCATGGATCCAGATGTCCGTGCCAATAAGGAGGGGGTGTGCCCCCGCTGCGGGATGAAACTGGTAGCGGGGCTTCCGGACCCGGTCGAGTATCAGTTGGACCTGAGCGTGAATCCCAGGCGCATCGTTCCGTCGCAGAAAGTGACCTTGGACTTTGTAGTGCGCGATCCCTGGAAAAATCGCCCGGTCACCAATTTCCAGATAGTCCACGAAAAGCTGTTCCACATGTTTGTGGTCAGCCAGGACCTAAAGTTCTTCGTGCACGATCATCCACATCTGGAGGATGGCGGCAATTTTGTGTACGATATCGCGTTTCCCAAACCAGGCATGTACCGCGTGCTGGGCGACTTCTACCCCGATGGAGCCACTCCGCAACTGATTGCCAAATCGGTCATCGTCCCCGGACCGGCGCCGGCTCCCGTTAAGGTGCAGCGCGATTACTCGGCGAAGGATGCCGGGAATATGCAAGTCTCGATGACGACCGACCCGCCGCAGCCGCTGACAGGCCAAAGGACGCTGATTTATTTCAAGCTGAACCCGGCCGATGGACTTGAAAAATACATCGGCGCCTGGGCCCACATGCTGGCTGCGAGCGACGATTTGATCGATATGATCCACACCCACCCGATCATCGCCGATGGAGGCCCCCAAGTGGAATTCAGCCTGGTATTTCCACGCGCACGCACCTATCGCGTTTGGGTACAGTTTCAGCGGAAAGGCGTAGTGAATACCGCTCATTTCGACATTCCCGTGACGGAACTGCAGTAGAACAAAAACCCGATTGACCTCCCCTCCTGGGAGTATGCTCTGCTAAGATGTCGCCGCGGCAAGTTACGAGCGGTACGTTACTAACCATATGGGGCTTAGCCGCAGCGGGGAGCTGATCAAGGTGCCTGTCCGAGCGGGGGAGCGCCTGAAACAGTTGCGCTCGCAGGTGGGCTTGACCACGCGTGAGGTAGCGGACCTGAGCCGTAAGATCGCCGCGGGCGAAGCCAACGAGGAGTTTGCCGTTTCGCACGCGCGCCTGATTCAGATTGAGAATGATGAATCCACTCCCAGCATTTATAAGCTGTTTACGCTGAGCGCCATTTACGGCCGCTCGTTCAGCGACCTGGTTTCTTTCTATCTGAACTTCGGCCATTTGGCGGGCTATCGTCTGAGTATTCCGCTGGCCAGCACCCGCCAGGTGGCTTTCGATGAATACGATGAGGCCCGGACCGTACAATTTCCGGTGCGTTTCGATCCCGGTTTTGCCGTGGAGAAGACCAATCTGATTTCGAGGCTGGTGGAGATATGGCGCGAAGTTCCGGTCGCCTTACTTGAAGCTTTGAACATCCGCAAGCAGCGTTATGGATTCATCGGACTGGAAGATTTCACCATGTATCCGTTGCTGCGCCCTGGCTCGTTTGTGCAGATCGATGACCAGCAAAAGCCGCAAGCGCATATGTCGTACCGCTCCGAGCACGAACGCCCCATCTGGTTTCTGGAGCTGCGAAGCGGATATATCTGTTCGTGGTGCGAACTGATGCGGGATCGGATCATCTCGATTCCCCACCCGCTATCGCCCGCGCGCACGCAGGAATTTGCCTATCCGAACGAAGCGGAGATTATTGGCCGGGTGACCGCGGTGGCTGCCAGGCTGGTGAATCACCGCGAGCCGCCGCCATATCCAGCCGCAAAATCTCCAGCGCGATCTTGATATTGGAGATGAAGAAATCGCCGCTTAGGGAATCGCAGGTGACGGGGATCAGCACGCGATAGGCTTCCAGTTGACGCCAGCTTTCGAGGACCCGTTCCTTGCCGGCTCCGGTAGATTCGATGTAGGCAGTCAATTGCGCAACCACGCTGCCAAGATCGCACTCAAGCAGATTCTGAAACGCAGCCTGATGGCAGCGTGCCAAAGCGAATTGCGCCGCGGCGCTACCAAACCGCTGCTCCAGACCTTCATGCCGGTATTCGCCGGTATTGTAGTCACGGGTAGCCGAGAGGTAGACCACCTTGCTCAGATCGCCGTTCAAACGCGCGAGCGTACGGTTTTCGAGATCGCGCATCGCCCGCTCGACGCCCGGTTCCTTGACGCCGTTAGATTCGATCCCGGTCACCGCGCGGCTCCTTCCGCGGTTCCCATTCCGGGCAATGCACCCGGAACGATGGCGGTGACAATACGGTCAGCCAGCCCTCCCAGAATACCGGCCAGCGCCTGGATGGACTGGAGGGAGCGGCGGGTGCGCAGAGGCCCGTACCCCCACACTACGCTCACCGTGACGGCGTAGACCAAGAGGAATAAACTAACTGCCAGAAAGAGCTTGACTTCCGCTACCGGACGCAGATCCGCCGCATAGCGGACGGAGTGGACATGCAGCCGGATCAGGCGGTGCGCTTCGCGTCTGGTCTGGCGGAGCCACGTTATGGCGAGCCGCCGCCGTTCGCGCAAGAACAACCGCAACAGAGCCGGCGACTGGCGCATGCGAACCAATTCCAAATCCTGCGCCGAAAGGCATTGATGCAACAGGGAGCGCTGCGGAAGCCGCACCACCATTTCCGAGCCTGGCGGAATGCCGGCGCCGCGGCCGAATTCCTCCCCGGCTCCGCGGCGCAGCAGCAGCACTAACAGCCACGCCATCGCCGCACAAAGTAACACAATGAAGACTGGATTCATCATGATCTCCAGCAATGAACCACATACTCTCGAATTTGGCCTAGCGCCCGCATGGTTTGCCGCGAACTACGCTCATAGTCGCATTCGAGCGGCGCATCCGGTGAACGGGTAGGCGCATACGACCACATTCCTACGAACCAAATTACCGCCGCAACATCCCAGCTTGCCTGCAACAGTAGATTTACCCAAGGCCGTAAAACCAATCCCAAGTCGAAGAGCACGTTTAATGTTGCTACGCGTACGCCCAGATAAACGCCGTACCCGATCACCATAAATAAGACGTTGCGGCCGATCGGGATGGCATAGTGCACGACTAAACCAGCCAATGCGAGCAAAGACAGTGCCAACAGCAGACGTAAGTCCCGTTCGAACTCGCCGATCGTGGCGGTGATGTCGTGAACTCTATTTCCCCACAGAGCACTTCCCCATAGAGTGACCAACGTTTTTGCTCCTACGATCGCAAACAAAATGCCCAGTGCTGCTCGTGCCATCTTCCGCACTCCAGGAAAGGCTGCCAGGGCCTCCGTATAGCCTTGCCAAGGAATGCAGAACGATAGAACCGCCGTCAAAAATTCCAAAGACCAGTAGGCAACCAGATATGCGTGCGAGGTGACCGGCCGGAAAAAAAGCAGGCCGACTGCCTCTGTAAGCGTGCCTCCCAGATACGCTGTAAAAAAGGGTAAACGAGTGTGCAAACCGGCGCTTACCATCCGCAACAACAGACCGGTAAGCAGAAACGTACCGCCCCACCAGAGCAAAAGACTGCACAATCTCATGTTTTGGGGCCGAGTATACCATGGCGGGGTCTAGTACCAAGGTACCTATAGTTTGGTCACAACCGATCAATGGCTTAGACCAAAACCGGAGGCACGGGCCCCGAGGCTGGGCCATCGCAAGGAACGTGAATGATGGTTATTCCCACAGCCGGGGGCTGTTGGGTAGATGCGAAACTGGCGGTCACCAACAGTAAGGCCCCCAGCACAGCGAATGCGCAGCGTCTCATTGGAATCTCCTTTGCCCTAAACG